>NZ_BAAAWH010000001.1:1591585-1909903 GCF_039534975.1 Microbacterium terregens
GTCGGCTTCCTCGCAGAAATCGAGCGCGACGACATGGACTATGCGGTGCGCCGGGCGATCGAGCGCGACTACGCCGTCGAGGAACGCCTGGCTCTGCAGGTGCGGGTGAAGAACGCCTCCGACGAAGTGATCTTCGACACGTGGGCACTGAACGAGGCCACTGTCGAAAAGGCCAGCCGCGAACGGATGCTCGAAGTCGTCATCGAGATCGACGGCAGGCCGCTGTCGTCGTTCGGGTGCGACGGGGTGGTCGTGTCGACGCCCACGGGGTCCACCGCATACAACTTCTCCGCCGGAGGACCGGTGATCTGGCCGACCGTCCAGGCGATCGCGGTCGTGCCGCTGTCCGCGCACGCGCTGTTCGCCAAGCCGCTGGTCGTCGGCCCCGAGCACACTGTGGCGATCGAGGTGCTCGAGCGAACGAATGGGACCGGCGTGCTGTGGTGCGACGGACGGCGTTCGCATGATCTGCCACCGGGTGCTCGTGTGGTCGTTCGTCGTTCGGACCGTCCGGTGCGCCTCGCGCGTCTGCACCCGGCCGCGTTCACCGACCGGCTCGTCCGCAAGTTCCGCCTCCCCGTCGAAGGCTGGCGCGGACCCGCGCCCTCCAACGGCGTGAACGGCCAGGCTCCGTGATCGAGGAGATGCGCCTGCGCGACCTCGGCGTCATCGCGGAGGCCACGCTGCCCATCGGGTCCGGCTTCACGGCGATCACCGGCGAGACCGGCGCCGGCAAGACGATGGTCGTCACCGGGCTGGGGCTGCTGCTCGGTCAACGCGCCGACTCCGGTGCGGTACGGGCCGGCGCCGCGCAGGCGTCGGTGGACGGCACCTGGATCGTGCCGGAGCACGGACCCGTCGCCGATCGCGTCCACGAGGCGGGCGGCGATGTCGAGCCGATCGGCAGTGGCCTGGCCGAGCTCCTCGTCGGACGCTCTCTGTCGAGCGAAGGACGCAGCCGCGCCACGGTCGGCGGTCGCGCCGCACCCGCCACCGTGCTGGCCGACCTCGCCGACCACCTCGTCGTCGTGCACGGGCAATCCGACCAGCTGCGCCTCCGCACCGCCGCAGCCCAGCGGGACGCGCTCGACCGCTTCGGCGGCGCGCCGGTGGAGGACGCGCTCCGGGCGTACCGCACCGCGTACGAGCGCCTCCGCGAGCTCGCCCGCGAACTGACGATGCTCACCGACGATCGCGACGCCCGCATGCTCGAGGCGCAGGCACTGCGCGTCGCGCTTGCCGAGATCGAGCAGGCCGAACCGCGGTCCGGCGAAGACGCCGAACTCGCCCTGCGCGCCGAGCGGCTCGCCAACGCCGAGGAGCTGCGCGCCGCGGCGGCCACCGCACACGAGATGCTCTCCGGTGAGGGGGACACCCCCGACGTGGGCGTGCTGCTGGCCGAGTCGCGGCGCGCGCTCGAGCGTGGACATGACCCGGCACTGGACGGCCTCGCTGCGCAGGTAGCCGACCTCGGATATCGCGCCGCCGACCTCGCGCACGCGATCGCCGGCTACCTGGCCGACCTGGACGAGACCGGGCCGCACGAGCTCGCAGCGGTCGAGGAGCGCCGCGCGGTGCTCGGGGGTCTGATTCGCGCGCACGGATCACTCGATGCGGCGATCGCGCTTCTGGAGTCCGGATCCGCCCGCCTCGCGGAACTCGACGACGACGGCGCGAGGATCGAGCGGCTGACCAGGGAACGGGATGCCGCGGCATCCGCCCTCGACGAATACGCCGCCGCACTCACCGCCGCCCGCAGCGAGGCCGCCGTCCGCCTCGGCGACGCGGTCACCGACGAACTGCACGCCCTGGCCATGCCCGACGCGCACGTGGTCGTCGCGGTCACGCCCGGCACCGAGTCCGCGACCGGACGGGACGACGTCGCCATTCTTCTCGCGCCGCACGTCGGCGCCGAGCCGCGCCCGGTCGCCAAAAGCGCCTCGGGCGGTGAGCTCAGCCGCGTCATGCTGGCCATCGAGGTCGTGATCGCATCCGTCGATCCGGTGCCGACGTTCGTCTTCGACGAGGTGGATGCCGGGATCGGCGGTGCCGCCGCGATCGAGGTCGGCCGTCGCCTCGCTCGCCTGGCCCGATCGTCGCAGGTCATCGCCGTCACCCACCTCGCGCAAGTCGCCGCGTTCGCGAACAATCACCTCTCGGTGGTCAAAGCCAACGACGGTTCGGTGACCGCGTCCGACGTGCGCCGTCTCGACGGAGCGGACCGCGAAGCCGAGATGGCGCGGCTGTTGTCGGGGATGCCTGACTCGAACGCCGCCCTCAGCCACGCCCGCGAGCTGCTCACGCTCGCGACCAGGGCCGCATGATCTGGCGCCGCAAGAAGAAGAAGACCGCCGCCGCTCCCTCGCCTCCCGCCCAGACCCTCGAAGCAGACGAACTCGACACGGCCGCGACACCGCCCGCCGAGGCCGTGCCGGTCGAGAGCCGTCGGCATACACCGTTCTATGGCGCGCTCTCCGGCCTGCTGGAGCGGCTGGAGACCTGGGTTCGCTCCCACGGATCCGTACGCATCCGAGCGCTGACCCTCGGCTTCTGGGCGATCGTCGCCGTGGCCGGCGCGTTCCTGCTGCTCGGTCCGGTGCTGAACAAGCCGCTCTCCCTGGAGGACATCACCTCCTCGGCGTCCACGGCCACGGAGACCTGGATCGCGCGTTCGTTCTCTGCCGAGTACACGGTGGGGCGTGATGACCAAGGCGGAATGCGCATGGAGGTGGTCGAGCGCATCGATGCGTTCTTCCCCGACGACATCACCGAGACCGGGATCGATCGCGTGATCGCGAGCCAATACCAGGGCCACGACCTGGCGCCGCAGATCACCGGCGCGCAACGGGACGGCGTCGAGATCCCGGTGGCCGTCACCCGCGGGGCAACGGCGACGACGGTGCTGCTGGACGGTGACGAGACGCTGAGCGGCGACCACGAGTTCGTGCTGCGCTACACGCTCTTCGATGTCGCATACGCCGCCGTGGACGACTCCACGCAGCTGCGGGAGGAGGTGCTGGACTGGGATGTGTTCGGACCGGCGTGGCCGCACGCAGTGGCGCACAGCGCGTTGACGGTGACCCTCGCCCCCGATCTCGTCGAGGACTACACCCGGCAGCCGAGCGGGGGCATCGCCTGGCTGATTCTGAGTGACTCCGCAACGCTCACACCGGACAGCGAGACCTCCGACGCTGTGACCTACACGCTGGAGAACGACCAGCGCATGCCGCCGCATGCGCAGTTCTGGTTCACCTTCCGTTTCGTGCCGGGCACCTTCGTGATGCCCCCCGAGTCCGCCCTCTACTGGCTGCAGGTGATCGGGCCGTTCGTGCCGCTGGTGCTGCTCTCGGTCACGGTCCTGTTCGCCCTCGCCGCCCGCGCCGTCGCGTGGGGCGATGCGCGGGGGCGCGCATGGTTCGTCAGCCAGTACGGGCCGCAGAAGGATGTGTCCGCGGCGCTGGCCGCCCGCGTCTCCCGTTCGGTCCTCACAGCGCCGCTGGCAGCGGCGGTCGAACGCTTTCAGCTCGCCCCCCGCGATGCGGCCGCCCGGCGCGCCCTCGTGCGGGAGACATCGCGCGCCGGCCGGCTGGGCAACGTGCCCGCGGCGTGGACGAAGTATCTCTCGGCGCCCGCGTGGGGCGAGCAATTCGCGCGCGGCCTGCGACGCGTACCTCGCGGCTTCGTCAGAGACAGCTTCCTCGGGGCTGCGATCGCACTGACCATCGTGCAGTGGGGACTGGTGCGACAGCTCTCGCACCAGTTCGCGCTGAGTGTGTACTGGTGGCCGGTGGCGATCGTGAGCGCGACCACCCTGCTTGCGGCGGTCATCGTCGTGCTCGCGCTGTCCGTACTGCCGTTGACGCATCGTGGCGCGCTGGCCCGAGAGCACCTGCTCGGACTGGAGCTCTACCTGGACCAGACATCGGGCGACGAACGGACTTCGCTGAGCGATCCGCTGCTGCCCTACGCCGTTCTCTTCGCTCCGCCTCGACGTGCGCGCCGGCTCATGCGCCGGCTGCTTTCGGAGGAGGGCATCGCCCGGCAGGTCCATGACGACCCGGCGTTCATCACCGGGCCGCGGCTCGCTGTACGCGCGGCAGCGGTCCTCTCCGTCGTCGCGTCGATCGCCCTGATCGCGTGGGCGCCGGCCAGCAGCGCCCGCCCCGACAACGATGCCGTCTACAGCGGGGACTTGGCGGGCGACTACGGCGTGTTCGTGCACGCCTACGAGACGGACGCAACGCTCATCTCCGAGAGCGACACAGTGCGCATGGAGGTCTCCGAACGTCTGCAGGTCGTCGTCGGCTCGAACTACCGCGACGTGCCGCAGGTGCTGCGGCAATGGCAGGACCACGTCGACGGTCACGACACCCGCCTGACGATCACGTCGGTGACGATCGACGGCGCCGCGGTCCCGTTCGAGCAGGGGCGGGTGCAGGGCATGGCGCTGCTGCAGACGCGCATCGGCGACGAATGGCCAGGCGAGCACGAGGTCGTCATCCGCTACGAGATGGACGACGTCATCGGCGCCGCGTATCAGAACGGTGGATGGCACGATCAGCTCAGATGGACCGCGCTCAACCCCGGGTGGAAGTCCGGCTGGGGCGGGGTGGAGGACGACGTCGAGCGGATCGACCTGACCGTGCGCATGCCGGCCCGATTCGCGACGGCGATGACCGGCGCGAGCGGATGGCTCGACTACGCGCCGTGGCACGATGGCGTCGCCGTGCGGGAGTTCGGTGCGGCCGACGCCACGGGCGACACGGTGGTCTACCGCTCAGAGCTCCGGCCGGACGAGGGCGGATGGTGGACGGACTCGTCGTACCTGGGCGCTCAACTGCTCTTCCCGGAGGGCACATTCGCGAGCGCGAACCAGGGCGAGTGGGTCGTGCACGCGCTCGCTGATGCGACAGTGCTCATCATCCCGGTGAGCTTCGCGTTGATCGCGATCGCGGCCGCGATCGCCGGCCTCGTTCTCGCGTTCCGTTCGCCGGCGCGTGTCGAGGGGGGCCTGTGGCGAGACGTCGTCCGGTGGCTGCCGCCCTGGCTGACCGTCGCACAGGTGTTCACCCTGTTCTGGGCGACGGAGGACATGGGCGGCGACGAACCGCTCTTCGCGGTCCTGATCGTGTGCCTGCTGGTGAGCGCCGTCCTGTCTTTCGGGGTGCTCATGGCGACCCGTCGGCCGCCCGTGCCGGCGTCCATTCCCGCACGCTCGCGCGCGCGGCGAACTTCGCGCCGACGCTGACTGATAGGATAAAAGCCCGTGGCGGATACTCATACGGCGGATACTTTCAACGGCTCTCTTTCTTCGAACGGCACCACCAGGCACATTTTCGTGACCGGCGGTGTCGTTTCCTCGTTGGGCAAGGGGCTGACCGCCGCCAGCCTGGGGAATCTGCTCACCGCGCGTGGACTTCGCGTGGTCATGCAGAAGCTCGACCCCTACCTCAACGTCGACCCGGGGACGATGAATCCGTTCCAGCACGGCGAGGTGTTCGTCACCGATGACGGTGCCGAGACGGATCTCGACATCGGGCACTACGAGCGATTCCTCGACATCAATCTGAGCCAGGCGGCCAACGTCACCACGGGTCAGATCTACTCGGAGGTCATCGCGCGCGAGCGTCGCGGGGAGTACCTCGGTGACACCGTGCAGGTCATCCCGCACATCACGGACGAGATCAAACGGCGGATGCGGCTGCAGGCCGGCGAGACACCGAAGCCCGACGTCATCATCACCGAGATCGGCGGCACCGTCGGTGACATCGAGTCGCAGCCCTTCATCGAGTCGGCACGTCAGATCCGTCACGAACTGGGCAGGTCGAACGTCTTCTTCGTGCACGTGTCCCTCGTGCCCTACATGAACGCCTCCGGTGAGCAGAAGACCAAGCCGACCCAGCACTCGGTCGCAACTCTCCGTTCGATCGGCATCCAGCCGGACGCGCTCGTGCTGCGCAGCGACCGGCCCGTCACGGAGTCGAACAAGCGCAAGATCGCGCTCATGTGCGACGTCGACGAGGCCGCAGTCGTCAACGCGGTGGACGTGCCGAGCATCTACGACATCCCCACGATGCTGCACGACCAGCGCCTCGACGAGTACATCGTCCGCGCGCTCGGCCTTGAGCAGGCGGCCGATGTCGACTGGTCGCGGTGGGAACGAGTGCTGCAGGCGGTCCACAACCCGAAGCACGAAGTCACGATCGGACTGGTCGGAAAGTACATCGACCTGCCGGATGCCTATCTCTCCGTCACCGAAGCGCTGAAAGCGGGCGGATTCGCGCACGAGACGCACGTCAGCATCACCTGGATCCCCTCCGACCTGTGCGAGACACCGGAGGGAGCAGCAAAGGCCCTCGGCGAACTCGACGGGATCATCGTCCCGGGAGGTTTCGGCATCCGCGGGATCGAAGGCAAGCTCGGCGCGTTGAAGTTCGCACGCGAGCAGGGTATCCCCACCCTCGGCCTGTGTCTGGGGCTCCAGTGCATGGTCATCGAGTTCGCGCGCAACGTCGCCGGCATCGAGGACGCGTCCTCGACCGAGTTCGACCCCGACACGTCCAACCCCGTCGTCGCCACCATGGCCGAACAGGTCGACATCATCGCCGGGGGAGACCTGGGCGGCACCATGCGCCTGGGCATGTACCCGGCCGAGCTCGCTGAGGGATCGCTCGCGCGGGAGGTCTACGGCGCGTCACGCGTGGAAGAGCGTCACCGGCACCGCTACGAAGTGAACAACGCCTACCGGGACACGCTCTCCAGCGCGGGGCTGTTCTTCTCCGGTCTGTCACCAGACCGCAACCTCGTCGAGTACGTCGAGCTGCCGCGCGAAGTGCACCCGTACTACATCGCCACCCAGGCGCACCCCGAACTGCGCTCGCGTCCCACTGACCCGCACCCGCTGTTCCGCGGCCTCGTCGGCGCGGCGCTCGAGCGACACCGCGCCAGCGAACTGTTCGACGTCGAGAATGGCTGAGCTCACTGCGGCGGGGGCGGAGCTGCACGACGAGCCCGTCGACGCCGAGATCCTCGACAGCACGCTGGTCTACGAAGGCAGCGTCTGGGACGTGCGCAGCGACACCGTCCGCTACGGCGACGGCGAGATGGTGCGTCAATATGTCGATCACCCGGGTGCCGCGGCGATCGTGGCCATCGACGATGACCAGCGTGTGCTGCTGATCCAGCAGTACCGGCATCCCATCCGCCGTCGGGACTGGGAGATCCCGGCCGGACTCCTGGACGTCGCCGGGGAATCCCCGTTGCAGAGCGCGCAGCGCGAGCTGATCGAGGAGGCCGACCTCACCGCGGCCGAGTGGGAACCGCTGCTGAGCGTGTACACCACACCGGGGGGCAACGACGAGGTCGTGCACGTCTTCCTGGCTCGCGGACTGTCGCCGGTCGGCACCGCGCACGCCCGTGAGGCCGAAGAGGCCGACATCCGCGTCGAGTGGATACCGCTGTCGGATGCCGTCACCGGAGTGCTCGAAGGGCGCCTGCGCAACGGCATCCTCGCGGTCGGCGTCCTCGCCGCGGCCGAGGCGATCCGGCGCGGCCCCGGAGCCGCGGGGAAGTGACGTGCAGCTCGAACGAGCGGTGGACGCGTATCTGCGGCACGTCTCGATCGAGCGCGGGCTTTCCGCCCACACGGTTTCCGCCTACCGGCGGGACCTCACCGGATACCTGGAATGGCTCACGGAGCGCGGCATCTCCGACTCGAACGAGGTGACCAGCGCGCTCGTGGCCGAGTTCGCGGGGGAGCGGGCCTCCGCTGAACCCCCGCCGGCAGCATCCAGCCTTGCCCGTCTGCAGTCCTCGGTGCGGGGGTTTCATCGATTCCTCGCGCGGGAGGGCATCGAGGCCGACGACCCGACGGGGCGTCTGCGGCCGCCGAAGGCGGCGCGTCGGCTGCCGAAGGCGCTCACGGTCGACCAGGTGGAGCGGCTGCTGGACGCATCGGGGCCCGAAGCGGACCCGTCCGGCGACGCCGTGCCGGCGGCCGAGAGCGGCGAACTCATCGGCCTGCGGGACCGCGCCCTGCTCGAGCTGCTGTACGCCACCGGAGCACGCGTGTCCGAGGTCGTGCAGCTCGATGTGGACGACATGGCCCAGGGCGATGTCGTGCGGGTGCGCGGCAAGGGGTCCAAGGAGCGGATCATCCCGGTCGGCTCCTACGCCCGGGCGGCGCTGGAGGCCTATCTCACCCGCTCTCGGCCCGAACTCTCCCGGCGCGGACGGGCCACTCCGCGCCTGTTCCTCGGCGCGCGCGGCGCACCTCTTTCGCGCCAGAGCGCGTGGCTGGTCATCCAACACGCCGCGGAACGCGCACAGCTGAGCGCGCATGTGTCCCCGCATACGCTCCGTCACTCGTTCGCGACCCACCTGCTGCAGGGCGGCGCCGACGTGCGGGTCGTGCAGGAGCTGCTCGGCCACGCGTCGGTGGCCACCACGCAGATCTACACGCACGTCTCGGTCGACGCGCTCCGCGACGTGTACGCGACGTCGCATCCGCGGGCGCGCTGAGGGCATCAGACCGGGCATCCCGCCGCGAGGCGCCGAGCGTGCGCCGGGCCGGTCGCTACAATCGACCAAGCAGGAAGTAACGGCAGGAGACCGGGTGGCTGGCAGCGCGACCAGGGGCACGACCCCGAAGAAGACGGCACACGCGAAAACCTCACCGCGGCCGAAGAAGGACGAGGGCGATCTGACGATGGGTCCGACGGGTCGCCCGTACCACGGCTTCCCGACCCCGCCGAAGCTACCCAGTCACGGTCCGGCTCGGATCATCGCCCTCTGCAACCAGAAGGGCGGCGTCGGCAAGACCACGACGACGATCAATCTGGCCGCCGCGCTGGCGCAGTACGGCCGCAAGGTGCTCGCCGTGGACTTCGATCCGCAGGGTGCCCTGTCGGCAGGTCTCGGCATCCAGACTCATGACGTGCCGACCATCTACGATCTGCTGCTGGACACCAAGCGCGATCCGCGCGAAGTCATCATTCCGACGGCGGTCGAGGGGCTGGACATCCTGCCCGCGAACATCGACCTCTCCGCGGCCGAAGTGCATCTGGTCAACGAGGTCGCCCGCGAGACGATCCTCGCCCGTGTCCTGCGCAAGGTCACCGCCGACTATGACGTCATCCTGATCGACTGCCAGCCGTCGCTCGGGCTGCTCACCGTCAACGCGCTCACCGCGAGCCACGGCGTCGTCATCCCGCTGGAGTGCGAATTCTTCGCCCTGCGCGGCGTCGCTCTGCTGATCGAGACGATCGACAAGGTGCGCGACCGACTCAACCCGACCATCGAACTGGACGGCGTGCTGGCCACGATGTACGACCCGCGCACGCTGCACTCGCGCGAAGTCCTGGAACGCGTCGTCGAAGCATTCGGAGACGACGTGCTGGAGACCGTCATCGGCCGCACGGTGAAATTCCCGGATGCCTCCGTCTCAGGCATGCCCATCACCGACTTCGCGCCCGAGCACGCGGCGGCGCAGGCGTACCTGCGGCTGGCGCGAGAGCTGGTCGCGCGTGGTGCCGTCGCCTGACGAAGCGCACACCGCACGCTCATCGGTCCCGTCAGTTCCCGAGCCCGTCGAGGGATCGGGCGACGACGCGTCGACGAGCCCAGCGACCGGCATCGCGACTGAGGGGTTCCGTGTCACTCTCGGTGTGTTCGACGGACCGTTCGATCTGCTGCTGACACTGATCTCCAAGCACGAGCTCGACATCACCGAGGTCTCGCTCAGCCGGGTGACCGACGAGTTCATCTCCTACCTGCGCGGGCTGGACCCCGACGAGGAGATGGAACAGGCATCGGAGTTCCTCGTGGTCGCCGCGACACTGCTGGATATGAAAGTGGCCGGGCTGCTCCCGCAGGGCGAGCTGGTGGATGCCGAATCCGTCGCGCTCCTCGAGGCGCGTGACCTCCTGTTCGCCCGTCTACTGCAGTACCGCGCGTTCAAGGAGGTCTCCGGCTGGTTCGCCGGGCGTCTTCAGGCGGAGGACCGCCGCCACACCCGCGCCGTGCGTCTGGACGAAAGGTTCCGCCGGGCGGTGCCCGAGCTGGTCTGGATGCTGACACCGGATGATTTCGCGGCGCTCGCGATCCTCGCACTGTCGCCGAAGGAGATCCCGCATGTCGGGCTCGACCATCTGCACGCGCCGCTGGTGAGCATCCGCGAGCAGGCGGCGATCGTGGTCGCCCTGCTGCGGAATGCCGGCACCCTCAGCTTCCGCGAACTCGTCGCCGGCGCGACGCAGCCGGGCGTGGTCGTCGCCCGCTTCCTTTCCGTGCTGGAGTTGTACCGGCACGGAGCCATGTCGTTCGAACAGCTCGAGCCGCTCGGCGAGCTGACCCTGCGCTGGACCGCCGAGCGGTGGTCCGATGAGAACCTTGCGAGCCTAGGAGCCGACTATGACCGATGATCCCGATATCGCCGGGGAGGGGCGCACGGCACCCCCGACCGATGTGGCCAGACGACTCGAGGCGATCCTGCTGATCGTCGAAGAGCCGCAGAGTCTCGTGAGCCTGGCGACCGCCGTCGGTGCACCCGTGCCCGCCGTGCGACAGGCGATCGAGGGACTGGTCGAGGATTACGACGGGCTCGCCGGCGGACCGCGCCGCGGATTCGAACTGCGCGAGGTGGGCGGCGGTTGGCGCCTGTATGTCCGCGAGGAGCACGACGATCTGGTCACCGAGTTCGTGAACACGCAGGCCCCGTCGAGGCTGTCCCAGGCCGCGCTGGAGACGCTCGCCGTGATCGCCTATAAGCAGCCGGTCACGCGCGGTCAGGTCGCGTCGATCCGGGCCGTCAACGTGGACTCGGTGGTGCGCACGCTTCTGGCGCGCGGGCTGATCACCGAGGAGTTCACCGACGCCGAGACCGGGGCGATCCACTACGGCACCACGGACGCGCTCCTGGTGAATCTCGGGATCAACTCGCTCGACGAGCTGCCGCACATCTCGCCGCTGCTCGATGACGGCGCAGACGGCTTCGATGAGATGATCCGCGCATGAGCGACGACACCGCCTCCTCCGAATCGTCCGACGAGCAGCCCGAGACCCGCTCGACGGACGGCGTACGCCTGCAGAAGGTCCTCGCCAACGCCGGCGTGGCCTCACGTCGCGTGGCAGAGAACCTCATCGTCGAAGGCCGGGTGCGCGTCAACGGGGTCATCGTGACCGAGCTCGGCTCGCGCATCGATCCCGAAGCCGACCTCGTGGACGTGGACGGGACCGCCATCCAGCTCGATCAGAGCAAGCGCTACGTCGTGCTCAACAAGCCCCGCGGCGTGGTCAGCTCGATGCGCGACGAACGCGGTCGCCCCGACCTGCGCGAATTCGTCGAGGACTGGCCCGAGCGGCTGTACAACGTCGGACGATTGGATGCCGACACCAGCGGTCTGCTCGTCCTCACCAACGACGGGGAGCTCGCGCACGTCCTCGCACATCCGTCGTTCGGAGTGACCAAGGTGTACGTCGCGAAGGTGGAGGGGAGGGTGAGCGCCCAGACCATCGCCACCCTGACGCGCGGCCTCGAGCTCGAGGACGGCCCGATCGCCGCGGACAAGGCGCGGCTGCTGTCGGCATCCCCCAGCGGGTCGGCCGGGGGTCGAGGCGGCGAGTCGCTCATCGAGCTCACGCTTCACTCGGGCCGCAACCGCATCGTGCGCCGCATGATGGCGGCCGTCGGGCACCCGGTCATCGAACTGGTGCGGCGCCAGTTCGGCCCACTGCACCTGGGAACCCTCCCAGTGGGCCGGGCACGCGAGTTGACTAAGGTTGAACGGGGCGCTCTGCTGACACTCGCGCGTCGCGCGGCCGAGGAACCGCCGCCCGCGAGCAGCGAGAACGAATCCGACTAGCAGCACAGCGTCGGAACATCGGCACCGAGTCATCGGTGCCGCGCAGAGGGATCACCAGGAGAACGAGTGAGCGAATCGACGGGCACGCCTACGCGTGCCGCCAGTCCGTTGGCTGCGCGCGTCCACGGCACCGTCCGCATCGTCGGCGCGGGGCTGCTGGGTTCGAGCATCGGCCATGCGCTCTCCTCCCGCGGTGTGGACGTCTGCCTCGACGATGCCTCGCCGTCGCAGCTGCGACTCGCGATCGACTACGGCGCCGGCCGTCGACCGCGCCCGGACGACGATCCGTCGCTGATCGTCGTGGCGGTCCCGCCGGATGTCACCGCCGACGTCATCGAACGTGAGCTGCTGCAGCATCCGGACGCCGTCGTCACGGACGTCGCAAGCGTGAAGCTCGAACCGCTTCGCACCCTTCAGGGACGCGGCATCGACCTCACCCACTACATCGGCTCGCACCCCCTCGCGGGGCGGGAACGCGGCGGGGCGATCTCGGCCCGCGCCGACATCTTCGTCGGGCGGCCCTGGGTCGTGTGCCGGGACGAACAGACCTCTGCGGCGGACCTCGCCCTCGTCGAGGGACTGGCCCTGGAACTCGGCGCCACGCCGGTCGAGATGACCCCCGAGGACCACGACCGCGCCGTCGCGCTCGTCTCTCACGTTCCGCAGCTGATCGCCAGCCTGCTCGCCGGGCGTTTCGTCGACGCACCAGATGGATCACTGCGCCTGGCGGGGCAGGGCGTCCGCGATACGACACGGATCGCGGCATCCGCCCCGGAGTTGTGGGTGCAGATCCTCGGCGCCAACGCCGAACCGGTCGTCGATGTCCTGGACGCCCTCGCCGCCGACCTGAGCTCGGTCGCCGCGGCTCTGCGCGACCCCGAGGCGCCGGGTTCCCGGCGGGCGGTCGCCGATACCATCCGGCGGGGCAACGACGGGGTCGAACGGCTCCCTGGCAAGCACGGGCAGAACCGGCGCTTCGAGCAGGTCGTGGTGATGGTGGATGACACCCCCGGCCAGCTGGGACGACTTTTCGGCGAGCTCGGCGAACTCGAGGTCAACGTCGAGGATCTGCGTCTCGAGCACTCACCGGGCGCGCAGTTCGGACTCGCCGAGATCAGCGTCGTTCCGAGCGCGCTGCGTCGCGCCGTCGACGGGCTCGAAGCCCGCGGCTGGAAGATTGCGAGCACCACCAATGACTGACCGCGACACCACGGTCGTGGCGATCGACGGTCCGGCCGGCAGCGGCAAGTCGAGCGTCTCGAAGCAGGTCGCCCGGCGGCTGGGCTACGGCTACCTCGACACCGGAGCGGCCTACCGGGCGCTCGCCTGGCACGCCTTGGGCCACGGCGCAGACACCTCCGACGCGTCATCGGTGCTCGACGCGACCGGCGACTTCGACTTCGCGATCTCACTCGACCCCGACCACTACTGGGTGCGGGTCGGCGGGACCGATGTCACCGATGCGATCCGGGAGCCGCGGGTCACCGACGCCGTCAGCGGCGTCGCGCGGGTTCCGGCCGTGCGCCACACCGTCAACACGCTGTTCCGTGCCCTCATCACCGGGTCGGGCCTGCCCGGAGTGGTGGTGGAGGGGCGGGACATCACCACCGTCGTCGCGCCCGACGCGCCCGTGCGGATCCTGCTCACCGCGGCGCCTGCGGTCCGCGCCGCGCGGCGCAGTGCAGAGCTGACCGGGCACGACTCCGTGACCGTCGCCGAGGCGCTGCACCGCCGCGACGCCTCTGATTCCACTGTCGTCGACTTCCTCTCCGCCGCCCCCGGCGTCGTGGTGGTCGACTCATCCGATCTCGATTTCGAACAGACCGTGGGTGCCGTCCTCGACGTCATCCATACGGTCGTACCCACACAGACGGGAGCGCACGATGGGCGCTGACGACGAATACGAAGGTGGCGACGACAAGATCGCCGAATCCCTCGCCGACCTCGATGAGGAACTTGCCGAGGCGCGCGCTGCGACCCTGCGCGCGAGTCTCTCCGATTATGAACTCGACGACGAGGATGCCGCGCTCCTCGAGGGCGTCGCCCTCGGCGAGGACGGCATCCAGTACTTCCCGGCGCTGCCGGTGGTGGCCATCGTCGGTCGGCCCAACGTCGGCAAGTCGGCGCTGGTGAACCGCATCCTCGGGCGTCGTGAGGCGGTCGTGGAAGACACCCCCGGTGTCACGCGCGACCGTGTCACGTACAAGGCGGAGTGGATGGACCGCCGGTTCTCGATCGTCGACACAGGCGGGTGGGAACCGGACGCGCGAGGCATCGACCTGTCCGTGGCCGCCCAGGCCGAGATCGCGATCGACCTGTGCGATGTCGTCCTGTTCGTCGTCGACGCGATGGTCGGTGCAACCTCGACCGACGAACACGTCGTCAAGCTGCTGCGCAAGAGCGGCAAGCCGGTGTTCCTGGTCGCCAACAAGATCGACGACGCGCGGCACGAGCCGGAGGCGGCTCCGCTCTGGAGTCTCGGCCTCGGCCAGCCCTACCCGGTATCGGCCATCCACGGCCGCGGCGTGGCCGACCTGCTCGACGACGTCATGAAGGTCCTTCCCGAGGTGTCCGCTGTCGCCAAGCAGGAGATCGGCGGCCCTCGCCGGGTGGCCATCCTCGGGCGACCGAACGTCGGCAAGTCCTCGCTGCTGAACAGGGCGGCAGGCGAAGAGCGCGTGGTCGTCAATGAGCTCGCCGGAACCACACGCGACCCCGTCGACGAGATCGTCGACCTCGGCGGCAAACTGTGGCGTTTCGTCGACACAGCCGGCATCCGTCGCCGCGTGCACCTGCAGCAGGGCGCTGACTTCTACGCGTCGCTGCGCACGTCGGCGGCGCTGGAGAAGGCCGAAGTCGCGGTCGTCGTCATCGACGTCAGCGAGCCGGTCAGCGAGCAGGACGTCCGCATCATCGACCTCGTCCTCGAATCAGGGCGGGCTCTGGTCCTTGCGTTCAACAAATGGGACCGCCTCAACGACGAAGACCTCGAGAACCTCGAGCGGCGCCGCCATCTGGAGCGCGAGATCGAGCAGGACCTCGCCCACGTGGCATGGGCTCCGCGGGTGAACATCTCCGCCCGCACGGGTCGCCACCTGGAACGGCTGGTACCGGCGCTGGAGACATCGCTGAACTCGTGGGACACCCGTATCCCGACCGGCAAGTTCAACGCGTTCCTCTCGGAACTCGTCGCCGAGCACCCGCACCCGCTGCGCGGTGGCAAGCAGCCGCGCATCCTGTTCGGAACCCAGGCTTCGACGCGGCCGCCGACGTTCGTGCTCTTCACCACCGGGTTCCTCGACCCGGGCTACCGCCGGTTCATCCAGCGCCGCCTCCGCGAGATCTGGGGCTTCGAGGGCACACCCATCGTCATCAACATGCGGGTGCGCGAGAAGCGGACCCGTTAGCCGATCGGCGGCTTCTTCGGGGGCCTCACCATGGCCGTGGCGTCAGGCGCGGCGAAGCCGAACTGCTCGTACAGACCGTGGGCGTCCGCGGTGAACAGCGACCAGCGGAAGTCGCTCCCCGGGCCGTCTTCGATCATGGTGTGGACGAGGCGTTTTCCGAGCCCGTGACCTCGGTGCCCGTCAACCACGTACACGTCCGCGAGGTAGGCGAATCCCACGCCGTCAGAGGCTGCTCGCGCGAAGCCGACGAGCTCGTCCGTGCCCGCGCGATACGCGCCGACCACCCGCCAGGCGTTCTCGATCTGGGTGTCGACGTCGTCGCGTGTGCGCCAGCGGCCCCAGTACGCTTCGCGGGACAGCCACGCCCACACCGCGTCGCGGGAGATGCGCGCGGGGTTGTCGTCAAGCTCGTAGTCGTCGGTTCCCATTCCGTTATTCTTGCCCGCGCCCACCTGTCGGAGCGGCCGTGGATGCGGTCCGATCGCGGAGCTGTGGCACGTGCGTGTGACAGGGTGGACAGGTGACGATCGAGCCCCCCGCACCCGGTGAACCACGCCGCCCGTCCGGTCCGCGGGATCCCGGCGACGCGTGGGTTGTCGCGCCTACCGGTGAACGATACTGGGGCGTCTTCGGTGCCGCGGGGCTGCTTGCGCTGGACCCCGACCGTGGCGTGCTCCTGCAGCATCGCGTGTCCTGGTCGCATCACGGCGACACGTGGGCGCTACCGGGCGGCGCGCGGCACGAGGGTGAGTCGGCATCCGATGGTGCCTTGCGCGAAGCCGCCGAGGAGGCGGGCGTGCCGGAGTTCGCGATCCGGCCGCGGCTGCTCAGTGTGCTCGACCTGGGCTACTGGACGTACACGACCCTGGTGGGAGATGTCACACATCCCTTCGAGCCGACGATCAGCGACCCCGAAAGTCGCGAGCTCGCCTGGATCCCACCCGAGGCCGTCGCCGACAAGCCGCTGCATCCCGCTTTCGCGACATCGTGGGCACATCTCCAGCCCCTGCTCGATGTCCGCCCCGCGGTCGTCGTGGACGCCGCGAACGTGGTCGGTTCGGTGCCCGACGGCTGGTGGCACGACCGCCCGGCGGCCGCCCGCCGTCTGATCGCCCGGATCGGATTCCTCGCCGCGGGCGGCATCCCTGCCGCCGAGCTGGATCTGCCGGAGCACACCTGGTTTCCGGAATGGATGGTCGTCGTCGAAGGTCAGGCCCGTGCGGCGGGCGACGGAGCAGGTGGCGTCGATGTCGTGCGGGCCACGGCATCCGGCGACGACGCGATCGTCGCCGAAACCGCACGGCTCGTGTCCGCCGGACGCGCGGTCACGGTCGTGACGAGCGACCGCGAGCTCGCGCGCCGGGTGACGGATGCCGGGGCCGCCGTGCGTGGCGCGCGCTGGCTGCTCGATCAGCTGTCGTAGCCGTCGTCCTCGTCTGATTCGGCGTCTCGGCCGCGCAGTCTGTCGATGTCGCGTCGCTCCCGCTTGGTCGGACGCCCCGCACCGCGGTCGCGCAGAGGCACCAACGCGCGTTCCTCGACGGGTGGGGGCGGGGGAGTCCGGTCCTCGACCGCCTCCGCCGCGAGCACCGCGCCGACGCGCTTGGAGATCGGCAGCCTGACCACAAGAATGCGATCGAACCCTGCGATCCGCACCCGCAGTTCATCCCCCGGCCGCACCGGCTGGGCGGCCTTCGCCCGGTCGCCGTTGACGCGCACGTGTCCCGCACGGCACGCCGTGGTCGCCGCGGACCGCGTCTTGTACACCCGCACGGCCCAGAGCCATGCGTCCACCCGTGCGGTCGTCGTCATCCGGCGTCGCCCATTCGTCCGCTCGTCGCGGCGAGGGTCCGCAGACGGTCCGCGACCACGACACCGGCCGCGAGGAGCCCTTGCCCGAGGCAGTAGGTGAGCATGACGAGCGGGCTCGTCCACTCGGGGGTCGCGTCCGGAAGGAAGAGGCGGAACGCGAGAATCGTGTCGGAGGCGAGAAACAGCGCGTCGCCCCAGGCCACGAGCGGGTGACATCGGGATGCCGCGACCGCTGTCCCGCCCAGGATGAGTCCGTAGAGGGCGACGGCGATCAGCAGACCTCCGAGGTGGGGCCAGAGGACCGCGAGGAGCGCGATCCACCACAACCCGTAGACCGCCGCCCACGCCGGCACGCGCCGCGCCGGGATCAGCCGCCAGAAGAGCCAGATGTAACAGACGTGCGCGAGGCCGAAGAACAGGAGCATCATCGGCACGGTCGGCGCCGCCGGGAAGAATGTGCCGGCACCGTCGCCGAGCCACGACAAGGCGATCGCCGCGAACAGCAAGGTGTACGGCAGCCCCCCGCGCGATCCCCGTCCACCCCAGAGCACCGCTACGGCCAGGAGCGGCATCAGGAACAGCTTCGTCGGGCCGGCGACCGCCTCGGCGTCGACGGCAAGCGCGATGACGTGGACAACCGAAACCAGGGCGAACGGCGCGAATCCGATCCAGAGCCGGGGCATTGTTCTCCTCATCGAGCGGGCGGGGCACCATAATCGTCGCATGACCGACGCGCTCAGCAGGATCGGCCTCCGGCGCATGACGGGGCGGGACCCTGACGAGTCGCACCGTGTGGCCACCCCGCTCGAGCTGCTGTTCGACCTGGTGTTCGTGGTGGCCGTGTCGCAGGCCTCGCAGAACCTGCACCACCTCATCAGCGACGGCCACGTCGGGCAGGGAGTGCTCTCCTACCTGATGGTGTTCTTCGCGATCTGGTGGGCGTGGATGAACTTCACGTGGTTCGCGTCGGCGTTCGACACGGACGACTGGCTCTACCGCGTGATGACGATCGTGCAGATGGCCGGCGTGCTCGTGCTGGCGGCCGGCGTCCACGCGGCGATGGTGGACCTGGACTACCTGACGGTCACGTGGGGCTACGTACTCATGCGGCTTGCGATGGTGGGTCAGTGGCTGCGGGCCGCGGCATCCGATCCCGCCTCACGGCCCACCGCTGTACGGTTCGCCGTGGGGATCACGTTCGTGCAGGTGCTCTGGGTCGCGCGGATGTATCTGCTCGATGAGACCGCACAGTTCTGGTCGTTCTTCGTGCTCGTCGCCGCCGAATTCATCGTGCCGGTGTGGGCGGAGTCCCGGCGCCGCACCAGCTGGCACCCCGTCCACATCGCCGAGCGCTTCGGGCTGTTCACCCTGCTGCTGCTGGGCGAGAGTCTGCTCGCCTCCTCGAACGCGATGATCGACGCGCTCGGCGAGGGCGAGCAGATTCCACAGCTGCTCGGACTCGCGGCGTCGGGCATCGTTGTGACCGCCGGGATCTGGTGGCTGTACTTCGCCCGGGAGCAGCACGGGCGGCTGCGGAGCCTTCGCGCGGGTTTCACGTTCGGCTACCTGCACTATGTGATCTTCGCGGCGGCGGGCGCGGTGTCGTCGGGGGTGGAGGTCGAGATCGATGAGATCACCGGCCACACCGAGATCGCCCACGCGACCGCCGGACTCTCCCTCACCCTTCCGATCGCGTTGTTCGTGCTGAGCGCGTGGGCGATCCTGCTGCAACCGACGCTGTCGCGCGCGGCATCGGCCGTGGTCGTCGTGGCTGCCGGTCTCATCGCGGCGAGCGGCCTGCTGCCGGTGGGGGAGTACGCGGTCTCTGCGCTGCTGCTGAGCGGGATCGTCGTGGTGCTGGAGGTCGCGGCGGTCAAGGACTCGATTCCCGCGGGCCCGGCACGGACGCCGTAGGGCCGCCCACGGGTCCTCGAAGTCAGGTGCTCAGGTCGAGCGAGACGATGGTCCGGTCGTACCTCGGGCGCGCGACCTCGCGGAAGCCCGCCCTCTCGAACACCGACAGGATGCCGTGATACAGGTCGTTGGTGGGGTGCGTCGCCACCCTCGTGTCGAGCGGGTACGCCTCGACGGAGCGGGCCCCGTGACTGCGGGCGAAGTCGACGGCCGCGGAGAGGAGCTCGGCGTTCAACCCCTTGCCACGATGCTCGCGCCGCACGACGAAGCAGGTCACTGCCCAGACATCCTCATCATCGAGCGGCACGTCGGTGTTCGCCGCGATCGCCCGGGTGCGCAGGACCCGGATCTGCGAAGCACGCGGTCCGATGCGAACCCAGCCCGCGGCTTCACCATCGACATAGGCGATCAGTGCGGGCGGCGTGGCGCCTTGTTCGATCTCGGTCCGGAGCATCTCGCGCCGCTCATCTTGCGTCGTTCTCTGAAACTGCGCTCTTGTGAGCATCCACCACTGGCACTGGCAGGCCTGTCCATCGCCACCACCGGTCAGAGCGTGCTCAGCATCGTCGAAGCGGTCGGCAGTAACGGGGGAGAGAACGATCTCGGCCATCCCTCGACGCTAGCGACTGCGGCCGACACGGGAAAGAGTCGACTCAGGATGCCGGCCGTGCGGGCGTCGCCCGTTCGCGGCGCTCGCGGTGAGCGGGTAGGATGGGGGAGTTGTCCGCGTGCGGGCATCGGGATGTGGCGCAGCTTGGTAGCGCACTTGACTGGGGGTCAAGGGGTCGCAGGTTCAAATCCTGTCATCCCGACTGGAAAGTCCCGGGAACCTGAGGGTTCCCGGGACTTCTTAGTTGGTGAAACTTGACCACGTCATCGCAATGCCATCGAATTGACCGCTCTGGCGCTCTCTCGCGGCGCGAAGCCTCGACTGACTCTACTTCGCTCCGGTTGCCTCCGAACGGTGGGGCGACGACCTGCGCACCTAGTAGGCATAAACGCGGTAGACAACCTGACGCTCGAGCTCTGGGGGCTGGAAAGACTCCTCAATATCAACGAGCTCGCCGCCTATCTCCGCGTCCCCGTGTCGACCATCTACGAGTGGCGTACGAAGGGGCAGGCGCCTCTCGCGCATCGCTACGGCAAGCATCTGACATTCGCGGCCGCGGATGTGCGGGCTTGGGTCGACGCCCACAGGGAGCCGTGCGCTCCGGCACCCGTCAACCCTCGGTGACGCGATGAGTCGCGTGCGCCTCGCGATCGGGACTTTCGGCGAGATCGGGTTCCTTGCCGCCGCACCCGGTCGCGTGATTGCCCGCGCACGATATCGCGATTGGGATGGCCGGACCAGGCTCGTGCAGGCCACCGCAGAGACGCGCGCGCTCGCCGAGCGCGCACTGAAGGTGAAGCTCTCAACGCGGAGCTCGTTCCAGCACACGATAACGACGCTCACTCCCGACAGCCTGTTCTCCCATCTCGTCGACTACTGGCTTGAAGACCTGGATCAGGAGGGCCGGCTCTCCACAACGACACGGCAGCTGTACGAGCGCAACATCCGAACCCTCGTCATACCGGCGATCGGCAATCTGACGCTGCGGGAGATCGGCGTCGCGCGCTGCGACCAACTCCTCAAGCAGCTGAACAAGCGGAGCTACAGCCGAGCAAAGCATGCTCGCGTCGTACTTCGCCTGGCGTTCGGCCTCGCTGTGCGCCACGAGGTCCTGTCGCGTAATCCGATGGACCATGTCGCACGACTGAATCGGCAGATCAGTATGCCCGACGCACTCACCCCGGTCGAGGTGACGGCGATCCGCACGGCGATCGCCGTCTGGGAGAGCGGACGCGTGATCTCAGGGCCGAAGCCGGATGGACAACTCGGTGGAATCGTCGAGGTCATGCTTGGAACATCCGCCCGAATCGGTGAGGTGCTCGCGATTCGACGTCGCGACGTTGACATCACCAGCGCGGTGCCGTCGATTCGCATCGCGGGCACGATCGTCAGCAACAGTGGTGAGCCGACCCAGCGGCAGGATCACCCGAAGACCGCGAAGTCGCGACGCACTATCGCGATTCCGACGTTCACAGCCGAGGCCGTCCGCCGGCGTCTGGCTAGTCTCAGCGAGCCGTCGCTGGACGCGCTGCTCTTCTGTAGTCGGGAGGGCACACCGTTGACCACGAACAATGTGAGGCGCCAGCTTCGACGAGTCATGGAGATCGCCGGCATCACGGGAGTTACGCCGCACGCGTTTCGCCGCACGGTCGCGACAGCTATCAACGAGCAGGCGGGCGTGGAGCTTGCTGCAGAGTTGTTGGGCCACACGGATCCCAAGATCACCGTCCAGCACTACATCCGGCGCAACGAGATGGTGAACCCTTCCACCGCCGAGATGCTCGACCGCGCGTTCGCCAAGGATCAGCCGATCTGAGAAGGATGCCTGTGGTCACCACGTTTGCTCCGTCGGGCCCCAACTCGCGATCGGCCCGCCGTTCGGGCCGTGGTTCCGGAGGAACTCGCCGTGGACCCGCTCGCAGGCGAGGCGGAGGGTGTTTGACCAGCCGATGACTTCGCCGCGGAAGCTGACACGGTAGCGAACGTCGTCGGCGCTCATCCGGCGGATCTCGATGGTGCCGTACACGCGGTCGAACGCGTCCGCCAAAGTCCACGTGCCCGTCGGACCCTCCTGCGCTGCGAGCAGCGGGTGCCATCGGTGCGGTTCGGCCATTGGGCATCCTCCTCCGGCCGAACACGCATGAGAGTAGACCGACCAACAGACATCGCCGCGCGAGCTGTTGGGAGCTGGATGCGCACCTTCCTGCCATGAGCGATCGTGAGCGCGCTGACGCTGTCCTGGAGCACGTGGCTGTGCTCGCGTTCCTGTACTACCCCGGCATCGAGGTGGATGATCCGAGCTACAGCCTCGCCGACGACATCGACTGGTGTCTCGCGCGGCTGGGCGATGTGACCGACGTCGAGCGGGAACGGATGCGTGCGCTCTTCGAAAGAGCGATCACGGACCCCACCGCGGCGCGCGAGGAGTTGTTCACGGCTCTCGTTGAGCTCGACGGCGTTCTCGCAGCGGATCATCCTGAGTGACGCGCGTCGAAGCGAGGACGAGCGTGCGGCGCGTCTGGCTGCGCATCGGAAGGTATGGAACGACGCGCACCCGACCTACTACGCGGAGTACCGTGAGCGGAACCGTGAGGACATCCGCCGGAAGAACCGTGAGCGGGAGCGGGAGCGGGCTCAGCGCGAGCGGGAGGAGAAGGCGCGGCGTCAGAAGGGGATCGATCGCGCGACGGCGTGGGCTGCGGCGCACCCGGAGGAGCGTCAGCAAGCGCGCGAGCGCTACAAGCAAGAGCACCCGGAGACGTACAAGCAGGCTCAGCGCGACTATTACCACCGGAACCGCGACGCGATCGCCGAGCGCCGGCGGGCGCGAGAGGCCGCCGATCCCGTCAAGGCGAACGAAGTTCGCAATCGCGCGGTCGCCCGCGCACGCGGGGTCGGGCGCGTCTCCGAGTGGTCCCCCAGTCCCTCTCAGCAGGAGTCATACCGCCAGCGAGAGAATGAAGCGCGGCGTCGGCAGCGTCGCCGGGCCAGCGCCGGGCTGCCGGACCGACGGCTCCATCGGGTGCTGGCTGCAGAGCGGCGTCACAACGCCGCCGCCGCCGATGCGTTCTTCGCAAGGAAGCGCAGTCGGGGGGAGGTTGCTCGGATTCGAGAGCAGGACCTCCCCACTCCACCGGAGTTAGTGCACGCGCTCGAGCAGCGGTCAGAGAGCCGTCGCGTTGTTCGTCAGATTCTGGCCGTCGCTGACGTCTACTTCACCGAGCACGAACTCGAACTCCGGGCGCGTGTCGCCGAGATCTCGCGGACGCGCTTCCGCGCAGGGCTGCTCCCGCTTGATGTGTACACGGAGCCGCGCCGCCGCGCTCTCGAGGTAGCGAGCGCCGGCTACCTCCGTCGCAGTGCCGTGTCTCAGGCCTCATCGCTCGCCGTCTTCCAGTGGCTGACGTCGGATCTTGCGAAGCGGACGCCCGACATTCCGCTCTGATCTCGTTGCCGCTCAATGAGTCGCGTCACGCAATGGCGGCGCATCGGGTGGCCGTAGCCCGATCGGCCAACGCGACAATCACTCGCCCACGTGGCGGCGCCGCGATCGGTTAACGAGCTGTCTCTGCCGCTGCCCTCAGGCGCGCGGTGGGTTAAACATGAACTCAAGGCGGATGCCGTTGTCGTCCTCGACAAAGGATGCGTAGTAGCTGTCGTTGAACCGCGGGTAAAGCTTCGGCTCGCGGACCGCAGTCCAGCCCGCCTCCATCGCAATGTCGTGCAGGCGATCCACCTCCTCGGGTGATCCGACGGCGAAGGCAAGGTGCTGCCATCCCACGCGGCCTGTCCGGTGCGGTCCACTGCCCGCCTCCCGAGCCGAAAAGAGGATCAGCTCCTCCTCGCCCCGGTACCAAGACACGCCGTCGTCAGCGTCCAGTCGGGTGCAACCGAGCGCACGCATCACCGGGTCGAACTGCGAGGTCGATCGGGTCAGGTCATCGACGGTGATACCGAGGTGGTCAAAGAGGGTCACCTTTACATACTGCGACTGCCGTCGATGATGAGCAAATAGCCTCCCCTACCTTCTGGAGCGATCGGTCTCCGGCCGTGACACGCCACGCTGCCCATCGGCTCACGCGTCGCGCGAAGGACCGGATCGCCGACAGATCCGCGACCCACGCCCCCTCCGCGAGATCATCGGCACCGCTCTCGGGATCAGTGCCCGGGTAGGGATCGTCTATAGGCGACCGCCCCGGTGTGCAGTAAGTGGCCACAGGCCTAGACATCTCCGGCGTCAGGTCGGATGTGCTTCCTGAGGAATTCCTTCGTGAAGTGCTCGATGCACATCCCCGCGGAGCCCTCGCGCGAGAGTTTGGTGCGTGTGTGATCGAACAGGCCGAGCGGAAGCCCACGACCGCTGCTCGATAGACGGCGGCGTCGTGAGGCGGCTCGAGGAGAATCCGCTCGAACAGCTTCGATGATCCAGACGTCCGCCCGGACGACGATCCCTCTACGCTTCTAACGTGATTGCCCTTCAAGTCGTCCTGCCTCGGACGTTCCTCGCCGACGAGATCGTCAGGGAGTACATGTCAGACGTCGCTTCACGGTGGTACGGGCGGCAGGCGACCCCCGACGAAGTCGACGAAGCCCTTCACGGCGAGCCATACGACGACCTCCAGGGAGCCAGTGGCGTCTTCCTCGCCGCTGTGGAGGATGGCAGAGCGGTCGGCTGTGCAGGTGTGCGTTTTGGGGACGGATTTGCCGAGCTGACGAAGGTCTTCACCCGGCGCGACCATCGCGGACAGGGCCTGGGCGGCCGATTGCTCGGAATGGCCGAGCAATCCTGTGCGGAGAGGAACCACCGCAGGCGGGGCTGGCCGGGACGTCGCGACCCACAAGGCAGAACAAGTAGCCTGGTGCGGTGCTGAACCGGCGCTCTGAGCGTGCCCGGCTTGACGATTTCGTCAAGCGCATCGGCGAAGGCCATAGCTCGACACTTCTCCTCGACGGTGGCGCGGGTGTCGGGAAAACCACTTTGCTCGATTATCTGGTCCAGCAGAGCGAGGGGATCCGAATCCTCAACGTCACGGGCATTCAGTCCGAGGTGGAGCTCGCCTACGCCGCGTTGCATCAGCTGTGCCGTCCACTAATGGCGGGGCTAGAGTCATTGCCGGCACCTCAGCGAGAGGCACTTGAAACCACATTCGGGTTACGCGTGGGTCCGTACCCGAATAAGTTCTACATCGGCCTGGCCACTCTGAGCCTGTTGTCGGAGTACTCCACAGACGAACCTCTTCTCTGCGTGATCGACGACGCGCAGTGGCTGGATCAGGCGTCCGCGGAGGTGCTCGGGTTCGTCGCAAGGAGGCTGGAGGCCGAAGCCATCGGGATGGTATTCGCTGTGCGTACCGGTACCAAAGATCCAGGGTTGGGCGGGATACCTCGTCTTCTCGTGACAGGCCTTGAGAAGCCGTACGCAGAGCGTCTCTTCTCCTCGCTCGCGCTAGGCCCCGTAGACCCGGACGCTATGGCGAGGGTCATCAACGAGGCGAATGGGAACCCGCTTGTGATCGTCGAGTCGGCTCGAGCGCTGAGTCGCGCCGAGATTGCGACCGGATTGATCATCTCCACGCTTCCGGCTCGACCGAGTGAGCTGGAGGAGCAATTCCGACGTCGTGTTGTGCTGCTGCCGGAGACGACACAACAGCTGCTGGTGATCGCCGCTGCCGAGCCCTTTGCGAATCCTCGCGTTGTCGAGGCGGCCGCCGGAGTCCTGGGAATCTCGCTGCAGGCGGCTGAACCGGCGATCGACGCGGGACTGTGCGTCTCGGGCCCGTCCGTCCAGTTTCGGCATCCATTAGTCCGGTCGGCCGTGTACAGGACGGCGTCGCCGAGTTCAGTGAGAAGCGCGCACGCAGCATTGGCAGCGGTCAGCCCCGACGATTCCGACCCCGACCTTCTCGCGTGGCACCATGCTCGTGCCCAGGAGGGCACCGACGAGGATGCCGCAGCTGAACTTGCGGCGGCCGCAGGACGGGTGTTGGCGCGTGGAGGCGCGACGGCTGCGGCCGCGCTCTACCGTCAGGCGCTGCAGGTCACCGCGAACCGGGTGAAGAAAGCCGAATGGTCGCTGAGGATCGCACAGGCTGAACTTGCAGCGGGTGAGTATGACCTCGCGCTGGATGACCTCAAGGTAGCGACAACTGGAAACAACAGTCCCACGCTGCGAGCAGAGCTGGCGCTCACCAAAGCGAGAGTCGCATTCGCGCGCGAGCGGGGCGGTGCCGCGGTCGGCCTCCTGTTGAACGCCGCCGACGAGTTGGTCCCTATCGGTCTCGATGGTGCCCGCGAAGCGTTCCTCGAGGCGTTTTCCGCAGCGATGTTCGGAGCTTCGCTCGCTGACACGGACGTCCGGAAAGTGGCAGACCGCTGGCTTTCGTCCGGAGTTCCTGCCGGCGATCGACCTGCACACCTCCTTCTTGACGCGATGGCGCGCGTGATCGCGCACACTGACCCCTCCTCGATGCGCAATATGCAGGATGCGCTCGTGCCCTTCAGGCACGAGATCGCGGACGAGCGCACGCACGTCCATTGGATGTGGCACGGCACTATCGCTGCACTCGCCGCATGGGACTTCGAGACGTGGGATGCGGTGTCGCACCGACACCTTGTTCTTGCGCGGGCGGCCGGTGACTATAGCGAGTTGCCCATCGCCCTGACTGCGCGCGCGTACACGCACTTATTCCGCGGCAACATGTCCACCGCAATCGACGCGTCGCGCGAGATGGCGGTGATCAGGTCGGCGACGGACGGAGCCATGAATCCTTCTGTCGCTGTCGGGACGGCCGCCCTCCAGGGCCGGGTCGAAGACCTCGATTCATTGGTACGTCTGATCGAGGCCGATGCAAGCGAGCGCTCGGACGGCAGCGGCCTCGCGAATGCCTATTGGGGGGAGGCCATCTTGAACAACAGCATGGGACGTTACGAGGTTGCTCGCGATTGGGCGACACGATCCGGCGCGCTGCACAATCCGCTTCACTCCATCACCAACTGGGCGCTTGTTGAGTCGATCGAGGCGGCGAGTCGACTGAATGGTGTTGATGCGACTCCAGAGTTGTCACGGCTCGAAGCAGCGACATCGCCGTATGACTCGGCATGGGGGAGCGGACTCTACGAGCGTTCGAAGGCGCTCCTCAGCGCCGAAAATGACGCCGAAGCGCATTACCTCGAGGCACTCAGACTTCTTGAGTCCACCCCCAGCCGCCTGGACTTCGCGCGCGCAACACTCGTGTACGGGGAGTGGCTCCGTCGTCAGAAGCGGCTGTCAGACGCGCGTATCGAGCTGAGCCGCGCCCAGCAGCTCTTCGAGGCGATTGGCGCCGCCGCGTTTGCTGATCGCGCGACCCGTGAACTGCAGGCAACGGGGGTACGCGGTGGCCCGCGCGGGGAAGGCGGAGGCATCGCACTCACCTCGCAGGAGTCCCAGATCGCACAACTCGCAGGGCAGGGACTCACGAATAGCGAAATCGCGACGCGCATGTTCCTCAGCCCGAGGACCGTCGCCTATCACCTGGGCAATGTGTTCAACAAGTTGCAGATCAGCTCGCGACACCAGCTTCCTCAGCTTCCGGTCACGACGTGACCGATCAGTCGCTCTGACTCGGGCGTCGTTTTCGTTGACTCGGGGCTCGACGCTGCCACGGGCGCCTGCGCGTGGTCGGTGGCAAGTACGCGTGCCCGCGCTGCGCCCGCAGCAGGACCTGAGGCCCGTCTGTATCCGTATTTCCCCAGTGTTATCCCTAGTGTTATGTGGAGCGACGCCGATACTCTGGAGCGGTGCTTGCCCGGCACCCCGAAAGAACCCGGCTCGATGAGCTCCTGGAGAGCATCCGCGACGGCCGCAGCTCGACACTGCTCCTCAGCGGAGGCGCAGGCGTCGGAAAGACAACCCTGCTCAACTATCTCGTCCAGAACTCAGCCGGAGTCCAGATTCTCGGCGTCACCGGCATCCAGTCCGAGATCGAGTTGCCCTACGCGGCTTTACATCAACTTTGCCGACCCCTGATGAGCACGATCGACTCGTTGCCCGATCCACTGCAGGACGCGCTTGAAACCACATTCGGCATGCGCGGAGGCTCACTCCCGGACAAGTTCCTGCTCGGCCTGGCCACGCTCAGCCTGCTTTCCGACGCCTCTCGTGCTGGACCTATCCTTTGCGTCGTGGATGATGCGCAGTGGCTGGACAGCGTCTCGGCCGAAGTGCTCGGATTCGTCGCTCGGCGACTGGACGCTGAGGGCGTCGGGATGGCATTCGCGGCCCGCACCCCCCACCACATTCCCGGGCTGGAGGGCGTTGCGCGTCTGGCCCTCACCGGTTTGGAGAGGAAAGACGCGCACGAGCTACTCTTGTCCCTCGCACACGGAGCGACTGACCCCGGGGCCCTGCACAGGATCCTCGACGAGGCAGACGGAAACCCGCTCGTCCTCATGGAGTCCGTTCGCGCTCTCACTCGCGAGGAGCTTGCAACTGGGATCCTGCTTGCTGATGCACCGTCTCAGCTCACTCGAATCGAAGAGCAGTTCCGGCAGCGCGTGATTCTGCTGCCACCGGACACCCAGCAACTGCTCCTCATCGCAGCGGCCGAGCCGTTGGGAGACGCGCGGGCAATCCAGCTTGCGGCTGCAAAGTCTGGCATTGACACCGCTGCGGTCCGGTCCGCGATCGAGGCGGGGCTTTGCGAACCTGGCGTGGGCATTCGGTTCCGTCATCCCCTCGTCCGTTCCACGGTCTATCGCACTGCTTCACCAGCCTCAGTCAGGGCTGCGCACTCAGCTCTCGCTGCGGCCGACCCCGCCATCGTGCAGCCCGACCTTCTCGCCTGGCATCGCGCGCGCGCGAGCGAAGGGAAAGACGAAGACACCGCCGCCGAGTTGGCGCATGCAGCAGCGCGGGCGACGGCGCGTGGTGCCCTCGCCCTCGCCGCCGTACTCCTGCGGCAGGCGCTAGAGCTGACAGCCAGCGACGATCTGAGAGCGGAGTGGTCGCTGCAGCTCGCTCAAATCGAGCTGGCGGCTGGGCAGTTCGCCGACGCCGCCAAAGATCTCGGGGTGGTGTCCGCCGTTAGCCTTCGGCCAGTCATGCGCGCCGAGGCCAGACTCACGGAAGCGAGGCTCGCGTTCGTGCGGGAACGCGGCGGAGCGGCGATCCCGCTGTTCCTGGAAGCAGCCGACCAACTGGCGAAGGTCGATCCGGGAGCGGCGCAGGCCGCATACCTCGAAGCGCTCTCTGCCGCGCTCTTCGCCGGAAACCTGGCGCAGTCCGCGGATCTCACTCAGGTGGCGTTGAGGTGGCGCGCTTCCGGTGCCCCGCCCGGCCACCGGCCCGTTGACCTGCTTCGAGACGCGTTCGTGTCCGTCATTAGCGACGGCGACGATCGGGCATGGAACCAGATGCACGCGGCACTTGTCGCCCTCCAGAGTGACGGTGACCAGCAATATCCTGCCGTGCCATGGTTGCGCGTGGCCTTCTCGGCGACCGCGGCCGCGTGGGATCTCGACGCCTGGGAATACGTCTCGCGTCAACTTGTCGAACTCAGCCGCGCCAGAGGTGACTACAGCGAGCTCCCGATGGCGCTCAGTTCCCTCGCGTTCGTGCACCTGTTCGCCGGTGAACTTTCGACTGCGAGCGACACAGTCGGCGAGATGGCGACGATTACCTCCGCCACAGGTGCTGAGGTGAGTCCATACGGTGCGATCGGAGTTGCCGCGTTGCAGGGGCGTGAGGCAGACCTCGCCGCTCTGATCGAGACCACCGTCCCCGCGGCTGAAGCACGAACCGATGCCACGGGTGTCGCGATCGGTTACTGGGCATCGGCCATATTGAACAACGGGCTGGGTCGCTACGACGAGGCGCTCGCGTCGGCATCGCGTGCCGTCCCTCTCCACCACTCATTGCACGCGACGAGCGCGTGGGCATTGGTTGAACTGATCGAGGCCGCGAGTCGGTTGAACGGTTCGGCGGACGCCGGCACCGCAATGGACCAGCTCGAGACCGCCGCAAAGTTCAGCGGCACGGATTGGGCCCTAGGCGTGCTCGCGAGGTCTCGCGCACTGATCAGCACAGACACTGAGGCGGAGGCGCTTTACGTCGAAGCACTCCGTCGCCTGGATTCCAGCCGCGCCCGTCTCGACGCTGCCCGTGCGTACCTTGTGTACGGCGAATGGCTCCGTCGACAGAAACGCCTCGCCGATGCCCGTGACCGGCTCACCCGAGCTCAGCAACTGTTCGAGGACATCGGGGCCACAGCCTTTGCGCGTAGAGCGTCTGCTGAGCTCCAGGCAGCGGGTTCGCAGGTGCGGAAGCCCGGTCGTGTCGGCCGGCCGCTACTCACCTCTCAGGAAGCTCAAATAGCGCGACTGGTAAGTGAAGGCCTCAGCAACAACGACGTGGCCGCACGGATGTTCCTCAGCCCGCGAACGGTGGAATATCACCTCGGCAAGATATTCAACAAACTGCACATCAACTCCCGCCACCAGATTGCGACGGTCAGCCCGGATGTTTGAGTTCGATAAGCGAGCCATCAAAGTGACGTCCGCGTCGACCGTGATAGCGTCCGTCCAATCAGGGCCGCGACCACACACGCGCAGGCCCCGACGCCGACTGCGAGGCGTGGGTCGATACCACCGATCGCCCCGATGGTCGCCGAGCCGATCGGCGTGGTACCTAAGAAGGCTGTCGACCACAGCGCGGTGACTCTTCCGCGGTACTCGGGAGCGGAAGCGATTTGAATGGTGCTGTTACCCGTCGTGAGAAATGTGATGCTCGCCATTACGACCAGGATCGCAACGGCGACCGCGGCGCTCGGTGCGACCGCCAACCCTGCCATGCTGACGGCGTAGGCGGCGGACGCACGGATCAGCCGGCGCATCCCCGTTTCAGGTCGCAACATGCAATAGACCCCACCGATGACTGAGCCGGCGCCGAACGCGCCGATGAGCCATGGGTAGGAGGCATCCACGTCCCCGAGTGCACCCTTGGCGAACAGAGGGAGGCTCACTTCGAACTCGCACGTGAATGTTCCGACGACCGCCATCATGGCGACAGGCGCAAGGGTGAGCGGGACTCTGCGCGCATACAGAAATCCGGCGATAAGTTGCCCGCGGGCGGGTGACGTTCGGTGTGCGGGCATCAGCGCGGAGACCCGTAATGACAGGAGCGCGATCACGACGGCAATGAAGCTGCCGGCGTTGATGTAGAAGCACCAGGCCACCCCGAGCGTGGAGATGAGCACGGCCGCGATGATGGGTCCGATGGCTCGCCCGACATTCACGAAGATGCTGTTCAGAGTGACCGCGTTGTGTATGAGGTGAGGGCCGACGATCTCCGGGATGAGTCTGGGTGTATTCGTCTGCCGAAGACTTGGAACTGTGTCTCGCCCTGTTCCGCCAGATCGAAAGGTGTGGGATGCCGCCCGACGCCGCATCCCACACCCTCCGGCGCACGGGAGAGGGCCGTTCAACTGTCCCGAACAGCGAACGACGCGTGTGCGCTTCGTCGCCGCCAGATGGCGAGAGCGACAAACCAAACAATGATCAGGAGTGCGACAATGCTGAACCCGATCGTGTTCAGGTCGACGTGCGATGTCCACTGCCACAGCGCGTCCGGTAGCCGTAGGCGATCGCCGAGCATCGCGAGCAGTTCGATTGTGCCGACGACGAGGGCGATAACCACGGAGACACCGGTGATGGTCAGGTTGTAGCGGAGTTTTCGTGTCGGCTCTGCAAAGGCCCAGCCGTATGCGTAACGCATGACGACGCCGTCTGCCGTATCGAGCAACGACATGCCCGCAGCGAAGAGGATCGGAAGCGCGAGAAGCGAATACCAGGGCAGGCCGGATGCTGCGCTCGTCGCCGCGAGAACCAGGAGGCCGACCTCGGTGGCGGTGTCGAACCCAAGCCCGAACAGCACGCCGAGCGGGTACATCTGCCAGGGTGCGCTAATCGCCTTCATGGCCCCACCGAAGAGCTTCGTCATCGGACCTTTGGCCACGGACGCCGCTTCCCCAGCCACAATATTGGTCGCACCTTCGCGCACACGCTTGTATGTCCTCCAGGTCGAGACGAGAAGAACGATGTTGACCGCTGCGATGGCGTAAAGAAAGAGTCCTGACACGGTGGTTCCGACGATGCCGGTCACCTGTTGCAGGGCCGAGTTCTCATCGCCGAGAGGTCCGGCAAGGGCGCTGACCCCCATCGCCAGCAGAACCACAAGGCCGAGAACCACTGAAGAGTGACCCAGAGAGAACCAGAAGCCCACAGAGATCGGTGACTTGCCGTCGCTCATGAGCTTGCGGGTGGTGTTGTCGATCGCCGCGATGTGGTCCGCATCGAAGGCATGCCGGAGCCCGAGGGTGTACGCGGTCAGGCCGACGCCGATGCCGAGCACGCCCGTGGATCCCTCGGTCGCCGCCGGAGGGGAGACGAGCAACACGAAGCCCACCACGTGCAGGATGATGACCGTGCTGCTGACGCCCGCGAATGCCAAGACCGTTCGACGACGGTCCGATCTCGGCGGCGCATGGCTAGGAACGTTTTGCGGGGTCAATTTCGTCGCCTCATTGGCCGAGCGCGGTCAGCGACCGGCAGGGACGGAAGGGACATAGGGGAACGTCGAAGACGGCCGATCGGTGACCGAACCTTTCCCGAGTCCCACCCCCAGGGGTGTGTTGGCCGCGAGGGTGAACATCACATCCGAGACGTTGTCGGTAAGCGTGCGCCCGTTGATCCCCAGAAACCCGAACTCGGCCTGCGACCCCACAGTGTAGGGCAGGATGTTCGGCAAGAACCGGCTCACGAACCGCTCCGCGTGAGCGTCCGGATCCTCGGCGGTATCGTACGCGCGGACGAGCCCCGCGATCCTCTCCTTGAGGGTCCGAGCGTAGGTGGCCGCGTCGTCGAGGGGGCGTCCGAGATTGAGATCCTCGCCAAGTCGCTCATCGAACTGCGTGAACAAGGGGTGGATCATCGGATAGCCGATGCGATTGATCGCGCGCCATCCGCCCGCGTCGGTTTGCAGACTCGCCACCGCCCACACGCCTATCCGGTTCGCTTCGCCCGCACGGCGGTTGAAAGTTTCGTCGGGAACTTCGATGACGATGGCGTAGACACTGTGACCAGCAAATACGTTGACCGCCCCTGAGGGAGCCCAGTCTTCGAGGTGCGCGGTCGTGCCGTCCTGCACCGCATGTCCCACCGCGTGTAGCACCGTCGGGTCGATCCAGAACGGGTCACCGGCTTTACCGGCCCACACCCGGACACCGTCGGAACCGGTCACAACCGCATCCGTTGCGCCTTCGGCGACCACCGTTCCCGGCGCGAACGGGTCCGCCGCGTCGTTGCCGTCAACGCGATGAAGCAAGAAGCGCTGGGAACCATCCGATGCAAGCTCAGCAAAGACGAAGCGATACGTGAGGTCCTCGACGTCGTCGCCGTCCAGATCCACCTTGAGCTCGTACATTCCTTCTGGGTGGTACCCGACGGCGGGTTTACCGCCACCCAAGGAGTGGCAGACATTCATGATGAGCGTGGTGCCTATTTCGCCCCGGAAGACATAGAGATCGGTTGTATCCAAACGCACGTCCTGCCGCGCGAGAGGAGAGTCGAGATGATGCGACACGGCACGCTCACTTTCGTTGAGGGAACAGTGGGGTGCAAAGGCGAACCCCACTGCGGTATGTCTGACATCCTTCGAAATCGACGCGCGACGTCCTAGCGACAAATGACCTCATTCCGGAGCGGGCGATCAGGGTCAGTGCAGGCGAGTCATGATTGAGTCGTCGCCGGCTCAGGCGGTGGGGGAGCCCGCGGGCACGCCGCGGAGTACCTGTGCGATCACGGTGGCCTCGCTGATGTCGTACCTCTTGGCTGCCGTCAGTAGGGTCAGAGGTCCGCTTTGGGCCATGCGTCTCAGAGCCTCGAGCTGCACGACGCGTTCGGGTTCCTGGAGTTCGATCCTGTATCGGGAGGCGAACTCGTCGAAACGTTCGGGGACGTGGCTATACCATTCCCGCAGTGCCGTCGAGGGCGCGATCGTCTTGTCCCATTCGTCGAGCTTCGCGGCTCCCTTGCTCACACCTCGGGGCCACAGGCGGTCGACGAGGACACGCGCGCCGTCCGTCGGGAGTGGGTCATCGTAGATCCGGCGTACGCTCACGGATTTCAGGCCCACGGGTTACCTCCTCGGTCCGCTCTGATACCACCACCGGGCGGCCGTGATTGCGAGAGACAAATGACTTCATCTGCTGATTGCTCATGCGTGCAACTGACGCCATTCTGCGATCTGAAGCTCGCGAAATCGAAAACTCGCGAATCCCATCACTCGTTGACGCAGCGTCCCAGGCAGCGCAAGAGTGACGACCTGCTCCACCATCACAACATCGTCCGCGACGCCGATACTCTCGAGGGTGATCTCCATCAGGACGAAGGTCGCGCGGATGTCGCGCATGAGTTCCATCACTGACGCGCGCCCTCTGACACAATGCTTGGAAGACGCCCGATAGAGGACCTGCTCGTGCAGGAACGGGGCCAAGTCGCAACTGTTCCCCCTCGTTCAGTACAGTCGTGAAGTCTCGGACGATGAGCTCGAGCTCGAGGCGTTCGACGCTCGTCAGCATGCCGCGATAGGTCTGCGGCACGAGTCCTCCTCAGGGCATGTCTCGTTGGTCACGCAGGAACGCGACGGGAAGCGGGCGGTCGATCGGCGTCTCGCTCTTCGTGCGACGCATGCTCGCAGCGATGATGGCGGTCGCGGTGCCGCCGCATATGAGTGTCGCGCTCATGATGAGCAGCGATGACGGAGTCGAGCCGGTGTTCGGGCTGGAAGCGATCTCGGCACTGGCGACGAGGGCTCCGATCACGCTGACGCCGAGCAGCTGTCCGAATTGCTTGGCTGAGGACATGAGCCCAGCGCCGACACCGGCGCGTGCGGGCGGCAGATCAGAGATGGCGACGACGTTGATGGGGTCATTCAGAAGACCAAAACCTGCACCGATGAGAAGCAATGGAACCCCGATGAACCAAACTGGCAATTCCGACATCGAGACCAGAAGCACGCCGGCGAGCGTGATGCCGAGTCCACCGGTCGTGAGGGCAAGACGACTTCGGCCCGCTGCCACGAGGCGCCCCGACACCGGTCCAGCGACAATTATCGCGAGAGCGAGAGGAAGGGTTATCAGCCCCGCCTGCGTCGCGGTGATCCCAATGACGTCCTGCAAGTAGAACGTGTTCGCGAACAGAAATCCCGCGAACGCGAAAAACGCGATGAGCGCGGTCAGGAAGGAGCGAGCGAAGGGCGGGTCGCGAAACGCTTCGAGATCGACGAGCGGTTCTCTTCGACCGCTCTCCCACCTGATCAAGGCGATGAAGCTGGTGATTGACAGCACCGTCGCGCCGACCGTATCGAATGCAACTCCACTCGTCGGGAACTGGATGATCGCGAATGCGGTGAATCCGAAGAGGCCGATCACGAACAACTGACCTATCGGGTCGAGAGCTCTCGGGTGCCGCGCCTTGGATTCGGGGATGAAAGCGGCACCCAACGCGAGCGTGATCACCCCGACAGGAACGTTGATCCAGAACACCGCCCGCCACCCAAAGGCGTCAACGAGGGGGCCACCTACGAGTGGACCGATGGCGATACCGATACCGCTGACGGCCCCCCACCAACCGATCGCGCGAGCGCGCTCGGCGGGGACCGCGTAGGAATTAGCGATGATCGCGAGAGCAGCCGGAGTCATCATCGCACCGCCCGCTCCTTGGGCAGATCGAAAGACGATGAGAAGAGATTCGTTCGGAGCGACAGCCGACAGCGCGGAGAACAATGTGAATGCGACGACTCCTGCGAGGAAAATGCGTTTGCGACCGAACCGGTCAGCAAACGAACCGGCGAGCAGAAGGCAACTGCCAAGCACGAGGACGTAGCCGCCGACCACCCATTGCAGGCTTTGCAGACTGGCGCCCAGTTCCTCTCGCAACTGCGGAAGTGCGACGTTCACGATGGTGTTATCCACCGAGATGAGGAGCAGGCCGAGGCAGCAGATGGCCAAGATGCCCCGCCGATGCCGGATGCTGAGATCGGACCGGCTCATGCTGCGGCACCGATTCGTACGGATTCCCCTGTCAGGATGACCGTGTTCCCCCACGGATCGACGATGGCTCTCGTGCGGAGGGGTGGAAATTGGCTGGGTAGGTCCGCCGACGGGATCTCGAGGGCGCCGGGACCCCCGACGATGAGCAGGTTGGTGTGGTCACTGGTCCTACCCATGACCACGCACAGGTCTCCGAACCGAACGCGCGTGCGGACCCGAAAGCGCGCCATTCGTTTCCACCAGCTCACCCCGGCTCGTATGTCGGGGACGCGGACTACGGCAACTCGGTTATCGCGAGAGGAGAGCAAGGCTGCCCAAATGGCGTCTTGTCGAAGTATCCGTCGCATGCTCGTGAACTCCTCCCTTCTTGTTTCAACGATTGCCTCCCTGTCGGCCGGCATCCTCGGTCGGATGACTCGAATGGCGCCTTCGCCGGTGAGCAGCAACCCACGCCGAATGACTCGCGTTGATCACCCCTGCGGTGCAGCACCAGGGAATGCGCGCTCGCATGTCACGCACCCTGGTAGCGGCCACTGGGGTACTACGGATGCCCCGACAGATGTTCAGAGGCGAGCGGTAGAGGAGGCTCCGAGTGGCCAGACTCGCCGTTGGGGGAAGAAGATCATGAACGCATCACATCCGCTCACCGAGAAGACGACGGCGTATTGGGACGGCCGATCGAGCAACGAACACGTTGGCACTAGGGGGGACTATCCCAGATCCGCCCGGTCCTCGCTCATTGGCCTCCCGAACTCACCGTCGTTCGGCGATCATCCTGTCGCCGGGCAAGCGCCGGCAAATCCGATGGCGTCGTCCCCACCTCCACACCGGTTCGCCGATGGTCGCTCGGCGCGGGAACAGCTGTGGGGAAGGGATTACGAACTCGCCCAACTCGCGCACTTCCTAGAGCTTGCCACGCGGACGGGCGGCGCCCTGGTTGTTGTCGGTGAGCCAGGCGTCGGCAAGACCGCGCTCCTCAATCAGGTCGCTCGGCAGGCGGCCCATGATCTGCATGCCCGCCAACTGCGAGGTGCCGGCTTCGAGTTCGAGGCCAAGCTCAGCTTCGCGGGCCTGCACCAGCTCATGTTGCCTGTCCTCCACACGCTCGAGGGCGTTGCGGAGCCCCACCGCACGGCTCTCAACACAGCACTGGGGATGGACGTAGGCGACCCGCCGGACCACATCATGCTCACGACGAGCCTTCTCGTCTGGCTGCGGCAGCTCGCCGCAGAGGAGCCAGTTGCATTGATCTTCGACGACATCCAATGGACGGATCCCGCGACTGCACGGATTCTGAGTCTGGTCGCACGTCGACTCGAAGGTATGCCGGTGGCACTGGTGGTCTCGCAGCGCACGGGCGAAGGGTCGCCGTTAGATCGGAGACATGTCGTCGAACTCGAACTCGCACCGATCGATGCGGCTGCCTCAGAGGCTCTGCTTCGTGAGCACAGCCCTCACCTCCACCCGGCGGTTCGCCGACGCATCGAGCACGTCGCCGCCGGGAATCCGCTCGCGCTGGTCGAACTGCCTCGCGGACTCTCGACGGGACAAGAGGTCGGGAGCGAGATGCTGCCCGAATCGACGCCCCTCACAGAGCGACTTCGCCGACTGTTTGCTGACCGGGTGGAGGAACTTCCCGACTCGACCCGAGAGCTCCTGCTGCTCGCAGCACTACACGGCGTCGATGATGCGTCGTTCGCCCCGCTTATCGCGGCAGCCGCCGATGACCTTGTTCGAGCGGAGAGCACGGGACTCGTCCACGTGGCGCGCGATGGCCAGCACCTGAGGTTCCGGCACCCCTTGACCCGTGCCGCCATAGTCGAGATGGCTACACCCGGCGACCGGAGATCAGCCCATGCGCGGCTTGCGCGACTCGCATCGAACCCCTTCGCTCGGGCGTTGCACCGTGCCGAATCCACGGTCGGCTTCGATGATGACGTTGCCCGTGACCTCGACGATGCGGCGATCACTGCGCTGGGACGGGGCGACGTTGTCCGGGCTATCACCGTCATGATTCGAGCAGCGGAGCTCACAACCGATCTTCCGCGCCGGTCTCGACGACTTGCCGAGGCAGCGTATCTCGGCTCGCACGTCACGGGCCGGATGGACGGTGCACAGGCCATGCTGCACCGGGCGCGCCTTGCCAACCCGGACGCAGTGAGCACCCTGGAGAGCGCAACTGCCGCAGCATCCCACCTTGCGAATAGCGAAGGTGGCGTTGACTCTGCGCACCGCATGCTTACGGCAGCCCTTGATGCGACACCGCGTGCCGAGCGCGAGCCCCGCGCCTTGGAAGCTGCGGTCACCACGATGTTGTTCATATGCGCCTTCGGCGGGCGGGAGGAACTGTGGGCAGGCTTCGAAGACATCGTTGGACGATTTGCGGGCGAACTACCTCGAGCCCTGTCCCTGAGCAACATCACTTTCGGCGACCCTGCGCGGAGCGCACCGTCTGAACTGCGGGAGCTCGATTCGATCGTCGCAATGACGGACAACGACGTGAATCCGGTTCGTGTGCTGCAAGTGGCGGTCGCGGGGCACTACGTCAATCGGATGCCGAAACGTGCCGTGGAGCGCGTGATCAACGATGCCCGCGCAGGGGGTGCGGTAGCTGCAGGCGCCACCTGCCTGATCATGCTCGCTGCGGACGCGTTCTTTGAGGGTCGATGGGACGAGGCGCGCCATCTGTCCGACGAGTGCATCGCCATGTGTGAAGAGCACGGGCTGAAGACGATCCAGTGGGGCGGGATGAGCCCTCGGATGTTGGTCGCTGCAGGCAGGGGTGACAAAGGCTTCCTCGCGTACGCCCACGAACAGATGCGCAACTGGGCTCTGCCGCGGCGCGCCGGCGCCGTTCCCACCTTCGTCGCAAACGCCGACGGACTCTTGGCCCTCGGGGAAGGACGGTTCCGGGATGCATATGAGCACTATCTGACCATCGGGAAGCCGGGCACTTTTCCCGTTCATGAACAAGTGACCATGTGGACGGTGCTGGATGTTGTCGAAGCGTGCGTCGGTAGCGGCCTGCTCGACGAAGCTCAGTTGCATGTGCACGCAGCCTCCAATCTCGGTCTTCGCGAGATCTCGCCGAGGCTGCGTCTGCTTTGTGACGCCGCGGCGGCGTTTGCTGCGCCCGATGAGTCCTACGAGCAGGCATTCGAGACGGTGCTTGCCTCTCCACTGTCGGACACCTGGCCGTTTCACTTGGCCCGTGTGGAACTGGCCTACGGCGACAGACTTCGCCATCATCGTGAAATGCGCCGCGCTCGACCACACCTCGAGCGGGCGGCGGGGATCTTCTCCGCGCTTAACGCACTGCCATGGGCAGAGCGTGCTGCGGCCGCACTACGCGCTACGGGGCAGGTTAGGCGGCGCTCGTTCTCACAAGAGGCGACCGACCTCACGCCCCAGGAGAAGGAAGTTGCGCGACTGGCCGCTAGCGGCTTGAGCAACAAACAGATCGGTGAGCGCATGTTCCTGTCAGCGCGAACAGTGAGCGGGCACCTCTACCGCGTGTTCCCGAAACTGGGAGTCAGCAGTCGCGCCGGCCTGCGCGACGCTCTCATGGCGGTGCCGCCCACTGGTGGTCCCGAGACGCGGACCACAGTCGTGGACCGCCTCGAATGAACAGCGCCCTGTGATCGTTGGCCACCTCACTCGCGGCTCGATCGGTGCGGATCCGAACGATGAGACCTCGAGAACATGTTCAGGGTGCGGGCGTGTTCTGCTGCGGGTCAACCATCCCGCGCTCGAGCACCGCGACGATAGCCAACGCTGCGAGTGTGAGCGATACCGCGGCGAGTGATCCGGCCGCCCAGAGTTTGTCCAGCCCGAACCCTGCCGCAGCCCCCAGTGCAAACGCAAGAAGCACCGAGCCGTATATCCCGGCGCTTCGAAGGTTCCCGTTGACGTCGCTTACGCCTCGTGAGACGACGGCGCGGCCGACCAGACTAAATGTCATCTGAACGACGAACGTCACGGCGGTATTGCCGTAGAGCATGCCGCTGTCCCGATGGAACGCGTTGCCTTGCAAACCGGCGATGAAACTCACGGTGAGGGCAATGGGCATCGCCGGAACGACCTCCGTGCTGACCAGTGCGACGCATCCCGCGAGCACGACAGCTTCGAAGCCCAGAACCCATCCCGAATACATCTGATCGCGGCGAAGGACGACTGTGATGAATATCGCGCTCAGGGCAGCTCCGACACCAAATGCAAGGACCGACGACAGCACCGGGATGACTCGGCCCCAGTCGCCCTGCGCACCGTAGAAGCCGGCGGAGACGATGTTCCCGGACTGCACAGTTGCAAATGATCCGGCGTTGCCGAGCGTCCAGGCGTTCATGGCACCGGAAATCGTCGCAAGAGCGAGCGCCATCGCCGGGCGCTCCATGAGCGGGTACGGGTGGTTTGCTGACCTGGTCTTCTTCGTTGCCACAATCACAGCGATACTCCTATCCATAGTCCGGCCGCAGCGGCCGATAAGGACCCCGCGAGCATTCCCGCCCCGTACAGCAGTGCGAGATACGGGTGCCTCTTGCGCAGCAGATCGGCGTTCTGGGTGCTGGCCGTGCTGAACGTGGTGTACCCCCCCAGGAAGCCGGCGCCGACGATCGTGCGCAATTCCGTCGGCGCGACACCGACGGCCAGCCCGGTGATGACACCTAGCAAGAGCGAGCCGGTGATGTTGACCGCTGGGGTTCCGAGCGGGATGGGTAGGCGACTTTGGGCAGTCACAATGCCATCGGTGACGAAGCGGGCCATGGCGCCCAGCCCTCCCGCAAGGCCGGTCGCCGCGACGAGCCAGATCATTGACCTTGTCCTCGGGGTGTGATCGCCCTTGCGACGACAGCTCCTAGCCAGGCCAAAATGACTCCGGCGACAACGGTCGGCACAGCAACCAGCAGTCCGACAGTCAGGTTGTCGGTGGCAATGAGACCGTCCGCTCCAACGGCGAGCGCACTGTACGTTGTGTAGCCGCCCAGCACGCCGGTTCCGACCCCTAGCCGGATCCCGCGCCCAACAGCCGTCTCCGGACCGCGCTGAATGAGCGTTTCGAGGAGCCAGCCCAGGACGAATGCGCCGGATAGATTGACGGCGATGACGGCGAGAGGGAGCTGCCCGTCCACTGGGATAACTGCGGTGACGCCGAGGCGCAGGGCCGTTCCCACCGCTCCGCCCAGACCGACTAGTGCGATCAGCCGCCAGTCGCGAAAGTCCTGTGGCGGTGCTGTTGGGGTACCGAGCGATCGTGAAGAGCTTGACATGACTCGAACCCTTCTTGAAGGAGTCATCGGATAGGCCTGACAACAGCAGCGGCCAGAAGCGGCGCGGGTGTCACGTGCGAGGAGGAGGGACACGTCCCCCGTTGCCGTCAACCCTGCTGGTGAACACGCAGGCCCTGAATGAGTCAAGCGACCCAACCCGCCTTGGGGTTTGGCGGGCGAGAAGACGCGTCATTTCGCCCAAGCGCTCGCCACACGTGGCGTAGACGCTGTGAACAACCGACGAGAGGACAGACCATGGCTGGTACTCGTTCGATGGGCTCCGCCGTTTCCACCACAGCGTCTCCCGGCATTGCTGCGCGGTTCGCGGCTGAGGCGGTGGGAACGTTCATTCTCGTGTTCGGCGTCGTCGGCGCCGCCGTGCTGGCCGCGGATTTCGACTCCGGCTCGGGCAATCTGAACATCGGCTTTCTCGGCGTCGCGCTCGCTCTGGGACTTGCCGTCCTGGTCGCGGCGTCGGCATTTGCCGGCGTGTCTGGGGCTCACTTCAACCCGGCGGTTACCGTGGGGCTGGCCGTCGCCGGGCGGTTCCGTTGGCGCGATGCGCCTTGGTACATTGCCGCTCAGATAGTAGGCGGCGTCGCCGCATCCTCCGTTGTCGTGGCGATCGAGGCGGGCGAGCCGGATGGCACGCTTGAAAAAGCGCGAGCGACGGGATTCGCCTCGACGGGCTGGGGTCAGCTCTCGCCCGGTGGATTCACCATGCTCTCGGCGCTCCTTGTCGAGATCGTCGCGACCTGTCTGTTCGTTTGGGTCATTCTCGGTGTCACGTCATCAACGACCACCCGGGCGATTGCGCCATTCGCAATCGGGTTGACCCTGACCCTGGTCGCCCTCGTCGCGATACCTGTATCCAACGGATCCTTCAATCCCGCCCGATCTATCGCGACAGCGGTCTGGGGCGGGGGAATCGCTCTGGCCCAACTGTGGCTGTCGATCGTCGCGCCGACCATCGGCGCGGTCATCGCTGGCGCGACCTTCCGACCCCTCTTCCTACGTCCGCACGCGCCCGAACGGGCAAGAAGGTGAAGGAGCAAAGATGACCGACCTCGAAGATGTCCGCCGTCGCGTTGAGACGCTGGAGTCGATAGAGCAGATCAAGAAGCTGAAGGCTCGGTACTTCCGCTTCGTCGACGAGAAGAGGCACGACGAGTTCGCTGCGCTCTTCACTCCGGATGCTGTCCTGATCACTGACGGAATTGAATGGTCCTCGCCGCAGGAAATGGCATCCACCGTCCGGAACCTGACAGGCGCCGCACCCTCCGTGCATCATGGCCACATGCCAGAGATCGACGTTGCCGGGGACTCCGCGTCTGGGATCTGGGCGATGCAGGATCTGCTCACCTTCCCGGCGGCGGATGACGCGCCAGAGGGGCACATCGGTTATGGCCAGTACCGCGAAACCTATCGACGGGCAGCGGGCGAGTGGCTCATAGCCAGCCTCGTCCTCACTCGGTTCCGCATGGATCCGCTGGCGAACTGGGTCGTCGACGATGACGCTGATCTCCTCGGTTGACTTGCGCCGTCGCGGAACGCGCTCGCTCGAGTGGGACGAACTAGAAACGAAGGACCTGGCGTCCCCGTAGCCCACCCGCCTCAAGTCGGCGGTGCGCCTCTGACGCATCGCGGGCTGGGAGTTCGGCCGCCACACGCAATCTGAGTGCACCGGCCTGAGTGAGGTCTCTGAGTCGCTCAAGAATCGCTGCGGGGTCGGGCTCCAGGTCGACACGGACGGGAACGATGCGAACGCCCCGTCGCCGCGCCGACGACAGCTGGGCACTCTCTGCAATTCCGACAGCTGTAGCGACGACGCCACCCGAGTGCACGATGCTGGCCGCGTTCAACCATGGCGCCGCGGCCAAGGCGACGCCATCCACATCGCCGTCAGCCACGAGTCGGATGGCGTCGAGGACTCCGGCCCCGCGCGGTACGAGGAAATCGGCCCCTAGGCCGGCCAGCAGTTCCTGATCGCTTTCACCCGCATCCGCAATGACGGTATGACCGGATGTGTGGGCGAGCTGAACGACATAGCCGCCAACGGCGCCGGCTGCGCCGATGACGGCGACGATGCTTCGGGGACGGAGGTCCATCGCGTCCAAGAGCAGCTGCGCGGTGATGCCATTCATCGGCAAGGTCGCGGCCTCGGCGACAGTGGCGCCACGTGGGACTTCTATGACGCGGGACGCTGAGGTTACGGCGAGCTCGCCGTACGCCCCGCCGCGGGGGTCGGTCGGAATGACGAAGGCGGTTACAGGATCACCGACCGCGAACCGCTGGGCGGCAACGGGGCCAACGCGCTCGACCACGCCCGCCGCCTCCATGCCGGGGACCCACGGCGGCCGGTGACCGAGACTGCCAACCTGTCCCTTGCGCATGTAGGTGTCGCCACTGTTCACTGTGGCGGCCTCCACCCGGATTCGCACTTCATCGGAACGTGGTTCGGGATCGGGATAATCGATTTCGTGGAGCACCTCCGGGCCTCCGAACTCCTCGAATCCGATCGCGCGCATGGCATTCCTTCCATTCAGCGGAGGCGGCCCTCACCCCGGACAACTCTTTCGATGAGGGCGACCGTACTCAGCGAGGAAGGTGAGCGCACCAGTCAATGGACTCGCGCCGTCATGGTCAGCCAGTTGAGTCAGATGGCTCAAGCAACCCGGATCGTCATGATGGTTCCGTTGCCCTACACGACGCCCGATCGAAGGGCGAGGATCGACGGCCCAGGCACGACTGCCGTCCCTGCAGAGGAGGTCAAATGATGGACGAGAGCGGCACCGCAGCACCTCACCACGAGGTTCCGACTTTTGGGAATCCTGACCTTCCTCCCGAAGGGCTGGTGAACACCGAAGGCGACCCGGAGAGCACGAAAATGACGGGGCCGCGCAATCCAGTCCTCGAGGGGCAGTTTCCGAGTGCCCTGACGGCCCCGGCAACGGACATCAGCACCCAGCCCTTCTTCTGGTCGTCCTTCAACATCTCGCCGCGTCGGGTCCAGCGGGGCGGATGGGCGAGAGAGCTCACGCAGAGCGACTTCGCGATCTCTGATGAGATCGCAGGCGTCAATATGTATCTCGAAGCTGGTGGCATCCGAGAGCTGCATTGGCATCAGACCGCCGAGTGGGCACTGATGACTCGTGGCGGATGCCGCGTGACCACACTCAGCCGCGCAGGCCTGCCGAGCGTTGAAGACGTCTTCGAGGGCGACCTGTGGTTCTTCCCCCCCGGCCTCCCGCATTCGCTGCAAGGTCTTGGCCCGGACGGCGCGGAGTTCGTCCTCGCCTTCGACGACGGTGCGCAGTCCGAGAGCAACACGCTCCTGCTAACCGACTGGTTCGCGCATACACCTCCAGAGGTGTTGGCCAAGAACTTCGGAGTCGCGCAGGAAGTTTTCCAAGACATCCCGCTGCACGACCTCTGGATCTTTCCGGGCGATGTCCCCGGGGACTTGGAAGCGGACCAGCTCGCCGCCGGCGTGCAATGGGGCGGGACAGAACCGGTGATCTTCCGTCTCGGGCAGTCCGTGCCGGTGCACGAGAACAGCGGAGGACGAATCCAGATCGCGGACAGCGCGAATTTCCCCGCCTCCACGACGGTCGCAGCTGCGCTGACCACAGTGGAACCTGGTGGGATGCGCGAGCTGCACTGGCACCCGAATGCCGACGAATGGCAGTACTACCTCAAAGGCTCGGCACGGATGACGGTGTTCAACACTGGCCCGCACGCGAACACGATGGACTTCAAGGCTGGTGACGTCGGTGTCGTCCAGCGAAACTTCGGCCACTACGTAGAGAACACCGGTGATGAAACGCTCGTCTACCTGGAGACGTTCCGCAGCGACCACTACGAAGAGGTCTCTCTGGCCAATTGGCTTGCGCACCTTCCTCCGAAGCTCGTCGCGCAGCACCTCAACATCCCTGAAAGCGTCATCGCCCTCTTCCCGCGCCAGACCCAGGGCATCGTCCCCCTGAGGTAGGGACTGGGCATGACTCAAACATGGTTCATCACTGGATCCTCCCGGGGGCTGGGGAGGGCACTTGCCGAGGCCGCATTGAATCGAGGCGATCGGGTGGCCGTCACCGCCCGTCGGCCGGATCTCCTTTGGGATCTGAAAGAGCGATTCGGAGATCGCGCGCTTCCGCTTCGTCTGGACGTAACCGATCCTGCGGAGGCGATGGGGGCGCTCGACCAGACTGCAACGAGGTTTGGCGGAGTCGACGTGATCGTCAACAACGCCGGCTATGCAAACGTTGCCGCGATCGAGAACGCGGACGACGCAGACGTACGCGCGCAGTTCGAGACGAACTTCTGGGGCGTCTATAACGTATCCAAGGCGGCGATACCGCACCTACGCAGGCAGAGGCGCGGGCTCATCATGCAGATCTCCTCGATCGGGGGAAGAGCAGGAGGGAGTCCCGGTTTGGCGCCATACCTGGCCGCGAAGTTTGCGATCGACGGCTTTAGCCGTGTGCTCCGAGCGGAAACGGCGCCATTCGGAATCCGCGTACTCATCGTCGAACCCAGTGGCCTGCGGACCGACTGGGCCGGATCATCGATGGTCATTCACGACGTCGTGGATGACTACCAGGCGACGGTTGGTGCGCTGAACGCCCGGATCCGCAGTACGCAGGGCCGCGAAGGAGACCCGGCTCGCGCGGCCGAGATACTTGTCGCCCTCGCGAAGAGACAGGACATACCTACCCAGCTCGCTCTCGGAGCCAATGCTGCCGAACTCGCCATAGTCCAGGACCAACGGCTGCTGGAGTCCGACACCAAGTGGCGAAGCGTGAGTCGCTCGGTGGACTTCGGTCAGACCTACCCCGTGCCGTTTCCACCCGATGCCGGCGCGTGATCTCGGCGGAAGTGATCGCGGCAGGATCGGTACCTTTCCGGCTCGCCGACGGCGGTCACCGATCATGATGAGCTGAGTCCGTTGCAACGTTGAGGCGACAGCCGCAGACGATGCCCTCTGATTTATCTCATTAGTCGACAGGGACGACTGACGTCGAATGAGCAGCGACTCGTCGTATGGGGGTTTCAGCACGGTTCCGGCTCGGCCACGCCAGCAGTCTCCACGGGATTGGTCTCGACGGGGAGCACGCTCCCGACGAGCACCGGAGTCCAGGCCCGGGTCGTCACTCCGATCGAGTTCCAGGCGTTGATCGTCACGATGAGTGCGACCAGTGCGCCAAGCTCGGTCGGGAGGAAGTCAGTCGCGGCAGTGCTCCACTCCTCATCGGCGACGTGCGTATCAGCGGCACGAGTGATGGATTCGGTGAGGGACAAGGCGCTGCGCTCCCGTTGAGTGAAGAACGGCGACTCGCGCCAAACGCTGACCGCCGCCAGGCGGCCGAAGGATTCTCCCTCCTCGAGCGCGTCCTTTGTATGGAGATCGACGCAGTACGCACATCCGTTGAGCTGAGACGCGCGGATGCGGACGAGTTGACGGAGGGGGCCTTCGATCTCGGCCGAGTCCAACTCGCCAGTCGCTGCCGCATCGAGTCGCACCATCGCACGGGAGAAACCGGGGCAAAGGGCGTCAATGTCAAGCCGGACCGGGACAGAAAGGGTGGTGCTCATCGTCGTTCCTTCTTCGATTGGATCTGCGGTGTCAGTGCCCATTGGCCGCGGATCGGTCGGATGCAAAGGCGCCTTGGGTTTGAGTCTCAAAGAAACTCCTGAACAATCTCGTCAGACGGATGAATGCACATCACCCGGAGACCACGCGTTCCGCTGTTGTGGAAGCTATGCCACGCGTGCGGTGGGACGGTCAAGGTGTCGCCAGCGGTGGTGAGGGTTGACTGCCCACTGACGACGAATGTCGCCTCGCCCTCCAGCACGTGCCAGGTCTCGGCGTAGGGGTGTCGGTGGGTGCCCGGACCGCCTCCCGGGGCCGCGTTCACCATGAAGAAAGACACAGCAGCTCCATGATCGCGGCCTTCAAAACGAAGAGTCTGGGACTGGGGGGCCCGCAGCCGCTCGGCGCGAACAATGTTTGGCATTTGATCTCCTTTGTTAGTGACCTCTTGACAATGCCTGCAGCCCTCCATGCACGCTAACGTTTCGATGTGGATCGAAATGAGGTGCATTTCCGACTTGACCCTGAGGATGTGCTGTCGGTGAGATTCGGTATCTCGCCGGGCCACGAGTTGGTGCACGCAGTGCGGGCAATCGCTAGTCCTACTCGGCACCCGCTTCCGTGGTCATGGCTCGCGCCGGGCGGGCGCGCCGTTCCTGCCGAGGCTTTCGAGACTCTGCGGCTCGTTATCGGTGAATTCGGCTACGCACCGGACTTCTTCACCTCAAACCCATCGTGGGACTTGACTCCGGAGATGGAGATGGACCGGTTGGCTCATGCGGATTTGGACACTTTGCGCGTAGACCTGAGAAAGAGGGTCACTCGCACGTCGGGCGCACAGCGACGGGCGTTGCAGGATCTGCACGACGATCCACGAAGAGCCCGCCAGTTCATAGTTGCGGCAGCTCGTGCGTTCTGGAGTAGCGCAATGAGTCCGCATTGGGCTCAACTCGAGAGACTCCTGCGCCACGACATCGCAGTACGCTCTCGCACCGCTGCCTCGGCGGGGATTGGCGCAATGGCCCGCGACCTCAACAGTGCAATTAGCTGGGGAGACCGCGCGGTGGTCGTTCAGTTAGAGCACCACCGAGAAGAACTGGACTGTTCCGGCAGCGGACTGGTGCTGATCCCGTCCATCCTCGGACGCCAATGCGCAGTCTTGACTGAGCCTCCTGCGCAGCCGACGATCTTCTACCCGATCCTCGGACTCCGACCATTGCGGGAACTCGATCCCAGCACGATCGAGGAGCGCCTCGCCGGCGTGATGGGCTTGGGGCGAGCGCGCCTGCTCGCGCGGATGCACGAGCCGTTATCGACATCCGAGCTGGCCGCCGAGACCGGGCTTGCCCTGGCCACGGTGTCGCACCACTTGTCCCGCCTCCGGACCGCTGGTTTGGTACAGGCAAGCCGGGACGGAGCTAGACGCATACACTCCCGCACACCAGTCGGGGACGCGCTAGTTACTTGACCGAAGCGTCATGACCAGCCCGAACTGCCCGGGTGATTGTGCCGTGACGGTGTATGGTCGCCCGCGCTCGCTAGTGACGGCTACCGCTACCACCGTGGCGTGACCGCGACCTAGTCGACGCCTTGCGGGATCACCGGAGACGAAAGGGCGGATCCGCGTTCGGGGCGTCGCCACTCGGCATCCACGTCGCCCGGGTCTCGTGCGTCACTCATGCCAATCATCCGTCCGCCCGATCTCGAACCTGGACGATGCGACGTGCCCGGTGAGAAGACGACATACGTGCCGGCGGGGTAGGATGTGCCGTTGTCGTCGATCTCGCCAGACGCAACGTAATACCGCTCCTCGAACACGTGGCGGTCAGTCGTCGGCCATCTTGTTCCTGGTGCGAAATCGTACGCCCATGCGCGTATCAAATCGGTCGCGGGCAGGGTTCGACCTGTGATCCCAGGTGCCACCGCGAACGTGGGGAGGTCATCAATTCGAGTGGCGATAAAGCCCCCCTCGGTGGGCGACGGTTCTGTCTCATCTCGATCCATGTACACATCGTGCAACTGCCGCGCTGGCTCGGCGATGCGCCACCTGGTCAACCTGCGGCGTGATCCTGCCACGCCCGAACTTTCGCTCTGACAGGCTCGTATGCCTCGGCTGGAGCTGATCGAGGCTGTCCGATGCGATGTCCGATTCTCGCCAGAACGCCTGGGGCCATCGCGTCATGCTCGTAATTCACCTGCGGAAGGCAACATGAGCACAATCACGCAACCCGACACAAGCCGGCTCGATCGACACACGGTCATCGATCCTGCCATCCTATACTTCGGCACTTCTGTCGCGCTGCTCAGCACACGCGACGAGAAAGGACATGCCAACCTCGCACCGAACTCGTCGGTATGGTGGCTCAGCCACACTGCCGTCGTCGGCATAGCCGCGCGTTCCCAGACAGGACGCAATCTCCTTTCGACGCGAGAATGCGTCATCAACCTGCCCTCCGTGAACGAGGTCGATGCCGTCGATCGTCTTGCCCTCACGACCGGACGTCACCCGGTATCCGAAAGGAAGGCTCGCGCAGGTTATCGGTATGTGCGTGACAAGTTCGGTGAGGCGAGTCTGCATGCCATCGACGCCGACATGGTGTCGCCGCCGCGGGTGGTGGAATGCCCGGTGAATCTCGAGAGTCGCGTGACTGGCTTGCACGTCCTTGGGGGTGGTGATGATCCCGAGGGTGCGGATCTTCTTGCCGTTGAGCTCGAGATCGTCCGCGTCCACGTCCACGAGGGGATTCGCTCGCCGACGCACGAGACACGCATCGATCCGGAGCTCTGGCGGCCACTGATCACGAGCTTTCAGCGGTTCTTTGGCCTCGGTGGCGAAGCCCAGAGCTCTCGGCTCTCTTCGATCGACGAGGAGTGGTATCGAGGGTGATGCATCCCGTATGAGCCCCGAATGCACAAGGAGCTCTGGCGAGCGTGGCCTCGCCTCTTTACCCTCTTGGGTCAGGACGGGTCAACTCTCCTGCTGGGCCGACGTGTAGCCGGCTGACGCTGGGCTGCTCGATTGCCGCGGAGGGGCGGGCCGCCCATTGCTCGCCAACTACCGCATCCAACACGTTTCCGACAAGCTCGGAGCCGCTCACGGTAGCGAGGTATCTTCGCGCACGTGGATCGAGACACCCGCGCCTGATGGTGTCGATGACGATTTCACGGACGGCTTCACGCTTTCCCGGAGACAGCTCGGCGAGGACCCTGTCGGCTTCCGCGAGGGACTCAGAACTCATGGTTTCAGTGTGCACGGGAGCGTCATGCTGGGCATGAGTCGTATGACTCGTCGGGCAATACCCGACCAGCTGGAACAGCTCCCACGAGGGCAGCACCAGATCCGCCATGTTGCGGGTGGAGGATATCCGGCATGCGGGCGAAGCGGCAAACGGTCCAGATGGGTGCGCCTTCCGTGGCGTCGCCGGCGCGGATGTTCCGGATGCCGGCGGCCCAATTCGGACGGCGCACCCGAGGTTGCCTCGGGTGCGCCGTCTCTTTGTCGGATGAGGCGATTTACTCCTGGATGAAGGCGAGAAGGTCGGGGTTGATGACGTCGGCGTGGACGGTGAGCATGCCGTGCGGGTAGCCCTGGTAGATCTTGAGGGTGGAGTTGCTGAGCAGCTCGTGCTGCTTCAGGGACGCGTCCTTGCACGGCACGACCTGGTCATCGTCGCCCTGGGTGACCAGGACCGGGACGGAGATCGCCTTCAGGTCCTCTGTCTGGTCGGTCTCGGAGAACGCCTTGATGCCTTCGTAGTGGGCCAGCGCGCTGCCCTGCATGCCCTGTCGCCACCAGTTGGCGACCACAGGTTCGGAGACGGTGGCGCCAGGGCGGTTGAAGCCGTAGAACGGACCGGATGCCACCGCCTGATAGAACTCGGCCCGGTTGGCTGCCAGCGCGTCGCGGAATCCGTCGAGCACCGAGAGGGGTGTTCCTTCCGGGTTGTCGTTGGTCTGCAGCATGAGCGGAGGAACGGAGGACACAAGGACGGCTTTCGCCACCCGCCCCTGCGGTTCTCCGTACTGGGCGACGTAGCGCGCGACCTGGCCACCCCCGGTCGAGTGTCCGATGTGGATCGCGTTGCGCAGATCGAGGTGCTCGGCCACGGCGTTGGCGTCGCTGGCGTAGTGGTCCATGTCGTGGCCGGTGCTGATCTGCGAGGACCTGCCGTGACCGCGTCGATCGTTGGCGATGACCCGGTAGCCGTTGGCGAGGAAGAACAGCATCTGCGCGTCCCAGTCATCCGCAGATAGGGGCCATCCGTGGTGGAACATGATGGGCTGGGCGTCGCGGGGCCCCCAGTCCTTGAAGTAGATTTCTGCGCCATCATCCGTGGTCACAAAACCCATGATCGACCTCCATCTTGATTTCTCGCCGAGATGCACTCGAGACGATTGCTGAATCCCAAGGCCATGTTGCCTTTCGAGGCTTCTCGACGACGAACGGGGATACTGTGTTTCGAGATTCGCAGTTTGGCCGGGCAGTTCTCTTGAGTCGGATGACTCGCGACCGACCCGGAAGGGTGTCGACACTCTGCCGTAGGGATTTGGGGTCGAATGACTCAAGATCATCGATCGGCACGTCTAGCCTTCAAACTTGATGGCGAGATCAAGCGTCTTGGGTTGCCGGTGGCAGAGCCCGAGCGGTCAGTCGTCGCCGAGGGATGCGAGCAGGTCGGCGGATGGCGCGAAGAAGACCGTACCCGTCACAGGGGTCGAGAAGTCCAGCAACCGGTCGTGAAGACCGGGGGGATCGCCGATGAACATGGGGTCCAGCATCCGCTCGATGACCCACAGGTAGCGGCAGTACCCGATGAAGTAGGTGCCGTAGACACCGTCTCCCGGTGACGCGAAAGGCATGTTGTCGCGAAGGATGTCGTGTTCGCCGGCGTCGTCCACGATCGTCGTCAGCGTCTTGTGAGACTTCTGGCCCTCGACGGCATCGTCGAGTTCGGTGTTGTCGGCCTTGCGCCGGCCCATGATCGCTTCCTGCGCTTCGGTGGTCAGCGCGTTCCAGATCTCCAGCGGGTGCTGATATTTCTGCACCACGACGTACGCCCCGCCCGCGAATTGCTCGTCCTCAGCCCCGACAAGTGACGCCTCCGGAAGCGAAGGCCCGACGGGGTTCGCGGTGCCGTCCACGAATCCGAGCAGATCTCGTGTATCGAAGTACCGGAAACCGACGGTCTCATCCGCGACCGTCACGGCGCCCGCGAGCGAGTTCAGCAGCTGTCGTTCGAACTCGTAGCAGAGATCGCGGCGATCCGAGCGGATATGGAAGAGCAGATCCCCCGGCGTCGAGATCGCCGTGTGCTTTTCTCCTTCGACGGCACGGAAGGGGTGCAGCTCGGTGGGCCGAGCCGACCCGATGAGGCGATCCCAGGCGGCGCTTCCCACCCCGACGGTGCACGCCAGCGAAGCGCCGAGATCCCGGAACGATACGGCAGGTGACGACGGCGCTGATGTGGGCCATCGCTGCATGGCTGCTCGCCCTATTCATCATGTTCCTCACCGGGCCCGTGCCGGCGGCCTTCGCACGTCTGCTGCTCCACAAGTCGGTTCGCTCCGAACAAGATCGACGCAAACGCTGACGACCCGCTCGAGGACACCCGAAGTCCGGGGCGCTCCCTCGCAACCACAGGTTCCCCCACGGTGCGTCAGCGGAGGTGGGCGGCCCAACCGTTGGCAGGCACACACCATGGCACTTGCAAAGCCGAGAAGCGCGCCGACGATGAGAACCGGCGCGAGGACTCCGCCTAGCGTTCCGAACTAGTCGAACTGGGATGCCGGCCCGTCGATCTCCGTCATGTACGCGTGGTGTCCTACCGCCCGCGCGAGCCCGCAGAGCGCCCCACGAGTAGGAACCGGGCGAGGGAACGGGCATCAACACGATTCGGTACGGTTGTCTCCTTCGAAGGAGTCGACGTGGTGTGGAGCACGCGTGAGCTCGCAAACCTGGCGGGGACAACGGTGAACACCATCCGGCATTATCACCGGCTGGGTCTGCTCGACGTGCCTGAGCGCAGGTACAACGGGTACAAGGAGTACGAGGTTCGGCACCTGGTCCGCCTTCTGCGCATCCGGCGTCTGGTGGATCTGGGCGTGCCGCTGGCGCAGATCGGAGAAGTCAGCGCGGGCGCGGACAATACGCCGGATGCCCTGCGGGATCTCGACGCGGAGCTGGCTGCGAGGATCGAACGCCTGGAGCAAGCGCGATCGGATATCGCGGTCATCCTGCGCGACAACGCTCCCGCTGACGCGCCTGCGGGCTTCGAGTCCGTTGCGTCACGGCTGTCCGAGGCCGACAGTTCGATCATCCACGTCTACAAGCAGCTGTACGACGAGGACGCGCTTGCGGACATGCGGAAGATGGTGGAGGCGGACACCGACGCCATCGGCGCGGAAATCGACGCCCTCCCGCCGGATGCGGACGAAGAGACCAGACAGCAGCTCGTTGAACGGCTTGCGCCGGTTCTTGCGCGGAATCTGAGCGACTACCCCTGGCTGGACGACCCGGGGGCGCACCTATCGAAGAGCAAGCACGTCACGCAGCAGACGTTCGTCGAAGTGATGGTGGAGCTGTACAACCCTGCGCAACTGGACGTGTTCGGCCGCGCGAGCGTCCTCGCCCACGAGCAGCTGCGCGGTGCACACGACGGGCGGGGGCACGCCGACTGACGTCCGCTCCTCCAACCGGGGTGACGACGCAGTAGCCGGACGATCGGCCGGCAAGCCCGTCCATCACCGGACAGCCGGCGTCTCTTAGGCGGGTCCCCACCCGCGGAGTTGACCGCATCCTCAAGTGAACGCGGGCCCCGCACGTCGGACGCCGCACGTCAACCCGATCGGGTCGGCGTAGCGGACCCGCCCGGAGGGCGGTGGCCGGCCGGGTGCGCCGCGGTGGCTATGAGGTAGCGGGTCCCCGGGGCGCTCCATCTCGGCAGGCGAAGTCCCTAGGCTGACGGGATGGACGCGCGGGACGCTGATCGGCGAGTCTGCCCGACGTGTGGCGACGCGCTTAGGTTCGAGATACTCGACGACGAGCGATTCCTGGTTGCTTGGTCGTGCTTGAGTTGTGGCTTTCTCCGCATCTCCGAGCCGGTGTAACGGTTGCCCACCAGCGCAGGGAGGACACGACCGGCGCTCGCAAGCCGGTCGTCGTCTGGCGCAACGCTGTGGCTCGCCGTCCAGTCTCGACCAGATTGCTTCGCCGACTCGGGTTCACCGGCCCCTGTTGGGCTCCTTAGTTTTGCGTTAGCTTTCGGGCCTCAGCTCGCGGGCGAAGTCTGCTCTGTGATCGACTGGGCGGGAGGAAGTCATGAACCTGGCTCTGGGGGGCCGGGGTTTCTCTTCTGTGCAACTGGTGGAGCCACAGCCCAAGGCGGTGTCTTCAAAAGCGCCGGCGGGATCCTAGGCCAAATCTTGGGCACCGCCACCGGCATGTCTGTCCCCCGATAGGGGACAGGGATGAACCCCAACGTATGACGAAAGGCGCCCTGCGTCCGTCCACCCGAAGGAGGGGCGCGGGTCGTTTCTCCCGCATCTTGCAAAGGCCAGGCGCCCTGCGTTTTCTCACCGGGGGGTGAGAACGCAGGGCGTCTCTTTCATCGACCACTACGCGCGGCGAGGCTGGCGGACGCGTTCACCGTGCTTCATCGGCGCTGCTCATCGGCAGATGCCGCTGACTCCGCGCGGCCGGGCAGGAAGCCGGCGACGATGGTGCCTGCGACGGCGACGACGACCAGGGAGGCCATGGCCAGCGCGTACCCGTCGGAGGGTCCGGCGACGTTCAGGGCGAGGACGGTTCCGACGATGGCCGTGCCGAAGCTGGAACCGAGGTTGGAGATGCTGCGCGAGAGTCCGGAGATCTCACCCTGCTGTTCCTCAGGGAACGCGGACTGCACGACGTTCACGCTCGGTGTGAGCATGATGCCGAGCCCGAGCCCGATCGCGAGAAGGCCCGGCGCGAAGGGCCATGCGCCGGGGACGGCGCCGACCAGCAGCAGCATGATCAGGCCGATGCCGGTGACGACGAAGCCCACCATGATGAGGGAGCGTTGGGCGAACTTCTTGACGAGTGCGCCGGCGGAGAGAGAGGACACCAGGATGCCGAAGGTGGCGGCGCTGAAGATGACTCCGGTCTCGATCGCGTCGTACTGACGGACGACCTGTAGGTGGCTGGCGACGAGCATAGAGGTGCCCATCAGAAGCAGCCATTGGAAGTTCTGTGTTACCAGCGCCAGGTTGGAGATGCGGCTGCGGAACAGGGAGGTCGACAGGAGCGGCTCGCGTCCAGTCCGCTCCAGTCGCCGCACCCACCAGAAGAAGAGGGCGATGACGCCGGCTCCGACGAGCATGAGCCCGATGCAGAGCCACAGGTTGTTGTCGGCGGCGAGGATGCCCAGAACGAAGACGATCAGGCCGAGCCCCGACAGTATCGCGCCGACGATGTCATAGGGTCGGTTCCGTTCGGGTGGGCGGGGATCCTTCAACCGCAGGGCAAGGATCAGAATGATCACGATGATGAGCGCCTGGAAACCGAACGCGGCCCGCCAGCTCAGTGCTGCGGTGATCCATCCGCCGATCAGGGGCCCAGTGGCCGCGCCGATGCCCCCGGCGGCGCTGACGATGCCGAATGCCCGAACCCGTGCAGCGAGCCCCGTCCAGTACATGGTGACCAGGATGTAGACGGGCGGGATGAGCAGCGCCGTGCCCGCGCCCTCCAGGATCGAGTTGCCCAGGATGAGAATGCCCAGCCCGGGGGAGAGGGCACTCATGATCGCGCCGACGCCGTAAACAGCGAGCCCCAGGATGAAGCAGAACTTCCGCCCGAGCTGCACGGTCAGCTTGCCGAAGGGGATCATCAGTGCCGCCATCACGAGCAGGAACAGCGTGATGGAGATCTGAATGCCCTGCACGGTCGTGTCCAGATCGCGGCTCATGTCGTTGAGCATCACGTTCATGTTCGAGCCGGCGAACGAGCAGATGAACTGCGCCAGCGCCAACGGCACCAGCGCCCACCTCGCGGTGGTCGTACTCCCCGTTTCAGCGGGCGATGCCACGGGATTACCGGACTTCATCCATCTTCATGCGGAACCGCCCTTGCTCGCTGCAGCTCGATCGTAACGCCGCATCCGCATCGCGGGGTAGATCGATCCTTTGCTGCTGGCTTCGGCTCAGTCGGATTCGGCGGCTGCGGCCGCGCTGCCGTTCTCGACGCCCCGCTGGTGCACCTCGCGCATCTGGGCGTCGAACGGTGCAACTGGCACGATGACGACGACTTCTGGCGCGACATCCGCGATCGGGATCGGCGTCACCGGACCGGTCGGCAGTCCCCACGCCGTCCGCCACTCGGCCAGCTGTGTGCCCGACGCGGCAGCGACGACGCGTCCCAATCCCGCCCACCCGTGGGCGGCTGCGCACATCGGGCAATGCTCGCCCGACGTGTAGACCGTCGATGCTGCGCGCTCGTCGGGGGTGAGGTGTGCGATCGCCCATCGCACCAGCGCCAATTCGGGATGCGCGGTCGGGTCGCGATCGGATCTCTCCCGGTTCATCGCCTCGGCCAGCACTGTTCCCGCCGCGTCGACGAGGACGGATCCGAAAGGAGCGTCGCCGTTCTCGAGCGCTCGCGTTGCAAGGTCGACGCAGCGCCGCAGGTAGCCCTCGTCGATGCCGGAGATGTCGGTGCTCATCCTCGCACTCCTTTCGATCTGTTCAGGCGTCGGTTACGGCGTGCAGGTAGCGGCAGCACCTGCTCGAGGTTGGTGAGGGCGCGGGCGGCGGCGAGCTCGACCCCCGCGAGACCGGTGCACGCCGGCGGTCCGACCGGCACGGCGACGGCTTCCTCGTCGTCGCGTGAGGAGAGGCAGCTTGCCGCTGGCGGAACCGCGGTTCGCCACGGCGTACTCGAGTTCGCGCAGGCGGTGGCATCCGGGCCGACCTACCAGACGGTGCCGCCGCCGACCGAGATCCCGGCCCAGGTGAGCGCAATGAAGATCGCGGCGAAAACAACGGGCGCGATGCCCTTGCCGCTGCGCGCGAGCCCCTTGAGGAGGGCGATTACCGCGAGGATCGCAGCGACGATCGAGAGGCCACCGCCGAGGATCAGCCCGATGAACAGCGGGATGGGCATGAGCACGAGACCGGCCAGCGCGAACCAGAACGCGGCCCAGGCCGCCGGATTGGAGCGGCGTTCAGCGGAGGAAGACATGGCTCCAGTATCTCGTGTCCGCGGTCCGCAGCTCGTGCGACGCCGCGCTGCAGCTCCTGCCGCAGCGTGCCCCGCCCAGCTCGGCAGCTTCCTCAACGGGACCGCACACTGATCGGGCGGGTAATTCGGGGAGGGTCTCGGGCGGACGTCACGTGGAGGCGCGAGCATGGGTCGCCGAGCCGGGGCTGAACAGCTCGGACGAACTCGCGCTGGAGCGACTGGTTCGAACTAGACGGGCCGCAATGAATGGTCAACCCCGCCACCGCATGGATGCTCTACCCGGTACTCGCAGGACCGAGGAACGGACCTGACTCGAGACGGGACGCGGCGGGTCGCCGTGAGGATCCGCGCGGAAGCTGCATGGATTCCGTGAGGATCACAACCTCGACCTCCCGAGGCGGGTTGAATTCGAAGTCGTGTCGGGCATCCTCGACGCCCGCGTCACAGCAGTCGCGCGGTCACCCGTTCAGCAAGGAGCTCCCGTGCTCGATGTCGTCTTCATCGCCGCTGCGATCGCGCTTGTCGCGTTTGTCGGCCTGATCGCGAAAGGGGCGGAGAAGCTGTGATCTTCTCTGTCCTGGCCGCGGCTCTCGCCGTCGCCGCCATCGTCTACCTCGTGATCGCGCTCGTGCGACCAGAAAAGTTCTGACATGGATGCCGCACAGATCTGGTTCGCGGTCCTCCAAATCGCGACCGTCGTCCTTGTCCTGGCGCTGCTGTACCGTCCGCTCGGCGACTACATCGCACGGATCTACACCACCCATAAGCACCTCGCCGTCGAACGAGGCACCTACCGGCTCATCGGGGTTGACCCGAGGTCGGAGCAGACCTGGCAGGCGTATCTCCGCGCTGTGCTGTTGTTCTCGCTCATCGGCATCCTCTTCGTGTACGCCGTACAGCGGCTACAGCAGTTCCTGCCCTATGCGCTCGGGCTGCCCGCACCCAGCGAACACCTCTCGTTCAACACCGCGATCTCCTTCGTCACCAACACGAACTGGCAGTCCTACTCGCCTGAACTCACTCTTGGATACACGGCACAGTTCGCCGCGCTGGCGGTACAGAACTTCGTCTCAGCCGCAGTCGGCATCGCCGTCGCCATCGCGTTGGTGCGCGGGTTCGCCTATCGCCGGTCGGGCACGATCGGCAACTTCTGGGTCGACCTCGTCCGCGGCACCTATCGGCTGCTGCTGCCCCTCTCCGTGATCGCCGCGGTCGCGCTGATCATCGGCGGCGTCGTGCAGAACCTCAACGGCTTCACCGACGCCAGCACCCTTGCGGGTGCCACCCAGTCGATCCCCGGCGGCCCGGTCGCATCCCAAGAGGCGATCAAACTGCTGGGCACCAACGGTGGCGGGTTCTACAACGTCAACTCGGCGCACCCGTTCGAGAATCCCACGCCGTGGACGAACCTGTTCGAGGTTCTTCTCATGCTGGTGATTCCCTTCTCGTTGCCGCGCGCGTTCGGCAAGATCGTCGGCGATCACCGGCAGGGATACACCATCCTCGGTGTGATGGCCGGCATCTTCCTCGTCTCGGTGATCGTCGGCACCTGGCTGGAAGCGTCCGTGGGAGGCATGGCCACACAGCTGGCCGGCGGTGCCATGGAAGGCAAAGAGGTCAGATACGGGATCGCTGCCTCTGCTCTGTTCAACGCCACCTCTACACTCACCTCGACCGGCGCGGTCAACTCCATGCTCGACAGCTACACCCCGCTGGGCGGGATGCTGCCGATGCTGAACATCATGCTCGGTGAGATCGCGCCAGGTGGGGTGGGATCCGGGTTGTACGGGATGCTGATCCTCGCCGTGATCGCAGTGTTCGTCGGTGGCCTCCTCATCGGCCGCACCCCCGAGTATCTGGGGAAGAAGATCGGGCCGCGCGAAATCAAACTCGCCAGCCTCTACATCCTCATCACACCGACATTGGTGCTCGCGTTCACCGCGCTCAGCTTCGCCATCCCTGCGGTCCGCTCCGACGTGGAGTCGACGTCGATCTGGAACCCAGGTGTCCACGGTCTCAGCGAGGTGCTCTATGCGTTCACGTCCGCGGCCAACAACAACGGATCAGCGTTCGCCGGACTCACGGCGAACACGCCGTGGTTCAACACTGCGCTGGGTGTCGCGATGCTCCTGGGCCGACTGATCCCGATCGTCTTCGTCCTGGCTCTGGCCGGGTCCCTCGCCGCGCAGGACAAGGTGCCCAGCTCGGCCGGCACACTGCCGACCGAGCGCCCACAGTTCGCGGGACTCCTGGCCGGCGTCGCGGTCATCCTCACCGCACTCACCTACTTCCCGGTCCTCGTTCTGGGGCCTCTCGCTGAAGGACTCGTCTGATCATGTCCACCACATCCCTCACCCTCACCGAACAGCAGACACATCGCCCGCATCGCGCTCCGCAACGGGCGTTCAGCGCCGATCAGATCGTCGAAGCGCTGCCTGCGGCGCTGCGCAAACTCAACCCGGCCGCGCAGTGGCGAAACCCCGTCATGTTCTTGGTTTGGGTGGGCGCTGCACTGACCACCCTGATAGCGATCGCTGAACCATTCCTCGGCGGTCCAGAGGATTCCGGCGGCACCGCGGTTCCTTTCGGGTTCACCTGGGGCATTGCTATCTGGTTGTGGCTGACCGTGTTCTTCGCGAACGTCGCCGAAGCGGTTGCGGAAGGTCGCGGCAAGGCGCAGGCGGCCACTCTGCGTAGAACCCGGACAGCAACCCTTGCGCGCCGTGTCATCTCCTACGACCCGAAGCGGGACCCGTCGGCGGCGGGCGCGCAGATCCAGGAGGTGGCGTCGGCCGACCTGGGTTTGGGAGATGTGGTGCTGGTCGAGGCCGGACAGCTGATTCCCGGTGACGGGGACATCGTGCATGGCATCGCGACCGTGGATGAGTCGGCTATCACGGGCGAATCCGCCCCGGTGGTCCGGGAGTCCGGAGGTGACCGCAGCGCCGTCACCGGCGGCACCCGCGTGCTCAGCGACCGCATCGTCGTGCAGATCACGTCCAAGCCGGGCGAGACGTTCGTTGATCGGATGATCGCGCTCGTTGAGGGTGCGTCCCGCCAGCGCACCCCGAACGAGATCGCATTGAACATCCTCCTGGCAAGCCTGTCGATCGTATTCGTCGCCGTGGTTCTCGTGCTGAACCCGATCGCGTCCTACGCGGCATCCCCGGTGTCCATCCCTGTGCTGGTTGCGCTGCTGGTCTGCCTGATCCCGACAACGATCGGCGCGCTGCTCTCAGCGATCGGTATCGCCGGGATGGACCGTCTCGTGCAGCGCAACGTGCTGGCGATGTCAGGTCGTGCGGTTGAAGCCGCCGGCGATGTGACCACGCTGCTGCTCGACAAGACCGGGACGATCACGTACGGCAACCGCCGCGCCTCTGCATTTGTGCCGCTGCCGGATGTCAGCGCAGCGGATCTCATCCGCGCTGCGTCGCTGTCCTCGCTGGTCGACCCGACCCCTGAGGGCACGTCGGTGGTGGAACTCGCGGCGGCTCAGGGTGTTGTGGCGGAGATGCCGCGCGGTGCCGAGTCGGTCCCGTTCACCGCGCAGACCCGGATGAGCGGGCTGGACCTGCCCGATGGCACCCGGGTGCGTAAGGGTGCGGGATCCGCGGTGATGGCATGGCTGGAAGCGGAGGGCGCTGCTGTTCCGACCACGTCTCGCGAGCAACTGATCAGCGAGACCGACGCGATCGCCGAATCCGGAGGCACCCCACTGGTGGTGGCCACTCTTACCGACGGCGTGAGCACCGTACTGGGTGTGATCCACCTGAAGGACATCGTCAAGGACGGGCTGCGGGAACGATTCGGCGAGTTGCGTGCCATGGGCATCCGTACCGTGATGATCACCGGCGACAACCCGCTCACCGCGAAGGCGATCGCCGCCGAGGCGGGTGTGGACGACTATCTTGCCGAGGCCACCCCCGAAGACAAGCTGGCACTCATCCGTAAGGAGCAAGAAGGCGGGAACCTGGTTGCGATGACCGGAGACGGCACCAACGACGCCCCCGCCCTGGCGCAGGCCGATGTCGGGGTGGCGATGAACACCGGGACATCGGCCGCGAAAGAGGCCGGCAACATGGTCGACCTCGACTCAGATCCGACGAAGCTGATTGACATCGTCCGCATTGGAAAGCAACTTCTGATCACCCGAGGGGCGCTCACGACCTTCTCGCTTGCCAACGACATTGCGAAGTACTTCGCGATCATCCCGGCAATGTTCATGGGCATCTTCCCTGGGCTGGCGGCGCTGAACGTGATGGGCCTGTCTTCACCGGCATCCGCGGTGACCAGCGCCATCATCTTCAATGCGATCGTCATCATCGTGCTCATCCCCCTCGCCCTCCGCGGGGTGAAGTACCGCGCGGCGAGCGCCTCGAAGATCCTCAGCCGCAACCTGCTCATATACGGCGTCGGCGGCGTGATCGCTCCGTTCATCGGCATCAAACTCATCGACCTCGCCGTCAGCCTGATCCCGGGCTTCTGAGCCCCACCAAGGAGACTCTGCAATGTCCACTACCCGCGCCACCCTGCGCACCACCGGCGTCGCTGTCCGCGCGATGCTCGTCTTCACCGTCGTTCTCGGCGTCGGCTACATGCTGCTGGTCACCGGGATCGGGCAACTCGCCCTTCCGTTCCAGGCAAACGGGTCACCGATCCGCTCCAGCGACGGGGGACTGGTCGGCTCCGCTCTCATCGGTCAGTCATTCACCGACGCCGATGGCGCCCCGCTGCCGGAGTACTTCCAGTCCCGCCCGTCCGCGGCCGGCGATGGGTACGACGGCGGCGCATCCAGCGGCTCCAACCTGGGACCCAACAACGACGACCTGATCGCCGCCGTCGCCGCACGTCAGGCAAGGATCAGTGAACTGGACGGAGTAACGCTGCAGGAGATTCCGGCCGATGCCGTCACCGCGTCGGGGTCCGGGCTCGACCCCGACATCAGCCCCGGATACGCACTCCTGCAAGTGCCGCGCATCGCCACCGAACGCGGCATGGACGAGCAAGACGTTCGTGCCCTGGTCGAGAAGCACGTGCAGTCCCGCGACCTCGGCTTCCTCGGCGAAGAACGAGTGAACGTGCTGCAGCTCAATCAAGCCCTGGACGCCGTCGGTTGACGCCGGGGAACCACACCGACCCGGCAGTCGGGTCAGGATAGAAAGAGCATTGAGGAGGGTCGCACATGGGGCGCGGAAAACTCAGGGTGCTGCTGGGCGCCGCTCCCGGCGTGGGCAAGACCTACGAGATGCTCGAGGAAGGACGCCGACTCGCCGCCGAAGGGCGCGATGTCGTCATCGGCGTTGTGGAAACGCACGGGCGCACGGCGACCGCCGCACAAGCGGTGGGACTGCCGGTCATCCCGCGGCGGCCCATCGCGCACCGCGGCGTCGTCCTGGACGAGATGGACCTGGACGCCCTCCTGGACCGGCGCCCGGCCCTCGCCCTCGTCGACGAGCTCGCGCACACCAACGCGCCGGGTTCCCGGCATCCGAAACGGTGGCAAGACGTGCAAGAGCTGCTGGAAGCGGGCATCGATGTGATCACCACCGTCAACGTGCAACACATCGAGTCCCTCAATGACGTCGTCGAGGGGATCACGGGCGTCACCCAACGCGAGACGGTGCCGGATTCAGTCGTCCGCGGCGCTGAGCAGATCGAGGTTGTGGACCTGGCCCCGCAGTCACTGCGCGATCGGCTCGCCGCAGGAGTGGTCTACCCGGCCGAACGCATCGACGCGGCGCTGTCGAACTACTTCCGTCTGGGGAACCTCACAGCCCTCCGTGAGCTCGCGCTGCTGTGGCTCGCCGACGAGGTGGACTCGGCGCTGAAGTCCTACCGGGCTGAGCACGGCATCACCGGCGCCTGGCAAGCCAGGGAACGGGTCGTGGTCGCCCTCACCGGCGGACCCGAAGGAGAAACCCTTCTCCGCCGGGGCGCCCGTATCGCCGCCCGCTCCGCGGGAGGCGAGCTCCTCGCGGTGCATGTGTCCAGCCAGGACGGGCTCCGCGACAACGCCCCCGGCGCGCTGGCTGCTCAGCGCGCGCTGGCGGACTCCCTCGGCGGCAGCTACCACCAGGTCGTCGGTGACGACGTCGCACACGCCCTGGTGGAGTTCGCCCGGTCGGTGAACGCGTCACAGCTGGTCATCGGCGTCAGCCGGCGTGGGCGGCTGGCCGCCGCCGTCACCGGGCCGGGGATCGGCGCGACGGTCATCCGCGAATCCGGTGACATCGACGTCCACATCGTCACCCACGCCGCCGCCGGCGGACGCTTCCACCTGCCGCGCATGGCGGGCCCCGCGCTGAGCGCGAAGCGACGCATCCTCGGGATCGTGCTTGCCCTGGCCGGTGGCCCGCTGCTGTCCTGGCTGTTGTTCACAACCAGCAGCGACGATGCGATCACCACCAACGTTCTTGCCTATCAGCTCCTCATCGTGGTCGTCGCCCTCGTCGGCGGCGTCTGGCCGGCGATATTCGCCGCCGTCCTGTCCGCGCTGACCCTTGACTACCTCTTCATCGACCCGCTGTTCGCGATCGAGATCGCAGACCCCACCCATGCGCTGTCTCTCGTGTTGTACGTCGTGATTGCGATCCTGGTCAGCGTCGTCGTCGACCAAGCAGCCCGACGCGCGCGCGCCGCACAGCGTGCCTCGGCGGAGTCGGAACTGCTCGCAACCGTCGCCGGCAGCGTCCTGCGTGGGCAGGGCGCCGTGCCCGCGCTGGTCGCTCGAACTCGAGAAGCCTTCGGTCTGTCCGGGGTTCGGCTGGTCGCCGCCGACGGGACGGTGCTCGCCGCGGATGGTGAGCCCGTGCGCGACGGGCGTGCCGTCAGCCTCCCCGTCGGTGCGGGCACTCCGCCCCGTGCGACCCTGGAGCTGCACGGCGGGGACCTCGACACGTCAGAACGTCGCCTGCTCGATGTCATCGTCACCCAGTTGGCTGCCGCCCTCGAGCACGGCGACCTCGCCGAGACAGCGCGGGAAGCGGGCGCTCTCGCAGAAACCGACCAGGTGCGCAGCGCCCTGCTCTCCGCGGTCAGCCATGACCTGCGGCGACCCCTGTCCGCCGCCGTCGCGGCGCTCGGTGGGCTGCGCGCCGCGGACGGGCGGCTCTCAGACGAGGATCGTCGGGAGCTTCTCGCCACCGCCGATGAGAGCCTCACCACGCTGACGGTTCTGGTGACGGACCTGCTCGATGTCAGCCGCGTTGAAGCCGGGGTTCTTGCGGTCGCGCTTCGCCCGGTGGATGCCGCTGGAATCGTCCTGGCCGCTGTCGACGAACTGCGGTTGGGCTCCGACGACGTGGAGCTTGCGCTGGACTCTGATCTCCCTGAGATCAGCGCAGACCCGGTGCTGCTGCAGCGGATCTTGGTCAACGTTCTGACTAACGCGCGGCGCTATTCGCCCGATCACGCGCGCGTTCGAATCGGAACCAGCCAGTTGGGCGGTACCGCCGAAATCCGAGTCGTCGATCATGGACCCGGTATCTCTCCCGAACGCCGCGACGAGATCTTCGCTCCCTTTCAGCGGTTGGGAGATACCGATAACACGACCGGGCTAGGGCTCGGCCTGGCGCTGGCGAAGGGGTTCACCGAAGGGATGGGCGGCACACTCACCGCCGAAGACACCCCGGGCGGGGGGCTCACCATGGTCATCGCTCTACCGATCGCCGCGCCGATCCGCGCACGCGCCGCGGCCCCCGACTCCGGAGAAGCAAGCCGATGAAGATCCTGATCGCCGACGACGACCCGCAGCTCGTCCGCGCCCTGCGCATCACCCTCACCGCGCACGGACATGAAGTGCTCAGCGCTCCAGATGGTGCCGCAGCCGTAACCCTGGCCACTCAAACGGACCCCGAGCTTGTGCTCCTCGACCTGGGAATGCCCCGCCTGGACGGGATGCGCGTGATCGAAGCGCTCCGCGGCTGGACCACCGCACCTATCGTCGTCGTGTCCGGACGCACCGGATCGGCGGACAAAGTCCGGGCCCTCGATGCCGGCGCGGACGACTACGTCACCAAGCCGTTCCAGATCGACGAGTTCCTGGCCCGTCTGCGCGCCCTTGCACGGCGGGCCGCGGCCCATTCCACGGCCCCGGCCGTCAGGTTCGGGGAGGTTGAGATCGACCTGTCCACCAAGACGGTCGCCCGCGGAGGCACACCCGTGCATCTCACGCCTACGGAGTGGCGGATGCTCGAATTCCTCGCGAACAACCCCGGCTCGCTGGTAACCCGGCAGACGTTGCTGAAAGAGATGTGGGGGAGCGAGCAGGTGTCAGATTCGGGATACCTGCGTCTGTACATGTCGCAGCTGCGCAGAAAGCTCGAGGCCGACCCCTCACACCCGCAGTACCTGCTGACCGAACAGGGCATGGGGTACCGCCTCATCGCCGACTGACACACGACAGCGACCATCGAACCTGAACGGAAGCGCTGCGATGCGTCTGCGACGGCCCTCAGCTGACGTGGATGGTCGGGCGTCGCTTCGCATCGGGTTCCGCTTCCCGCAGCACCTCCCGCGTCACAGGAGCGACCTCGCCGGAGCCGACGAACAGATACTTGAGCATGTTGGAGACCGGGTTCCCCTCGGTCCACTCGAAGTATGCGCCGGGGATCACCCCGGTCTGATCGCGGATCTGCAACAGCAGGGCGGCGAGCGTGTTGGGGATGTTTGCGCTGTTGACGGTGAGCACCCGGTAGCCGTGCTTTTCCACGCCCTCGACGAGGAGCTCTTCTTCGAACTCTGACGAGTCCGTCGGGTGAACCTCGAGGAAGATGATTCGTGAATCGATCGGGATGTGCGAATAGCGCCGCTCGGCCGCGTCCTTGCTCGAGTACTCCTCCGGGCTGCCGTCATCCGGTTCGTTTGCGACGATCCGGATCTCACCGCTTTCGGCGTCGTCCTCGATGAAGGCCAGGGCGGTTCGGTCGAACGTGACCGTTGTCGCCCGGATCTCGAATGAGCGACCGATCCGCGAGACGGCCGAGATGACCAGAATGCCGACGATGAACATCGTAGCGATGCGGATGCCGTCCGGCCGTTGGATGATGTTGACCACCGTGGTGTAGACGAACACGAGTGCGACGACCCCGAATCCGACGGTGGCTGCCCGCTGCATCCGGCGGCGGGCCGAGAGGGTTACCGCGACAGACGCGGAGGTGATCAGCACCAGAACCCCGGTCGCGTACGCACCCCCCTGGGCGTCGACGTCTGCGTCGAAGACGATCGTGATCAGGAACGCGATCGCCGTGAACACCAGGACTAGTGGGCGCACCGCGCGGGCCCACTGCGGCGCCATCCCATACCGGGGCAGATATCGAGGCACCAGGTTCAACAACCCCGCCATCGCGGAGGCCCCCGCGAACCAGAGGATGCAGATCGTACTGATGTCGTAGACGGTCCCGAAGCCGTTTCCGAGATACTCGTGCGCAAGATACGCCAGCGCGCGACCGTTGGCACTGCCCCCCGGCTGAAACTCCTCTTGGGGAATGAGCAGGGTCGTGACAAAACTCGAGCTGATCAAGAACGTGCTCATGATGATTGCGGCCGTGGTCAGAAGGCGACCTGCGCCCATGATTCTGCCCGTGGGCTTGTCCGCTGTATCTGTCTGGTCGCCCTTGATCTGGGGCATCACGGCGACTCCCGTTTCGAAGCCGGACAAACCCAGCGCGAGCTTCGGGAACACCAGCAACGCGATGCCGATCATGAGCCAGGGGCTACCGTTCTGCACGTTCAACGCCGCCCACCAGTCGGTCACCACCAGCGGGTTCTCGGCCACATGAGCGACGGAGACCAGGATCACTACCAGGTTCAGGGCCAGAAACACGGCGACCAGGACCACCGCGATCCCGATCGCTTCGCGGAATCCTTTGAGGAAGACGAGCGCCAACAGGGTGACGAGGAACAGCGTGATGCCCACCTGGTTGCCTTGGAACCATTCGGGTGCGAACGGGTTCTCCACCGCGTGCGCAGTCGCGTCCGCCGCCGACAGAGTGATGGTGATCATGAAGTCGGTGGCCGCGAAACCGAGAAGGACCAGTACGAACACCTTTCCCGCCCACCATGGCAAGAGGTGTTCCAGCATGGCGATCGAGCCGGACCCGTCAGAACTCTCCCGAGCCACCCTTCGGTACACCGGCAGCGCACCGAACAGGGTGAGGAGCACCAGCACGATCGTCGCGAGTGGTGAGAGGAGTCCGGCGGCCAACGCCGCGATCGCGGGCTGGTAGCCGAGGGTGGAGAAGTAGTCCACTCCAGTCAGGCACATCACCTGCCACCATGAGTGCGTTCTGCCGGTCGTTCGCGCGTGCGGGCCTTGATGCCTGCCCTGACTGTCCACCAGCCCTTCGAGGAGCCACCGCCTCGCGCGCGCCACGCCGCCAGATGGCACCTCGGGTGGCACGCGTTCCAGCGATGATTCAGACATTCAGCCCCGGGATATCCACTCGGAATCAGGCTTCTCGTTCGGATATGAAGAGGGGGTGCTCAGCGTGTGAACGAGAACGATGTCGGCGACTACCTTGACGAGGAGGGCGACGGCGAGATCGACGACTACATCTTCTCGCTGCCACTGCATGTGCTCGCCGAGACCGAGGCGTTCCTGCCCGCCCTCGACGGCTTCCCGCAGAAGTTCCCGCCCGGCGAGCGATTCTCCTATTGCAATGGCGGGTACGTGGTGCTCGCGCTCATCGCGGAGCGCGTCAGCGGCCGCGACTTCCATGAACTGGTCCAGACGGAAGTCTGCGACCGGGCGGGACTCACCGGCTCCGCGTTCCTCCGCTCCGACGACCTCCCTGGGGATGCCGCGCTCGGCTACTTGGACGAGGAGGGCAACCGCACGAACGTGCTGCACCTCCCGGTACGGGGCAACGGCGACGGCGGGATGTACTTCACCGCCGACGACCTGCACCGGTTCTGGAACGCACTGCTGGACGGCCGGATCGTGTCGCCGGGCACACTCGCAGAGATGATTCGTCCCCGCTTCGACGTGCCGTCAGAGCACAAGCGGTACGGGATGGGGCTGTGGCTCGGTCGCCGCAATTCCTCGCTGATCCTCGAGGGCTACGACGCCGGCGCCTCATTCCGGTCCACGCGCATCCCCGAGACCCGCACGACGGTCACCGTGCTCGGCAACAGCTCGGAGGGCGCCTGGCCGGTGATCTACGCCCTGGCGGACGCCATGGACGGGACCGTCCGCGGGAAGTTCCCGGACGAGACCTGACGGAGAAGCGGGCGGCAGGCGCGACCGTGCCGCGTTTGCCGCGCCCGCGCGATCGAAGAGAACTCATCCTTCCTCGTGCGCTGCGGCCCCGTGCCTCAGGGGTTCCGGGCGCCCAGGGTCGCCGCGACGGTGACGATGCCGACGATGATCGCGTTCACGGTGCGCGAGACGGCTTCGGTCGCGGCCCCCGCGCCCCAGACTCCACGCTCGAGTTCCTGGACGCGCGTGATGACGGCGGAGTTCCAGGGAATGTCCCGATGGAACTGGGGGAGTGCGCCGCTCGCCCACACCAGTGCTGCCAACGCAGCGACGCGTGGCGTCGGTTCTGTCCGGTCGACGAGTGCGGCACGGATGCCACTCAGAAGGCCGGCCCGGCGCCCGTTTCCGCCGTCCACGAGCGCTGTCGTGTGAAACAGACCGAGCACCTTGCGGCTCACCTCGCGGATGTCGCCGCGTGCGATGAGTCGTTCCAGCAGAGGCTCGCGAAGCGTCGGTCCGATCGCGGCGAGGACGTCTTGAACGCCGCGAGGCTTGCCGGAGACGTAGTTCCATGCGGAGCGGAGGATCTCGTCCGCGGGCTCCCGCCCTTCGACGGCTTGCACATTCATCGTCCCGCTCCAGGTCGTCGTGGTCGTCACACGCTCCTCCAGCGCGACGTCTGCGAGTACGGCCCCGGCGAGGACGTAGAAGAGCGTGTTCTCGCCGACGATCGTGCCGGAGTCGGGCTGGAACAGCAGAAGAAGGAGATCTTCCGCAAGCGTCGGGTTGTCGACGTTCCGCGCCTCGCCGGGTGTCGTGGCCTGACCTCCGACGAGGCGTGCTTCCGGCTGCTGCGTCATCTCAGACTCCCACGACGTAGGTGAGGGCGAGCCAGGCCGAGACGCTGGCCACCGTCGTCCAGAGGGCGATGGCTGCCGCCTGCCAGAGCAGGACCCAGGCGCGTGGTGATCCGCCCGCGACGAGGATCGCGGATGTGACCTGGGTCGGGAGCGCCAGCGGGCCGAGGAGACTCGCGCCGGGAACGCCGAAGCGGACGAACCACTTGTTGAGGCGCTGGCGGCCCTTCTGACGACCCTTCGACTCAGGCTTGACGGATGCCGTCGCCTCGTCCGTGGCAGCACTCTGGTCGCTTCCGAATGCCGAGGACTCTGCCGCTCCCGCGGTCGCACCGACCAGCGCCGTGCGGTTCACCACGGCGGTGCGTACCCGCGACGTGAGGAGCACCGTGAAGAGCACCGTGACGAAGTTTCCCATAGCCCCGGCGATCGCCGCGACGATGGGATTGAGACCGCTGACGATGCCGATCACGGCTGCGACGTCCCCCTCGACGGCGGGGATCGCTCCGGCGAGCATCACCACCAGCGGCTGGACGAAGTCAGGCACCTGGGCTACGAGATCCTGGAAGGTGCTGATGAGCTCATGAAAGAAGTTCATGATTCGGATTCCTTTCTTGTCGTGATTTTGTGGAATCGAGCGAGTTTCGATCGACCCATTCCCCAGTAGAAACCGTGTTCCCAGAACAAGGTCAAGTCGTTCCCGGGTACGTCCTCTGCTCGGCGTCGTGGCTTTTGCGCGGTCGTGCCGCACCTGCTCATCTGCGAGGATGCCCGCACGTGCGAGCACGTCGATCTGGGCGCGGTTGTACAGCTCTCCCACGGCCTCGATGAACGTCTGCCGCGTCACGCGCTCGCTCTTGGACTGGTGTCCTGACGAGTCCGGGGTACGCGAGACCGGCGCGCTGGCCACGCTTCCATCCGCCCTTCTCGTCCAGTCGGTCATGCTCGTCCTCGCCGGTGAGTTCGCCCGTGGCGCGGAGCAGACCGCGATCGCAGCTGCGACCAGGGCTGTGCCGCTGCTGCACGCACAGCTCATCCTGGCTGCCTGGCGCGGTCGCCCGGACGAGAGCGCCGAGGTCTATGCGACGATCGTCGAGGAAGCGGGCGGACACGCGAACACCACCGAGGTCTCGCTGGCGCAGTACGGCATGGCGGTGCTGCACAACGGTCTCGGCGATTACCCCGCAGCTCAGGCCGCCGCGGCCCGGGCCTTCGAATCCGCAGAGCTGACGAACAGCAACTTGGCCCACTCAGAACTCATCGAAGCGGCCTGCCGTTCCGGCCGGCCCGAGAGCGCGACCGAGGCGCTGGACCAGCTCACTTCACGCGCTCTCGCCAGCGGCACCCCATGGGGGCTCGGGCTGGCGGCCCGTTCAGGCGCGTTGACCAGCGCCGGGCCGGCCGCCGAGGCGCTGTACCGTGAGGCGATCGAGCAGCTCGCGCGCTGCCGGATGCCCGGCCACCTCGCTCGCACCCACCTCGTCTACGGCGAGTGGCTGCGCCGCGAAGGTCGTTGCCAGGACGCGCGCCAACAACTGCGCACCGCCCATGACCTTCTCTCCGACATGCTGCCGCCGGCAACTCCGAGAGCTGACCCTTCCTTGAGTCATCGACGCCGGCACGGTCGGCGGCTGAATCCGCTCGCGCCGCCGTCCCGCGGGCCACGGTGACGTGGGTGAGAACTCAGCCCGGCCCGGCCTCTTCGCGATCGGCCACCCTGAGAGTGCCGATCGACAACTCCTCCATGTCGACCTTGCGCGCTGCGAGGTCGGGCTCGGCGGACGCGGACGAGGCATCCGTGTCGACCTGTTCCCGGAGCAGCATGATGCCGCCTGAGGAGTTCGCGGAGTGGGCGAGCTGGTCGATCCACACCCGGTTCAGCTGAGCAGGAGAAGGGTCGTCGAAGACGAAACGCAGCGGAATCGACGGGTGCAGCCAGATGGTGCTGCGGCCCCGCGGCTGATCGTCAGGGTGCTGCCAGGACAGCGTGAAGCTCTCGCCTCGACGCAACTTGGTGGCGATGACGACCTTGAGGTGTGCCAGTGCCCGATCGTCGATGACGATCGGGCTTGCGGATTCTCCGTAGAAGATGGTGCCCACCCGCGTCACCCTATGCCTGTGCACATGTTGTTCGCCAGGGCCTTGAACATGCCCGAACTGCCGCGCACCGACCGTGTGCCGGCGGTCACCGCTCGACGGGCGGGGGACCCGTCACTCACCCCTCGACGAACGCGCGGCGGAGGATGGGCCTGGTCGCGAGAGTGCTGAACCAGACGATTCCGATGCCCGCGCCGACGACCGCGGCGATCGTGATGAGTGAGGCGGGCGCTGTGACGAGCGCGACCCCGAGCAACGGGAAGATCAACACGCCCGCGCACAACGCCGACCCGAGCGCCGTGAAAAGCAGCGGGCTCATGATCGCCCGGCGTCGGGCGAGCTCGACGGTCTCGATCGGCATGCCCAGGCGGTGCAGGCTGCGATGCAGCTCTTGACGGTCCAGGATCTCCGCTGCCTGGTTCACTCCGACTGAGGCCGCCACCATGAGGAACGATGCGACGAGGACGATCGTCACGCCGGTGCGGATGTCGGAGGCAAGCATCACATCTTCGATGGACCCGCCGCCCATGACCTCGAGCGCAGCGACCGCAGCACCGGCGAACACTGCGATGAAGCTCGCCATCGCGATTCCGCTCACCTGGCGCCACGCCGCTTTTGGTGACTCCAGGCCTGTGCGGGCGGCGAGCAGCTGGTCCGCCCGCTGTGCGCGCCGCAGTCGTCGCCGCGCCTGCAGGCCGATCGCCCACGGTCCGATGACGTTGAGCACCGCGAATGCGATCGCGAAGACGACGGAGAGCACGACGATGGTCGGCAGAACGCTCGCCGCTCCGGGAACCACCGAGATCAGGCCGAACGCTGCGCCGAGCGCGATGACCGTGATGACGGCGCGGATCCAGTGGGGCTTCTCGGTCACCGCTCGGGTGCGGACGCCGAGCGGCGAGATGACGACTTTCCGCAGCCCGAGGGCGGCGCTGGCCGCGGCCAGCAGCACGATCGCGGCCACGACCGCAAGGCCGATCGGCGCGGGCAGCAGCACGGATCCCGCACCCAGTGCCGCACCGCGGAACGGGATGAGACCGACGAAAGGCACGATCAGCAGGTGGACGAGGACGCCGGCCACTGCCCCGACCGCGGCCACGATGGTCGACTCGGCGACGGTTGCTGCCACGACGCCGGCCGGCGAGACGCCCAGGAGCCGGAGGGTGGAGAGGCGCTCATCGCGTCGGCGGGCCGACAGCCGCGCGGCGGCGCCCCCGAGCGTGACCAGCGGCACGACCAGCAGGACGAGCGCCATCGCGGCCAGGACATGGTAGATCTGCGCTTCTGGGTCCGTCCACGTCCAGAAGGACTGCGCGCCGCCGACGACGGTCAGTACCAGGGCGCTGACGGTAGCGAACGCGACGACCGGTAGAGCGATCACATGCTTCTGCCCCGCGGTGGGCCGCAGCAGCAGCACCAGGACACCGGGGTTCACGCCGGAATCCCTGCGGTGACCAGGCGACCGTCGCGCACGGACAGCGTACGTGAGCAGCGGGCGGCGACCTCGGCGTCGTGGGTTACGACCACGAGCGTGCGTCCCTGCTGGGTGGTCGCCCACAGCAGCGCATCCATCACGTCCCCGGAGGTGCGCGAGTCGAGCGCCCCCGTCGGCTCATCGGCGAAGACGACCTCGGCGCCCGTCACCTGTGCGCGTGCGATCGCGACCCGCTGGGCCTGCCCGCCGGAAAGTTCGCCGATGCGGCGGTCCTCCAGCCCCGCGAGGCCGAGGGCCGCGAGCCAGGAGGCAGCGCGTTCGGTGGACTCCGCGCGCCCGCGTCCGGTGATCATCAGCGCGATCGCGACGTTCTCGAGCGCGGTCAGCTCGGGGAGGAGAAGACCCTGCTGGAAGACGAACCCGAAGTTCTCCCTGCGCAATTTCGATCGTCCCGTCTCGCTGAGCGAGGTGACCTCCACCGGGCCGGCGGCGGCGGGGGAGAAGACCACGCGACCCTGATCGGGTGCGGTGATGCCGGCGAGCACGTGCAGGAGAGTCGTCTTGCCCGAACCGGATGCCCCCATGACCGCCACCGACTCGCCGCGCAGGATGGTGAGGTCCACGCCGGCGAGGGCGGTCGTCGATCCGTAGCTCTTGAAGAGTCCGCGGGCGTGCAGCACTGAGTGGTTCATGATTCCAGCCTCGTCGCCGTGGCCCTCGCTGTCGTCGTCCGTGCGGATGACCCCTACCTCGGGCCGTCATCCTGAAGGGTGACGGCGGTCCAACCCGTCGACCCGGTCGTCCCCTCCCGGCTGCGGGCGGGCACCCGGCGGCACCCCCGGCGGGAGTCAGAGCCCGGGCAGGTGACGGATGTTCGAGCGAGCCATCGCCACGGCTTCGGCCGCCCCGCCGCGCAGCACGATCTTCGACATCGCCAAGGCGAAACCACGCACCTGATCGCCGGTGATCGCCGGCGGCAACGACAGCGCACGCGGGTCCGTGGCGATATCGACGAGCGCCGGACCCGGGTGGGCGAGCGCCGCGGCGACCGCATCGCGGAGCTGGGTCGGATCTTCGATGCGCGCGGCGTGGAACCCGATTGCGGCGGCAATCGCACCGTAGTCGGCGCTTGGCACATCGACGCCGAAGTCAGGGATGCCATCCACGAGCATCTCGAGCTTGACCAGGCCGAGCGTGGAGTTGTTGAACACGAACACCTTCACCGGCAGGCTGTACGCCGTGGCGGTGATGAGCTCGCCGAGCAGCATCGAGAGCCCGCCGTCGCCGGCGATCGCGACGACCTGGCGCTCCGGGTAGGCCACCTGAGCGCCGAGGGCGTGGGGCAGCGCATTCGCCATCGTGCCGTGCAGGAAGGACCCGATGATCCGCCGCTCCGGCCCGGGGGTGACGTACCGCGCCTGCCATACGTTGCCCATCCCGGTGTCGGCGGTGAAGATCGCGTCGGATGCCGTGAGCTCGTCGATGACCGTGATGGCGAACTCCGGATGGATCGGCGCGCGTGTTCCGACATCGGTGTAGGTGCCCACGACGCTCGTGAGGAGTTTGTCGTGCCTCTTCAAGGTGCGGTCCAGGAACGTGCGCTTGGGCTTGGGCGCCACAAGTTCGGTGAGCCGCGCCAGAGTCGACCTCACGTCACCGTGCACCGGGTGCGCCACGCTCACGCGGCGGCCCAGGTGCGAGGCATCCGTGTCGATCTGGGCGATCGTGATCTTGTCAGGATCGGGAAGGAACTGCTCGTACGGGAAATCGGTCCCCAGGAGAAGGAGGAGATCTGCATCATGGATGCCGGCATGCGCGGCGCCATAGCCCAGCAGGCCCGTCATGCCGACGTCGAAGGGGTTGTCGTACTGGATCCATTGCTTTCCACGCAAGGAGTGCGCGATCGGCGCCTTCAGCAGCTCGGCGAACGCGATGACCTCGTCGTGCGCGCCCTCCACGCCGGCGCCGGCGAAGATCGCGACCGTGCCGGCGTCGTCGATCGCCTGGGCGAGGGAGCGAACGTCGGCGTCGGCGGGCACCAGCCGCGGCGTCCCGGTGGGGACGAGCATCGGGAAGGAGTCCGTCGCGTCGAACTCCGCCACGTCGCCCGGGATGATCAGCACAGCGACACCGGGGCCGGTCATCGCGTGACGGAGCGCGGCGTTCACGGTGCGGGGAGACTGGTCGGCGGTCATCACCATCTCGCAGTAGTTCGAGCACTCCACGAACAGGCGCTCGGGGTGCGTCTCCTGGAAGTAGCTCGTTCCGATCTCGCGCGTCGGGATGTGGCTGGCGATGGCGAGCACCGGGGCTTTGGAGCGGTGCGCGTCGTAGAGGCCGTTGATGAGGTGCAGGTTTCCCGGCCCGCAGCTTCCCGCACAGACCGCGAGCTTGCCGGTGAGTTGCGCCTCGGCGGCGGCCATGAGCGCCGCAGACTCCTCGTGACGGACATGGATCCAGTCGATACCGCCCTTCGCGCTGCCTCCGGAGCGTCGGACGGCATCCACGATGGGGTTGAGCGAATCGCCGACGATACCGTAGATGTGCTCGACGCCGACGGCGATCAGCTGGGCGACGAGTTGGTCGGCGATGGTGCGGGCCATGGGCTCCTCTTTCGGTCGACGGGCGTCGGACCAGTCTTCTCCGACACAGTCGACACGTCGAGGGGCGTGGACTGATCCGTGTTCGGGATGCCGGCGTCCCACACGCGATCTGAGCGACCGAACATCGTCCCGCGGCAAGAGGAAAGGGCCGGCCCGAAGGCCGACCCTTTCCTCCGCTCGAGCGGTCAGAACGCCTGTTCGATCCAGGCGTCGCCCGATACCGGCTTTCCGAGCATCATTCCTTCGGGCTCGGCGGTGCCCTCGTAGACGGGAGAGCCGCTGATGGCGAACTCCTGGTTCTGCAGTCGTGTCGTCACGGTGATGTCCACATCGAAGGAGGGGATCTCCACCCGGAACTGCTGGGCGTAGCCGTTCCCGCTGTCCGGGCTCGTCCACAGCTCGCCGACCGGCGTGACGGTGCTCGCCACGTAGTAGAGGTTGCCGTCCGGGTCCTGCAGGGTCGCGTAGGCGTCCACCGAGACGCCGATCTCGGGCTTGTACCCCTCGCCGATGATGCCGGCGTTCGAGATCGTGTAGCCGTTGTCCAGCTGCATGTCCTGCAGCAGCCAGCGCACCCGGGTGTCGGAGGTCCCGCCGCCGAAGTATCCGTACTCGTGGTCCATCCACGTGGTGCCTTCGACCGCGAACTCCTCGCCGTCGATGGTGATCGTTCCCGACGCGGCGAGCCTCGTGTACGAGAAGTAGTAGTTGTCCTTCGTGAGGTCCTGGGTCGTCGAGCTCGGCTCGATGCCCGTGCCCCAGACGTAGAACGGACGCCCCTGCTGAGAGAACGTGAGATCGAACTCGACCTCGTCGAGGGTCTCGTTGTCCACGAGCAGCGACTGCACAGCGATGTTCTGCGTGGGGTCCGCCTTCGGTGCCGTCATCGAGACGTAGCTGCGGACGGCGACCGCGGTCGCACCCGTGCCATCGCCACCCGTAAGGGTCACCGTCGGGGTGGTGCTGTAACCGGTGCCCGGCTTGAGCAGCACGATCTGGCTCACACCGCCGTCGGAATCGAGGATCGCAACAGCCGAGGCGTCCGACCCATCGCCCTCGATCTTCACGTCCGGAGCCTTCGTATAGCCAGTCCCCGCATTCGTCACGGAGAAGCCGCCGACCGCCCAGCTGGGGTCGCCGAGCCTGGCGTACCAGTCCTTCTTCGGGTCGCCTTCGGCCCAGTTCGCGACGTCGAAGACGCCGAGCGGACTGGGGCCGTACACCTGAGTGCGCTGGTAATGGCGCTGGTTCTCGATGTCACTCAGCGACACCTGCGTCATCGCGAAGTCCTGGCCGGTGAATGATGCCGCGTTGATCTCGAAGCCGAACACCCGATCTCCGGCGCGCAGCGTGCCGATGTGCCACCACCACTCCGTGGGCGCGCCGTCGTGACGGTACATGTCCTCGGGCACGCTGAGGACGACGTTCTCCTCCGGCACCGGGTCGGGCTGCGTCGTGCCCGTCCACATCGTGTTCGTGGGAACGGGAACGGTTGGCGCGGCCACTCCTCCCGGACCGCCGCAGGCGGTCAGCGCTGCGGTGAGCGCTCCGACGATGCCGATCCCGACTGCTCGTGCTTTCCAGGGAGTCCGTGTCATGTTGCTGATGCTATCGATGCGATACCGGCATTCTGCTCAGTAATTGGTGAGCGCGTTCTTCGATACCTAAGCGTTATGCTCACCAGTCCCGTACCCGGGACCGTGTGCGGGCGCCCCGCCGTTTCCCGCTATTGTCCAAAGGGGCACACCAGAGGTCGTGCATCGGCCGAGGCACGACCGGGGGGTTAGCTGTGGAGCGGGCAACGAAGTATCTGAAACAGGCAGCGGGGCTCGCCGTCTGCGCCGTGATGGCGCTGACGATCACGGCATGCAGCACCGCGCCGACGGCATCCGAGACGATGGCACCGAAGATCAGTGCCATCGACATCGCCACGGGAGACCAATCCGAGCCGGTGGAGGTCGCCGTCGACGGCGGTGCGGCCGGGGTGGGGGTGACGTTCCGCGAGATCACGATCGAGCCGGGCGCAGGAACAGGCGAGCACTGCCACTACGGACAGCTGATCGCCGTCGTGCAGGCGGGCGAGCTCACGCACTACTCCGAGACGCATCCCGGCGGGGTCCGCGTGTACAAGGCGGGCGAGTCCATCATCGAGGGTGCCGGCTACCCGCACGAAGGGCGCAACGAGGGCGACAGCGAGGTGATCCTCTGGGTCACTTACGTCATCCCCGACGGCAAGCCCCTGGCCGAGACCGAACTCGCCAACTGCGACAGCTGACGACCTGGGGATCTCGCCTCGCCCCGTGGCATGCTGGACAGGCTGCGCACCGGCGCGGGCGAAGGGGGATCCTCATGCAGAAGCGACCGCTCGGCCGCACCGGCCGCGACGTCTCGGCGATCGGGTTGGGAACCTGGCAGCTGGGCGCGGACTGGGGTTCGGTCAGCGAGGATGACGCGCTCGCTGTCCTCGCGGCATCCGCCGATCGCGGCGTCACCCTCTTCGACACCGCCGATGTCTACGGCGATGGACGCAGCGAGTCGCTGATCGGCCGCTTCCTCGCCGACCGGCCCGGCCACGGCATCACGGTGGCGACGAAGATGGGCAGGCGCGGCCCGCAGGACCCGCAGAACTACAACCTCGAGAACTTCCGCGCCTGGACCGCGCGCTCACGCGCCAACCTGGGCGTCGACACGCTGGACCTCGTTCAGCTGCACTGTCCGCCGTCTGCGGTGATCGAGGATGCCGCGACCTACGACGCACTCGATGCTCTCGTCGCAGAGGGAGCCATCGGGGCGTATGGGGTGTCGGTCGAGACGTGCGCGCAGGCGCTCGCTGTGATCGCGCGGCCGAACGTCACAAACGTGCAGATCATCTTCAACCCGTTCCGGCTCAAACCACTCGACGAGGTGCTGCCCGCTGCTGCCGCTGCCGGTGTCGCGATCTTCGCGCGCGTGCCGCTGGCGTCCGGACTGCTCTCGGGCAAGTACACCGCCGCGACGACATTCGCCGACAACGACCACCGCAGCTACAACCGCCATGGCGAAGCGTTCGACCGAGGGGAGACGTTCTCGGGCGTGGATTACGGGATCGGACTCGCCGCCGCAACGGAGCTGGCCGCCGCTGTGCCCGACGGCGTTTCGCTGCCGGCCGCGACCCTCGCCTGGATCGCGTCCCAGACCGGGGTGACGAGCGTCATCCCGGGGGCCCGCAACGTTCGCCAGGCGGTGTCCAATGCGGATGCCGCGGCCCTGCTGGACGGCGGATTCGACGTCGACGCGTTCGACGCGATCGTCCGCGACGTCTACGACCGTCGTCTGCGCGAGGCCGTCCACCCGCTCTGGTGAGAAGCGACCGACGCCGCGACTGCTACAGCTCCAGCCTCATCACCAGCCGCCGCTTCGTCGGGTGGGACACCTCTGCGAACCCTGCCGCAAGGAACGGTCCGACGGCCCCGACGTTCATCTCGTCCCACATGATCTGCGCGCCACCGGTGAGGAGCGGATAGCCCTCGACCGCCTTCGCCCCGCGCGCGCGGGCGTGCTCGACGGCGGCGGCGACGAGCGGGTAGGTCAGCCCCCGATGGCGGTGACCCTTTGCGACGATCAGGCACGCGATCGCCCACACCGAAGGATCGTCCTTGTCCTCCTGGCGACCTGACCACGGCACCGGCGAGCCGCGCAGACGCCCGAAGACGCCGCGGACGTCGACCGCGCACCATCCGGCGGGCTCGTCGCCCACGTATGCCACGATGCCGATCGTCTCGGTCGATCGCGGGTCGTCGCAGTGCGTCTCGGCGCGGAGGATGGCGGCGCGTTCCGATTCCGGCATACGCCACCAGTCGTGATCGCCGAGGCGCTGCCGCTGACATTGGCAACGTCCGGCCGGTCCCGTCAGGATGGCCTGCAAATCGTCCCACGTCGCCTCATTGGCGGGCACGATCCGCACCGCAGCGCGCAGCTCCGCCCCGATTTCGTGGTGCATGCAATGAGAGTAGACCCGGACCATCGCGGGAGTATGGTGAGTGCCGTGTCCCTCTCGCCCCGCGTCACGGTGGTCATCCCTTGTCGCAATGACGCGGACTTTCTGCGCTCATGCCTTGAGGCGCTCGCGGGCCAGACCCACCCGGCCGATCGAGTGATCGTCGTGGACAATGCCAGCACGGATGCCTCGGCCGAGGTCGCGCGTGCCCACGGCGCGGAGGTGTTCGAAGAGGCCCGCATCGGGATCTGGCCGGCCGCGGCGCGCGCCTACGACGAGGCGCTGCCTGACACCGACATCATCGCGCGGCTCGATGCCGACTCGCGCCCGCACCCCGACTGGATCGCTCGCCTCGTGCGGGCGTTCGTGGCCGATCCTCACCTGGGTGTTCTCACCGGGGGAGCGGAGTTCTACGGCGCCGGACCCGTCGTGAGCTACCTCGGCGAGCACTGGTATATCGGCGGTGGTCATTTCTGGATCAAGAAGTGGCTCGGCATCCCCCTCGTCTTCGGGTCGAACTTCGCGATGCGCGCGCGCGTATGGGAGCGGGTCCGCGACGAGGTCGACCGCACGAACGGCAGGATCCACGACGACCTCGATCTGACGATCCGGCTGCGTTCCGCGGACGGCGTGCGGTTCGATCCCGAACTGCGCATGCCGGTGTCGGCGCGCCCGCTCGTCACGCAGCGAGGCCTGTGGCGGCGTGTCTGGCGCGTCGTGCCGACCTTCGCGGCGAGCTGGCCGGAAGGAGCGGCCTGGAAGCGTCGCGACCTCGAGGGTGGGCGCGTTCCGGGTGCCGTCACCGGCGATGGTGACACGTGGACGCCGATCGACGAGGACTGGGCGCCGGGCTTCGGTCGGTAGCCCCGTGATCGACGCATGATCATCGAATTCGACGGCGAGGTGTTCCGCTGGGACGCCCGTGCGGACGCAGCCTGGTTCTTCGTCGCGATCCCGCCCGAGCTGAGCGCCGAGATCCGTGAGATCCCGCGGCCGTATCGCGGCTTCGGATCGGTGCGCGTCCGCGCCCGCGTCGGAACCTCGCAGTGGGCGACCTCGATCTTCCCCAGCGACGGGGGTGCGTACGTGGTGCCGCTCAAGCGTGCGGTCCGGGATGCCGAATCCCTCGTCGAGGGCGGTCCCGTGACCGTGCGCCTCGAGATCCTGGACGGCTGATCCGGCGGGAAGGATCGCCGCTCGCACGGATTATCCACAGCGCAGGCGGCCTCCGTGAACCACCCCGCACCGAGCGCGTAGGCTCTGGCGTCATGTCCGGCGCCGAACTGGCCCCTTTCGTCTCGGGGATCGCTTTCGCCTACCTCGCGGGGGTCAGCATCGTCCTCGTCGTCATCGATCTCTCCTCACACCGGCTGCCGAATCGCGTGGTGCTGCCGAGCTACGTGGTCGCCCTCCTGCTGTTCGCCGCGGCATCCGCTCTCACCGCCGACCCCGGCCGTCTGCTGCGGACGGTCGCGGGCATGGTGATCCTGTTCGCCTGCTATTTCGCGATGCGGCTGGCCAGTCCAGGCTCACTCGGCGGCGGCGACGTCAAGCTCGCGGGCCTGTTGGGCCTGTACTTCGGTTGGATCGGCTGGAGTGCCATTCTGATCGGCACCGCCGCAGCCTTCCTCATCGGCGGCACCCAGGCGATCGCCATGATCCTGATGCGTCGCGCGGATCGCCGGACCCGGATCGCCTTCGGCCCGGCGATGCTGGCCGGCGCGTGGGTCGCGATCATCGCGGCGGCGTTGCCCACCCTGCTTCCCACGCCTCCGGGCAGCTAGACGTACCCGGTCGGGTCCCGCTGTCAAGGGGACGGGCACCGCGCCAGCGGCCGGATAGCCTCGAAGCCATGGCCGCATTCATCGCGCGCATCATCGCGTGGGCGCTGAAACGCAAACCCGTCCGCGCGTTCCTGCTCTACAGCGAGCATCGCGGGCCGATGCTGGCAGACAGCGTCACCTACCGCACGCTGTTCAGCGTCTTCGCGGGAGTGCTGCTGGGCTTCTCCGTCGCCGGCCTGTTCCTGGCGGGCAACCCCGACCTCCTGCGTGCCCTCACCGCGTCGGTGGATGCTGCGATCCCCGGCCTCGTCGGCGATGACGGCCTCATCGATCCCTCGGAGATCCAGATCGCCGCCGGTCTGACCGTGACAACCGTCTTGTCGATCATCGGTCTCGTCGGCGCCGCGATCGGCGCGATCGGATCCTTGCGCGCCGCGTTCCGTACCCTCGCGGACAAGCTCACCGACGACGTGTTCTGGATCTGGGTGCTCCTGCGCAACTTCGTGATCGCCATCGGAATCGGGGCGGCGTTCGCGGCATCCGCTCTTCTCACCTTCTTCGCGAACGCCGGAATCGGAGCCCTCAGCGACTTCCTCGGCCTCTCCGAAGGCAATCCCGTCTCGGTGATCGGCACCCGCGCCGTCTCGATCATCCTCGTCTTCATTCTGGATGCCGCGGCCATCGCCGTGCTGTTCCGGGCTCTGTCCGGCGTGAAGCCCTCGCTCCGCGCGCTTCTTCCGGGTGCGTTCTACGGGGCGATCGGACTCCTGGTGCTGCAGCAGCTGTCGAGCCTCTTCGTCGGCGGCGCAGCCTCGAACCCGCTGCTGGCCTCGTTCGCGTCGTTGATCGCGCTGCTGCTGTGGTTCAACCTGTCCGCGCAGGTCATTCTGCTCGCAGGCGCCTACATCATCACCGGCGTCGACGAGGAGAGCGACCGGGTGCGCGCCCGGTTCGGCGCATCCACCTTCGCCCAGCGCCGCGTCAAGCGCGCGGAACTGGGGGTGCGCCTGGCCACGGACGAGCTGTCGGTGGCGCGGTCGGAAGAGGAGAAGGAACGGGTGGGGGCGAATGGTTGAGCGCATCCCGACGTACACGTCGGCGCAGGTGCGCGCGGCGGAGAAGCCGCTGCTCGACGCCGGGGAGCCGCTCATGCGCCGCGCTGCGGCCGCCCTCGCCCGCATCGCCGCCGTCGAGCTCGGGCCGAACGGCGGACGCGTCCTGGTACTCGTCGGCAGCGGTGACAACGGCGGCGACGCGCTGTTCGCCGCCGCCGACCTCGCCGAGATCAGCGACACCGTGGTTGACGTCTTCCTCACCGCCGACCGGGTTCACGCGGCTGGACTCGGTGCGGCCATCGCCGCCGGCGCGCGCAAAGTCGACCTGCCTGAGGTCATCAGCGCGGCATCCGGGTACGACCTCGTGCTGGACGGGATCCTCGGGATCGGCGCCTCCGCCGATCCCGCTCTGCGCGGCACGGCACGGACCGTCGTGCAAGAGCTCCTGCCGGTCGTGCGTGCGGGACGACCTCGGGTGATCGCCGTCGATGTGCCCAGTGGGTTGCAGCCCAACGACGGATCCAGCGACGGTGTCGTGCTGCCGGCATCCATCACCGTCACGTTCGGCGCCGTCAAATCCGGACTGACCGCGGGGAGCGGACCCGAGCGCACGGGCGCGATCGTGCTCGTCGACCTCGGCCTGACGACCGCTCTGGCCGGCCAGGAGCCGGCGGGCGCGGCATCCGTCACCGCCGTCGTGCAGGCCTGAGCGTCGTACGCCGCACCTAGTGCACATCACCTTCGGCAGCTGCGCTGCGGAAACGACCTAACGCGCGTATCGCTCGACAAAGGTCTTCAGGATCCGGCTGGGCGCCGAAACCGCCGCGCGATGCACCGCGGCAAGGGTGAGGTCGAGTTCATCGACGCCGAAATACCCGTGGCCGGCGTACGCGTGGATGCGCGTCGTGATGCCCGCCAGGTCGAGTTCGGGATGGAACTGCGTCGCATAGACGTTGGTGCCGACCCGGAACATCTGCACGGGGCACAGGGGCGACGAGGCGAGCAGCACGGCGGGGGAGGGCAGCGTCGAGATCGCCTCCTTGTGGCCGACGAACGCGGAGAACGTCGCGGGCATCGCCTCGAGCAGCGGGTCGGCCCGCCCCGCCTCGGTGAGCGTCACGGGCACCACGCTGATGGCCTCGGAGTAGGTGCGGTCGATCGCCGCACCGAGGTGCGCGCCGACCGTTCCGACGCCGTAGCACGCGCCCAGGAAGGGGAAGTCGCGAGCGACGACCTCCTTCAGCAGGCGCGCGAACTCCGCCTCGACGCGGCGCTGCACGGCGGACTTGTCCTGGGGCGGGTCCGACGCGTTGAACGGTCCGCCGCCGACGAAGATCCCCGAGAGCTCGTCCAGGTCCAGATCCGGCATCGGCCCGGCCTCGAGGCGCACGCGCACGAGCTGGTCCTCGGACAGGCCCGCGTACCGCAGGAAGAGGGCGTACTCCTCGTCGGCCGGCTGGTCTTCAGCCCTCGTTGCGAGAAGGACGAACGGCTTCATGGAGTACCTCGGGCTTGCGGTCGGCTTCGGGTGGCGCGGGCTGCGAGTGATCGGCGAGTGGTCAGGATGCGTAGGTGATCAGACCGAGCTCGACGGGGGAGACCAGCTGCGGGTGCGTCGGCACGACCCGGACGGTGTATCCGAAACTGCCGGTCACGGTGAGGGGAAGGATGCCGGTGAACCGCGTCACTCCGTCCACCGTCTCACCCACCGGGGTGAGGCGGTAGAGCGCATGGTCCCGGGCGAGGTCATCGTCTTCGTCGGTGCGGCCGTACGCCAGCTCCACCGCGACATCCTCCGGTGAGAGCCCGTCCAGTCGGACGCCGGCGCTCACCTCGAGGACATCGCCCGCCTGCGCCTGCGCGGGAATGCCGGAACTGTCGACGCTGTCGATGCGGACGTCTCGCCACGATTCCTTCACCCGGGTCACGAACGCGGACAGCTCCCGCGCGCCGGCGAACCCGTCCGCGCGCAGTGCGGCGTCATGCTCGGCGGCGGGAACGTACAGGCGGGTGACGTACTCCTGCACCATTCGATCGCTCGTGGCCTTCTTTCCGAGCTCGGTCATCGTGTGCCGCACCATCCCGAGCCATGCCAGGGGGATGCCGCCCTCCCGCTCGTAGAACTTCGGCACGAGCTGATGCTCGATGAGGTCGTAGAGCGAGGTCGCCTCGGCGTCGTCGCGCTCCTCGTCGCTGGAGGCGGTGTCCGCGGTGGGGATCGCCCAGCCGTTCTCGCCGTCGAACCACTCATCCCACCAGCCGTCCAAGATCGAGAGGTTCAGCACGCCGTTGAGCGCCGCCTTCATTCCCGACGTGCCGCACGCCTCGAGCGGACGCAGCGGATTGTTCAACCACACGTCGCATCCGGGATAGAGGCTCTTGGCGAGCGTGATGTCGTAATCGGGCAGGAAGACGATGCGTCCGCGCACCTTCGGGTCGCGGCTGAAGCGCACCAGCTGCTGGATGAGGATCTTGCCCGAATCGTCCGCGGGGTGCGACTTGCCGCCGATCACGATCTGCACCGGGCGTTCGGGGTCGGTGAGCAGCCTGGTCAGACGCTCGGGGTCGCGCAGCATGAGCGTCAGCCGCTTGTACGTGGGCACCCGGCGGGCGAACCCGATGGTCAGGACGTCGGGATCGAGCAAGTCCTCGATCCACGCCGGCGCCACCCCGCTGCCGTGCGAGCGCGCCGCCGCACCGACCCGCCGCCGGGCCTCGGCGACCAGCTCGCTCTTCATCTGCGAACGCACGCCCCACAGTTCTCCGTCGCTGATCGCGGCGCGGTCGGTCCAATCGTGGGCGGCGCTGTGCGCATCGCCGAAGGCACGCTCGCTGAGCCCCTTGATCGACGGGTGCACCCACGTGGGGGCGTGCACGCCGTTCGTGATCGAGGTGATCGGCACCTCGTCTGTGTCCACACCGGGCCACAGCGCGCCGAACATTCCACGGCTCACCTCGCCGTGCAGCACCGAGACCCCGTTCGCGTGCTGCCCGAGGTGCAGCCCGAGCACGGCCATGTTGAAGACGCCGGAGTCGCCGCCGTCGTAGTCCTCGAGCCCGAGTGCGAGCGCCCGCCCGGGGTCCAGGCCGGCGAACAGGTTGCTGGCGAGGAAGTCGGCGATCAGGTCGCGGGGGAACCGGTCGATGCCGGCCGGCACCGGCGTGTGGGTGGTGAACACGGTGGAGGCGCGCACCTGGGCGAGCGCCGCGTCGAAGCCGAGGTGGTCCTGAGTGATGAGCTCCGACATCCGCTCCAGGCCCTGGAACCCCGCGTGACCTTCGTTCGTGTGGTACACGTCCGGCTTCGCGCGGCCCGTGACCTCGCAGAACGCGCGCACCGCGCGCACGCCCCCGACGCCCAGGAGCAGCTCCTGCAGCAGCCGGTGCTCGCCCCCGCCGCCGTAGAGGCGGTCGGTGACGCGGCGCATCTCCTCGGAATTCGCGGGTGTCTCGGAGTCCAGCAGCAGCAGCGGAATCCGGCCGATGTCCGCGACCCACACGCGCGCGTGCAACTGCCGGTCCCCAGGCAGGTCGAGGGTGATCTCGACCGGAGAGCCGGCGCTGTCACGCAGCAGCGTCAGTCCCAGGCCGTACGGGTCCAGCAGAGGATAGCTCTCGCGCTGCCAGCCGTCGTCTCCGATCGACTGGCGGAAGTAGCCGGCGCGATAGAACAGGCCCACACCGGTCAGGGGTACGCCGAGGTCGGACGCGCTCTTGAGATGGTCGCCGGCGAGGATGCCGAGACCGCCCGAATACTGAGGAAGCGAGCCGTCCACGCCGAACTCGGGGGAGAAGTATGCGATGCCGGTGGGTTTCGCGCCCTCCAGCTGCTGGAACCATCGGTCCCCGCCGAGGTAGGCGTTCAGTCGCTCGTCCTCCGCGCCCACGCGCGCAACGAATTCGTCGTTGCGCGCGAGTTCGTCGAGGCGGTCCTGCCCGAGCGCACCGAGCATGCGCGAAGGGTTGCCGCCGATGCGCTCCCACAGGTCCGGATCCATCGACGCGAACAGCGCGTGCGTCGCCCGGCTCCACGACCATCGCCAGTTCGAGGCGAGCCGGTTCAGCGGCGCGAGAGACTCCGCGAGAACGGGGCGGACGGTGAACGTTCGGATGGCCTTCACGCCAGAATTCTAGTTGCACGCGTTGCAAACGCTTGCAAGTGCCGGTCGCCGCCCGCGGTCGCTCGTGGTGCGGGAAGATCGGTGCATGACCGACAGCCGCTCCCGCACGTTCGACTGGGCAGATCCCGCAGAGGCTCTCGCGCAATCCCGCAGCGCCGGTACAGGACTCGAAGCTCTTCAGGCGATGATCGACGGCGCGATCCCACCACCGCCGATCGCCCGGCTCATGGGCTTCACGCTCGTCGAGGTGAGCGAGGGCTTCGCGCTGTTCGAGTGCGAGCCGGCGGAGTTCCACTACAACCCGATCGGCGCCGTGCACGGCGGCCTCGCATGCACCCTGCTGGATTCCGCCCTGGGCTGCGCCGGGCACACCACGTTGCCGGCGGGTGTGGGCTACACATCCGTAGACCTCAACGTGCGGTACCTCCGGCCGATCACGCACGCGTCCGGAGTGCTGCGAGCGACCGGGCGTGTGATCAAGCCCGGCCGCAGGGTGATCTTCACCGAGGGCGAACTCGCGGATGCCGCCGGCCGCGTCGTGGCGACTGCGACCAGTTCGCTGCTGGTGCTCGCGCCGACGGACTGAACCGCGACCGACCGCCTCCGACCATTCCGGGTTCGCAGGACTAGGCTCGGCGCATGGCTATCGCACGTCTGCACGGCGGACCCCTCGACGGACAGCTCCTGCCGCTCGAAAACCCGGACCTCGACCGACTCATCGTCCCGTACAGCGAGACGCAGGTCGTCTACCTGCGCAAGGGCGAGCTGGAGCGCACCGGCGAGAGCGACGGGCCGACCGAGGCGGAGTTCTGGTTCGTCGAGGCGCAGGACGACATCGACCCGTACGCCGACTCGCCGCGTGACCGCCGCTGAGCCGAGCCCCGAGCGCTCGGAGCCGTCCCGGTCCGTCGAGATCGAGCTCAAGTTCGACGCCGACGACGAGACGCCGTTGCCGGATCTCTCCCGCTTGCCCGGGGTCGCGTCGGTCGGCGCCGCCGAAGGGCGGGAGCTCGACGCGCGCTACTTCGACACGGCGGAATATGCACTGGCCTCCGCCGGGTACGCGCTGAGGCGGCGCAGCGGCGGGCCCGATGCGGGCTGGCATGTCAAAGGCCCCCGCATCGGCGCGGGCCGCACCGAACTCGGCTGGCCCCTCGGCGAGGCAGCCGACGAAGAGGTGCCGCTCGGCGTTCGGGCCGCCATCGCCACGGTGACGGATGCCGATCTTCGACCGATCGCGCGCATCCTGAACACGCGAACGGCCTACGCGCTGCTCTCGGCCGACGGCGCTCTGGTCGCCGAGTTCGTCGATGATCTGGTCACCGCGACAGACGTGCGCACCGGCGCAGTCCGCTCGTGGCGCGAGTGGGAGATCGAACTCGGGCCCGCAGCATCCGCGGATCCCCGCGCCTTCTTCACCGTGGTCGAGGCGGCTGTGCTCGCCGCCGGTGGCCGACCCGCGGCATCCACGTCCAAGCTCGCGCGGGCGCTGGGCTACTGAAGTCGACTCGTGGGCCCGGTCCCGATACGCCGCCTGCGGCGCCGTCGAGTAGCGGCGAAGCCGCGTATCGAGACACGACCTCGAGTCGAGACCGCATCGACGCGGGCTTAGCCCGCATCGATCCGGTCCGGCTCAAAGATTGATCATGTGGCCGGCGAGGCCGTGGAATGCCTCTTGCACAGCTTCGGAGAGAGTCGGGTGCGTGTGCACGTTCCGGGCCGCCTCGAGTGCGGTGAGGTCCCACTTCTGCGCGAGCGTGAGCTCGGGGAGCAGCTCGGACACGTCGGGGCCGATCAAGTGGCCGCCGAGCAGTTCGAGGTGCTCGCCATCCGCGATGAGCTTCACGAAGCCGATCGGTTCACCGAGCCCGTTGGCTTTGCCGTTGGCAGAGAACGGGAACTTGGCGACCTTGACGTCGTACCCGGCGTCCCGTGCCTGCTGCTCGGTCAGGCCGAACGAGGCGACCTGGGGGGAGCAGAACGTGGCGCGCGGCATCATGCGGTAATCGCCCAGAGCCATCGTCTCGGCCTTGCCGATCGTCTCGGCGGCGACGACGCCCTGCGCCTCGGCGACGTGGGCGAGCTGGAGCTTGGCGGTCACGTCGCCGATCGCGTAGATGTGCGGAACGTTCGTGTGCATGAAGTCGTCGATGTCGATCGCGCCCCGGTCTGTGAGCTTCACACCGGTGTTCTCGAGACCGAAGTTCTCGACGTTCGCCGCGAAACCGATCGACATGAGCACCTTGTCGGTGTCGATCTCTGCCACCGCGCCATCCTTCGGCGTGTAGGTGACGGTGACCTTGTCGCCGTGATCCACGACGGAGTCGACCTTCGTCGAGGTGAGGATGTCGACCCCGTACTTCTTGTACTGACGAGCGATCTCTTTCGACACATCCGCGTCCTCGTTGGGGAGCGCGCGATCGAGGAACTCGATGATCGTCACCTTGACGCCGAAGTTGACCATGACGAACGCGAATTCCATTCCGATCGCGCCCGCGCCGACGATGACGATCGACTTGGGCAGCTCGCGCGTCATGATCTGCTCTTCGTAGGTCACGACGTTGTCGCTGAGCTGCACGCCCGGCAGCAGCCGGACCCGCGAGCCCGTGGCGATGATCGCGTTGTCGAAGGTGACGCGGTCGGTCTCGCCGTTCGCTTTGGCGACGTCGATCGTGTTCGCATCGACGAACGAGCCGCGACCCTCGTACTCGGTCACCTTGTTCTTCTTCATCAGGTAGTGGATGCCCTTGACGTGCGTATCCGCGACCTTGCGACTGCGATCCCACGCCGTGCCGAAGTCGAAGGAGACGTCCCCCGAGATGCCGAACAGCTCCGCCTGGTGGAGGAAGACATGCGCGAGGTCGGCATTGCGCAGGAGCGCCTTGGAGGGGATGCAGCCCACATTCAGGCACACACCGCCCCAGTACTTCTCCTCGATGATCGCAACGGAAAGGCCGAGCTGAGCTGCTCGGACGGCCGCGACATAACCGCCGGGGCCGGCGCCGAGGATGGCGACGTCGTAGTGAGGCATGACTTAAGCCTATCGGTCGGCCGAGGGCGCGGACCCGGCAGAAGGTGCCTCGCCGGGCGTCGCCGGAGACCCCGAGCGCAGGGCCTCCTCGGCCCGGACTCGTCGTGCTCGCGACACCAGGAGGTAGGCCACAGCGCCTCCCACCAGCGCGAGCAGCAGCAGACCGCCGATGATCCACGGCAGTGCCGTGTCGCCGCTGTCCGAAGGGACCGGCGCCTCGGTCGGTGCGACCGTCGGCTCCTGCGTCGGGCTCTGGCTGGGCGTGCTGGTCGCGGAGCCCGTCGGCGTGGGTGTGGCTGTGGGCGTGGCGGAGGCCGTCACCGAGAACGCGAACTCGCCTGAGATCGGGTGTCCATCGCTCGAGACGACCTTCCACAGCACGGTGACGGGTCCGGATGCTGTGCCCGTGAGCGGCTGCGTCACAAGGGTGCCCTCGACGAGGGGCTCGCCGTCGGCGAGCATCGTGCCCCCGGCATCCGTCACCTGCAGCTGGGTCGCTCCGGGGTCGGGTGCGAGTTCCCCGCTGAAGGTCAGGGTCAGCTGCGCTGGGAGTGCGTCGAGCGCGGCATCAGCCGCGGGATCGGTCGAGACCAATTCGTCGTGGGCGCTGGCCGGAGAAGCGACCAGGATTCCGGCGGCGGCGAGCAGGAGTGCCGCGGCCGCGGTGGTGAGTGAGCGGGCGAGGGAGCGAGGGGAAGTCGTTGTCGTGCGCATCCGGTCCAGGCTACGCGGCCCCGCTGTGTGTGACGGGTGGGGGAATTCCTGCGGGGCCGGGAGCGAATGCCCGTGACGTGCGGCGGCTCGAAGAGTAGCGTTCCGAGGGGCGGCAGCCGCCGTCCGAGGGAGATCGGAAGGAGTGTCTCGTGGACTCGATGATGATGGACATGATGTCCAAGGACGGCATGTCGATGGCCGGGATGAGCACCATGGACATGTCGCTCGTGCAGGCGTGTATGGACGCCTGCTCGGCATGCGAGCAGGCCTGCACGGTGTGTTCCACCCAGATGATGTCGTGCGCGCCGGCGTGCATGAACTGCGCCGACATGTGCAACACGATGATGCGCGCCATGCTGCGGATGCAGGGCTTGACCCCCGCCGTCCTGATGTCGATGCTCGATGCGTGCATCGCGATGTGCACGCTGTGCATGGACGAGTGCCTGGAGCACGCGGACGAGAGCGAAGTCTGCAGGTTGTGCGCTCAGTCCTGCAAGGCGTGCGTCGAGGCCTGCATGGCGCTGAAGGACAGCATGATGAAGATGGCCTGACCTGCGTCAGGGGATATCTCGATACGCGGCGCTTCGCGTCGCTACGCGATCTTGCGGTGCAGTCGCGTCAACGCCGCTATGCGGCATTGCTCCGACTCGAGAGATCTCGATACGCGGCGCTTCGCGGCGCTACTCGATCTTGCGGTGCAGTCGCATCAACGCCGCTGCGCGGCATTGCTCCGACTCGAGAGATCTCGATACGCGGCGCTTCGCGGCGCTACTCGATCTTGCGGTGCAGTCGCATCAACGCCGCTGCGCGGCATTGCTCCGACTCACCGCAACGTTGAAGCGCAGCGAGCCCACGGCCAAAACGCCGTAACGACCGTGGAGCGCGACCGGGGCACCGGGCGTGGCCTGGTGGGCCGCGCCCGAACCGCTCCACAGCTCGACCTGCTCGGTCGCCGAGACGGTGCGCAACACGACGACGCCGGCAACGGCATCCGTCGACTCGACGATCGCGTCCACCCACTCGGAGGGGGTCGCAGACGCAAGTCGCGCCTGGATCAGGTGGAGGGCATGGCCCGGCGCGAAGCTCGAGCAGGAGTCCCCGTGAACGCACATGCATGCCGCACGCTCACGCACCGGAGCGGGCGGAAGATGGCGATGCGGGCTCGACACGGGTGTCTCCTTCGAAGTAGGTTCAGTACTCGCCAGGCTAGGCAACGCGCCCCCGGCGGTCACCCCAGGTGACACAAGGCGAAACATTGCGCAATGCCGCGCCCGGCCCTGAACCCGAACCTTTCGGGAGGCGGTCGATCCGTTACGCTGGAGTTCAGAGGAGGAACACCGTGGAGGACAACCGCCGACCAGAGCCGGACGAGATCCGGAGGGCGTCAGGAGCGGGCGCCGACGCGGGTGACTCGCACGGCCCGGTCGATACGACGCAGACGTTCGGACACGACTCCGACCTGTCCTTCGTGCCCTTCGGAAGCGATCTGAGCGACGCCGAACTCGATGCGATCGAGGCGTTGCCGACGCGTTCCGCGCTGTTCATCGTGCGATCCGGACCCACCGCTGGTGCCCGGTATCTGCTGGACACCGACGTGACCACCGTCGGCCGGCATCCCGAAGCCGACATCTTCTTCGACGACGTGACCGTTTCGCGCCGTCACGCCGAAATCACGCGGACCGGCACGTCCTTCGAACTGGTCGATCAGCGATCGCTCAACGGTACGTACGTCAACGGAGAACGCGCGGATCGCGCAGTCCTGACGAACGGCTCCGAGGTGCGCGTCGGCAAATTCCGGCTCAACTTCTTCGTCTCGCCCGCTGACCTGTCTCAGCCGGCGGACGGCTGATGGGGGAATCGTCAGCCCGCGAACGTTCATCGTCCGCGGGGCTTCTCAGCATCGGTCAGGTCCTCGCTCGGCTGAGCCCGGAGTTTCCCAACCTGACGTCCAGCAAGCTGAGATTCCTCGAGGTGCAGGGAATCGTCACCCCCACCCGCACCGAGTCGGGCTACCGGAAGTTCTCGCAGGACGACCTCGAGCGGCTGCGGCTGGCCTTGACCCTGCAGCGTGATCAGTACCTGCCGCTGATGGTCATCCGGGAGTATCTCGCCGACATCGACGCCGGCCGCGACCCCGCTCAGCCGACCGCCGCGCCGCCGTCGATCGTGCCCGCCCCGCGTCGGTATCGCCGCGAAGAGCTCCTGGCCGCGTCCGGCGCCGCCCCGCAGCTGCTGAACGACGCGATCAGCACCGGAGTGATCACCGGAACGGACGGCTACAACGACCAGGCAGTCGCGATCCTGCGCGCGCTGGTGGCTCTGGACCGCCACGGGATCGAGCCGCGGCACGTGCGCACCCTCCGGCAGAGCGCCGAGCGCGACGTCGCGCTGGTCGAGTCAGCTCTTTCGCCCCTGCTGCGACGGACGGATGCCGCATCCCGCGCCCGTGCCAGCGAACTCGCCCCGGAGCTTGCCAAGCGCCTGGACGAGGTGCGCGCGATCTTCGCGCGCGCGGCCCTGGACCGCATGCTGTCCTGAACCGCGTGATTACGCGCACCGGCCGCGACACGCCGGACCCGGGAACGCGGATGTCGTTGCCCGGCGGCCAGGCCTCATCTAGCGTTGACATGTCCGATCATCAAGGAGGAAGCGTATGAACGCTCACGACGCGGACGGACCGAAGTTCGTCGCAGACCTCCTGTTCACCGACGGGCTCCCAGAGATGGACGACGAAGTCGGATACCGCGGAGCTGTCGCCGCGAAGGCGGCAGGCATCACCTACCGTCAGCTGGACTACTGGGCACGCACCGAGCTCGTGGAGCCCACTGTGCGCGGAGCCAGCGGCTCCGGATCGCAGCGGCTTTACGGCTTCCGCGACATCCTCGTGCTGAAGCTGGTGAAGCGGCTGCTCGACACGGGCATCTCGCTGCAGCAGATCCGCATCGCGGTCGATCAACTGCGGGCGGCCGGCATCCGTGATCTTGCTGGGACGACTCTGATGAGCGACGGCGCGTCGGTGTACTTGTGCACGTCGAACGACGAGGTCATCGATCTGGTCAGCCGCGGCCAAGGCGTCTTCGGCATCGCGGTGGGCAAGGTGCTGCGCGAGGTGGAGTCGACGCTGATCGACTTCGACGCGCAGGCACCCGAGGTCGTGGACGAGCTGTCCGCACGACGCGCGGCGCGCACCGCGTAGCTCTTCTCGCCGGCTCCTGTGGCGTCGCGGTCCCCGACGGCGCTGCTGTTTCCTGATTCCGCTACGGGAATATGCGCCGCGCAGACAGGGAAGTGGCGCGCACTCGACTCGCGCACGCCGCGGTCGACAGCGATGGATGCCGCGGCATCCGTCTTCGCAGAGCCGGCGCGGCTCAGACCGGGTTGCCCGCAGCCGGAATTCGGCCGGTGCGCATGACGCGGTCCAGCAGGGCGTCGAAGTCAGCCGCGAGTTCCTGAGCCGAATCGCCGGGCCAGATGTGCAGCGGCTTGGCTGCGCCCTGCGCCTGCTGCAGCGAGGTGCGTTCTGGCAGCTGGGGTGAGAGCACCAGCGGGCCGAACATGTCGCGCAATTCCTTGATGCGGAACTGGTGCTCGATGGACTGCGGCCGGACCCGATTGACCACGATGCCGAGCGGCTGAAGGCGGGGGGAGAGGCCGCGGCGGATCTCTTCGATCGCGCGGAGGGCACGGTCCGCGGCGGCGACGGAGAACAGGCCGGGCTCGGTCACGACGATCACGCGGTCCGAGGCGGCCCACGCGGTGCGCGTGAGGGCGTTCAGGGACGGGGCGCAGTCGATCAGGACCAGGTCGTAGTCGGCCTCGATCGTGGCGAGCGCCTCTTCCATCTTCCACACGTCGCGCACACTGGGGTGCGGGCCGTCGAAGTTGATCGCAGACGGGCTGCCGATCATCACGTCGATGGTGCCTGGGTGCACCTTGGCCCAGCCGCTGGAGGTGATCGCTTGGCGAACCACCTTCTCCTTGGGGTTGGCAAGGACATCGGCGACGTTGAGACGACCGGCGACTTGGATGTCCATGCCGGTCGAAACGTCGGACTGCGGGTCGAGATCCACCACGAGAGTCCGAACTCCCCGCGCAAATGCCGCGGAGGCGAGTCCTAGAGTCACGGTTGTCTTGCCGACCCCGCCCTTGAGCGAGCTGACGGAGAGTACGTGCACAAGCGACTACGTTACCTTCCCCTAGGCTGACAACACACTCAGCCCGATTCGTCGGCCGTCCAGTGAGGTGTCAATGTTCCGGAAAATCCTGGTCGCCAACCGCGGAGAGATCGCCATTCGCGCGTTTCGCGCCGCATACGAACTGGGAGCCCGCACAGTCGCGGTGTTCCCCTTCGAAGACCGCGGCTCACTCCACCGGCAGAAGGCCGACGAGTCCTATGTCATCGGAGAGCCGGGTCATCCCGTGCGCGCCTACCTCGACGTCGAGGAGATCATCCGGGTCGCGCTCGCATCCGGCGCGGATGCCATCTACCCCGGCTATGGATTCCTCTCCGAGAATCCGCAGCTCGCCGCCCGCGCGGCCGAGAACGGCATCACGTTCATCGGACCGCCCTCCACGGCCCTGGAGATGGCGGGCAACAAGGTCACCGCCAAGCATCACGCGATCGCGGCCGGCGTGCCTGTCCTCCGCTCCACCGAGGCATCGGAGGACGTCGACGCGCTCGTCGCGCAGGCCACCGACATCGGGTTCCCCATCTTCGTGAAGGCCGTCGCCGGCGGCGGCGGGCGTGGCATGCGCCGCGTCGAGAGCCCCGGGGCGCTTCCCCCCGCCATCGCCGAGGCGATGCGCGAGGCTGCGGCGGCGTTCGGCGACGCACGCGTCTTCCTCGAGCAGGCCGTCGTGCGTCCTCGTCACATCGAGGTGCAGATCCTCGCTGACGCGACCGGGCACACGGTCCACCTCTTCGAGCGGGACTGCTCCGTGCAGCGGCGTCATCAGAAGGTCATCGAGATCGCGCCGGCGCCGAACATCTCTGACGAGCTGCGTGATGCCCTTCACCGCGACGCGGTCGCCTTTGCGAAGTCCATCGGCTATGTGAACGCGGGCACCGTCGAGTTCCTCGTGGACACCGCGGGGGAGCGCGCGGGCGAACACGTCTTCATCGAGATGAACCCCCGCATCCAGGTCGAGCACACGGTCACCGAGGAGGTCACCGACGTCGACCTAGTGCAGTCGCAGATCCGCATCGCAGCCGGAGAGACGCTTGATGACCTCGGGCTCAACCAGGAGAACATCGTGCTGCGCGGCGCCGCTCTGCAATGCCGCATCACGACGGAGGACCCGGCAGAGGGATTCCGGCCGGACACGGGCAGGATCACGACGTACCGCTCGCCCGGCGGCGCGGGTATCCGGCTCGACGGCGGAACGACCGCCGCGGGGTCGCAGATCAGCCCCCACTTCGATTCCATGCTCACGAAGATGACGTGCCGCGGACGCGACTTCCCTGCCGCGGTCGCACGCGCCAAGCGCGGCCTCGCGGAGTTCCGCATCCGCGGCGTATCGACGAACATCCCCTTCCTGCGCGCCGTGCTCGACGACCCCGCGTTCGTGGCGGGCGACCTCAGCACCGCCTTCATCGAGGAACGCCCGGCGCTGGTGACGAGCCACCCGTCGCGGGACCGTGCCACGAAGCTGATCAACTGGCTCGCCGACGTCACGGTCAATCGGCCGTACGGCGAGAAGCCGCTGTCGATCTCTCCCGGCAGCAAGTTGCCCGAGATCGACCTTTCGACTCCGCCGCCGCCCGGCTCACTCGACCGGCTGCGTGAACTCGGCCCGGAAGGCTTCGCCCGTGCGCTGCGCACGCAGGTGCCCCTCGCCGTCACTGAGACGACGTACCGCGACGCGCATCAGTCGCTGCTCGCCACCCGGGTCCGCACGCGGGATCTGGTGCGCGTCGGACCGCATGTGGCGCGGATGACGCCCGGACTGCTGTCGGTGGAGGCGTGGGGCGGCGCGACGTATGACGTCGCCCTCCGCTTCCTCGCGGAGGATCCGTGGGAGCGCCTTGCTGCCATGCGGGAGGCGATCCCCAACATCCCGATCCAGATGCTGCTGCGCGGCCGCAACACCGTCGGGTACACGCCGCGGCCGATCGAGGTTGCTCAGGCGTTCGTGCGCGAAGCCGCGGCGACAGGTGTCGACGTGTTCCGGATCTTCGACGCCCTGAACGACGTCGGCCAGATGCGGCCCGCCATCGACGCGGTCCTCGAGACCGGCACCGCCGTCGCCGAGGTCGCCTTCTGCTACACCGCCGACCTGCTCGACCCGAGCGAGACCCTGTACACCCTGGACTACTACCTGCGTCTCGCGGACCAGATCGTCGAGTCCGGCGCTCATATCCTGGCGATCAAGGACATGGCGGGGCTGCTCCGCCCGGCTGCCGCCGCGAAGCTGGTGACCGCGCTGCGGGAGCGCTTCGACCTTCCGGTGCACCTGCACACGCACGACACGGCGGGCGGACAGCTCGCGACGCTGCTCGCGGCGAGCGCGGCGGGCGTGGACGCGGTGGATGCCGCAGCCGCACCGCTGTCGGGCACGACCAGCCAGCCGTCGCTGTCGGCGCTCGTCGCCGCACTCGCCCACACCGAGCGCGACACCGGCATCGACCTCGCCGCCGTCAGTGACCTCGAGCCCTACTGGGAGGGCGTGCGGCACCTCTACACGCCGTTCGAATCGGGGCTTCCGGGCCCGACCGGGCGCGTGTACCACCACGAGATCCCGGGCGGACAGCTCTCGAATCTCCGCCAGCAGGCGATCGCACTGGGCATGGCCGACGACTTCGAGCTCATCGAGGACATGTACGCCGCGGCTGACCGCATTCTGGGGCGCATCCCCAAGGTGACCCCGTCTTCGAAGGTCGTCGGCGACCTCGCCCTGGCTCTCGTGGCGGCCAAGGCCGATCCCGCCGACTTCGCCGAGAACCCGCAGAACTACGACATTCCGGACTCGGTGGTCGGCTTCATGGCGGGCGAGCTGGGCGACCTGCCGGGTGGCTGGCCGGAGCCCTTCCGCACGAAGGTGCTCGCCGGGCGACAGATCTCGATCGAGGTACCGCCGCTGACCGACGCGGAGCGGGACGGACTGGCCGGCGACGCCGCGCTGCGACGCAAGACGCTCAACCGCCTGCTGTTCCCCGGTCCGGCCAAGGAGTTCGAGGCCAACCGCGAGGCATACGGCGACCTGTCGTCCCTCGGAACGCCCGACTACCTCTACGGGCTGAAGCCGGGCGAAGAGCACGTGGCAGAGATCGACCCGGGCGTGCAGCTCTATGTCGGGCTCGAGGCGATCGGTCAAGCGGACGCCAAGGGGATGCGGACGGTCATGACGACGCTCAACGGGCAGCTGCGGCCCGTGTACGTCCGTGATCGCAGCATCAGCGTCGAGACCCGCCAGGTGGAGAAGGCCGACACGTCCAAACCCGGCCAGGTGGCGGCCCCCTTCTCCGGTGTCGTGACCCTGAAAACGGCGGTCGGTGACACCGTCACCGCCGGTCAGCCGGTCGCGTCGATCGAGGCGATGAAAATGGAAGCCGCGATCACCTCGCCCATCGACGGCGTCGTGGAACGGCTCGCGATCGGCGAAACCCAGCAGGTCGATGCCGGGGACCTTTTGGTCGTCATCCGTCCCGCGCAGTAGCCTGGAGGGTGCGAGATTTCCCCGCGCACCTTTTTTCAGCCTCTTGGAGTACTGCAGTGACGCCCGATCGCACCGACCAGACGCATTCCGACGACCCTGATCCGGAGCAGCACGGCGTGCTCTCTGACGCGGGGAACCTGGACACGTCGGGGTTCGGCATCCTGGGCGGGCAGACCGAACAGGTGAGCGTTCAGCTGCCTTCCGCATCGGACGACGACCTGGTCGATGACGACGGCGTGGTGGACGACGAGCTGGAGTACGAGATCACCCAGGATGCGACGGACTTCGAAGAGGAGAACGTCGAGACCGGCGAACTCGAAGAGCTGACCGAGTCGGCGTACTCCGAGGCCTCGCGTGACGAGAGCGGCAATATCGAGGATGCCGTCATCGAGGAGACCGTCATCGAACACCCCCCGGCCTCGGGGGACACCGCGTCGAGCGCCGAGGACTCCTCGCCGGCAGGCGGTGCTCCGCTTCGCGGGGGGATGTCGATCACCGGCCCCACGCCGGCGACGCGGTCCGGTGTCGCCGCCGACCCGATTCCGCTGCCGGAGACGGCTCCGGCGTTCAGCCCGGCAGCCGCGGCGGTCCAGCCGAACGGCGCCAGCTCGACTCCGACGTCGACGGGGTCGGTTCCGGCCACGCGGCGCGAGGCACAGCATCCCGAGATCGAAGAGCGCCCGCAGCGTGCGCACGCCGTCGAGCGGGTCATCCCGCGCGCGGACGTGACCATGACCTCCAAGCGGTTCGGCGAGTTCGAGGCGGGCCGCGAGAGCGCCGACCTGTTGACCGCGGATCGTCTGCTGGACCCGCATCAGGTCGTCCGCCCCGAGCCGGAGGGTGCCTGGCAGCACTTCGTGTACTCGATCACCCGGCACCGCATCAACCTCGGTGACGGCAAGCGCGCCCGTGCCCGCAAGGAGCTGGACCGCCGCATCGCCGCGCCGCTCACCGGTGGCGCCCGCTTCGTTCCGGTGCTGTCGCGAAAGGGTGGTGTCGGCAAGACCACCGTCACGACACTCCTCGGCATGGCGCTGGCCGATGCCCGCGACGATCGGATCATCGCGGTGGACGCGAACCCCGACCGGGGGACCCTCGCCGAGCGCATCTCCCGCACGAGTGGCAAGACGGTGCGCGACCTGGTGAAGGTGCGTGCCGAGGTGACCGGCTACAACGACATCTCGAATATCGTCGCGCGCGACGAGACACGGCTGGACGTGTTGGCATCGGATGCCGACCCGCGCGTGTCCGAGGCGCTGAACGATCGCGATTACCACGATGTCGCGAGCATCGCCGCACACTACTACTCGATCATCCTGACCGACACCGGCACCGGGATCGTCCACTCGGTGATGGGGGCCACGCTCGACCTGGCCGACCAGGTCGTGGTCGTTGCCGGCCTCACCGTCGACGAGGCGCGTCTGGCTTCCGAGACCCTGACCTGGCTCGAGACCAACGGATACGCGGAGCAGGTTCGCGACGCCATCGTCGTCCTGAACACGGCCCGGCCCGGTGCGCCGCTCGTGCAGATCGATGAGCTCGAGGGCCATTTCCGAACTCGCGTGCGCTCCGTCGTGCGCGTGCCCTACGACCCGCACATCGCTGCGGGCAGTGCGATCTCGTTCCGCGAGCTGCAGCCGGCGACCCGCCTCGCGGCGCGGGACCTCGCCGCCGCCGTCGTCGAGGGTCTGCGCGCTCTCACTCCGGCAGCGTAGGGCCGCCGGTGTCTGTCCGTCCCATCCGCATCTTCGGCGACCCCGTCCTGCGGGCGCCGAGCGCGCCCATCGAGAAGATCGACGACGGCGTACGTGCTCTCGTCAAGGATCTCGTCGACACGGTGGAGCTGCCCGGCCGCGCCGGAGTCGCTGCGCCGCAGATCGGCGTCGGCCTGCGTGCATTCAGCTACAACATCGACGGGGACATCGGGTACATCCTCAACCCGGTGCTGGTCGAGGTGTCCGGTGAGCCCGAACTGGTCGGAGAAGGGTGTCTCTCCGTCCCGGGGCTGTGGCACGACGCCCTGCGTCATCCTCGCGCGACCGTGACCGGCATCGATCTGGACGGCAACGAAGTCAGGCTCGAGGGCGAGGGCCTGCTCGCACAGGCGCTGCAGCACGAAACCGACCACCTCGACGGCAAGCTCTTTCTGGACCGGCTGCCCTCGGAGACACGGCGCATCGCGATGCGCGAGATCCGCGAGAGCGACTGGTTTTGACACGAGCGGACTCAATGCTCCGAAGCAGCGTTGAGTCCGCTCCGTGGCAAGATCGAGTAGCGAGCGCCAGCGAGCGTATCCAGGTCTGACCGGCGGATTCGTCGGAGTCGTCGGTTCCGCATCCGACCGCGTTCGAACGAAAGGCCCGGGTCGCCCCGGGCCTTTCGTCTCTGTCAGCTCAGCTGAGCGCGACGTTCGAGGTGGTCACCGGCACGGCGTACAGCGCGGTGATCTCGTCCGCGAAGTCCTCCATGATGATGTTGCGCTTGATGCTCATCTTCGGGGTCAAGTGCCCACTGGCCTCGGTCCATTCGTCGGAGAGGATGGTGAACTTCCGGATCGACTCCGCACGCGACACGTTCGCGTTCGCCGCGTCGATAGCGCTCTGGACCTCGGCGCGCACGGCGCCGTTGCTGGCGGCATCCTTCAATGACATGTCCCGCGGCAGGTTGTTGTTGCCCAACCACGTCGGCAGCATCTCGCCGTCGAGGGTCACCAGCGCGGAGATGAACGGCTTCTGATCGCCGACCACGACGACCTGACCGACGATCGGGTTGGCGCGGATGGGATCTTCGAGCGCGGCGGGCGCGACGTTCTTACCGCCCGCCGTCACGATGATCTCTTTCTTGCGACCCGTGATCGTCAGGAAGCCTTCCGAGTCGAACGAGCCCAGGTCGCCGGTCTTGAACCAGTCTCCGTCGAACGATTCGGCCGTTGCCTCCGGGTTGCGCCAGTACTCCTTGAATACGTTGACGCCACGAACCTGGATCTCGCCGTCATCGTCCAGGCGAACGCCTACGCCCGGCAGCGCGGGGCCCACCGTGCCGATCTTGGACTTCGTGGCGAGGTTCACCGTTGCCGGCGCCGTCGTCTCGGTCAGGCCGTAGCCCTCGAGGATCACGACGCCGAGGCTGTGGAAGAAGTGGCCCAGACGGGGTCCGAGCGGTGCGGATCCGGAAACGGCGTAGACGACGTTGCCGCCCATCGCGGCGCGCAGCTTGCTGTAGACGAGCCGGTCGAACAGGGCGAACTTGATCTTCATCCCGAACGGGATCTTCTTGCCGTCCTGCAGCAGCGTGGAATGCTCGACCGCGGTGTGTGCCGCGGCGCGGAAGATCTTGCCCTTGCCGCCGGCCTCAGCCTTCTGCTCGGCGGAGTTGTACACCTTCTCGAAGACGCGAGGCACCGCGAGCAGGAACGTCGGCTTGAACGACCCGAGCGCGGGAAGCAACTGCTTCGTGTCGGGCTGGTGACCGGTCTTGACGCCCGCGTGGATGTCGAGGATCGAGATGAACCGCGCGAAGATGTGCGCCGTCGTGATGAACAGGAGCGTCGATGCCCCAGGCGTCTCGACGACCTCGCTCAGCGCCTTCGATGAGTTGCGGATCAGCTCGACGAAGTTGCTGTGTGTGAGCACGCACCCCTTCGGTCGGCCGGTCGAGCCCGAGGTGTAGATGAGCGTGGCGATGTCCGCGCCGTTGGCGATGTTCCGGCGGCGTTCGATCTCTTCGTCAGGGACGGAGGCGCCCTGTTCGACCAGCTTGTCGAGGTCGCCACGGTGCATCTCCCACACCGAGCGCACAAGTGGGACGTCAGCCCGGATCTCATCGAGGCGGGCCGAGTGGTCTGCCGACTCGATGATGCACGCGACGGCGCCGGAGTCGGTGAGGTTCCATGCGATCTGCGCGGGCGAGCTCGTCTCGTAGATCGGCACCATCACCGCACCCGCGAAGAAGAGCGCGAAGTCGACCAGCGTCCAGTCATATGTCGTCCGGGCGATGAACCCGACCTTGTCTCCGGGCTCGACCCCCGCCGCGGCGAAGCCTTTCGCCAGGGCGATGACCTGGCGGTGGAACTCCGCGGCCGTGATGTCACGCCATCCCTCGCCGTCCGGGACGGCGAACAAGGCCAATTGCGGCGTCGCCTTCACTCGGGCGACCAGGAGGTCGGTGATGTTCGCCTGCGGGTCAGCTGGGACGATCGCAGGTACTTCGAATTCAACCACGGCAACTCCTTCGGTACCGGTTACGTTCTCGGGTGGATCCCTTTCCGAGTCTATCCGAGCGGCGCCTCCCACGACGTGGAGCGGGAACCCATCGCGCGCCACTTCCGACGCGCGCCTCTCGATGGGGTTCCACCCCAAACCCCCGGCTCGCTGACGCGCGCTACTCGATGGGGTTCCACCCCAAACCCCCGGCTCGCTGACGCGCGCTACTCGATGGGGTTCCACCCCAAACCCCCGGCTCGCTGACGCGCGCCACTAGACTGCAAGGCGCCGCCGCCGCAGCGCCGGCGGAGAGGGAGTGCAGTGCTCAAAGTCGGGATCGACATCGGCGGGACGAAGATCGCCGGGGGAGTCGTCGACGCGGCGGGTCGCATCGTCGAAAAGCTCCGCGTCGACACGCCGGTCGACACCGGGGCCCTGGCTGATGCCGTGATCGACATGGCACGTCACCTCGGTGCATCCCACGACGTCTCGGCCGTGGGTGTCGCGGCGGCCGGTTTCGTGGACCGCGACCGCGCGTCCGTCATCCACGCGCCCAACATCGCGTGGCGCAATGAGCCGCTGAAGGCGATCCTCGAGGCCCGCATCGACGTCCCGGTCACGATCGAGAACGACGCGAACGCCGCAGGCTGGGCGGAGTTCCGCTTCGGCGCGGGCCGAGACGTCGACAACATGGTCATGCTCACGATGGGCACCGGCGTCGGTGGCGCTGTCGTCCTCGACGGCGCGCTCTTCCGCGGGGGTCATGGGATCGCCGCGGAACTCGGGCACACTCGGTTCACTCGCGATGGGCTCCTCTGCGGCTGCGGACAGCATGGATGCCTCGAGCAGTATGCGTCCGGACGCGCACTGCAGCGCGAAGCGAACGCGATCGCGGATGCCGGCGGCATCGGCGCCGCCCTGGCGGAAGTACGCGCGGACAAGGGCACACTGGGTGGCCCCGCGATCTCACGTCTCGTATTGACCGGGGATGCCGGCGCGGTCGAGGCACTGCGCCGGGTCGCGACGGCACTGGGGGAGGCGTGCGGCGGGTTCCAGGCCGTGCTCGACCCCGAGCTCTTCGTGATCGGCGGGGGAGTCGCCCAGTTGGGCGACGAGCTCCTGGCACCGGTGCGGATCGCGTACGAGACGTCGCTCCCGGGCTATGGAGATCGCCCGGTGGCGGCGTTCGCCATCGCAGAGCTCGGCAACGACGCGGGACTGATCGGTGCCGCCGACCTCGCGATCGCCGATCCGATTGCGAGCGCGTAGCGCGATGTTCTATTGGCTGATGAAGTACGTCGTGATCGGACCGCTGGTCAAAGCGATCTTCCGTCCCTGGATCGTCGGCCGCAGGAACGTACCCGTCGAGGGAGCCGCGATTCTGGCGAGCAACCACCTCTCGGTGTCGGACTCGATCTTCCTGCCCCTGATGATCGATCGGCCCATGTCATTCCTCGCCAAGAGCGACTACTTCACCGGTAAGGGCCTCAAAGGCTGGGCGACCCGGATGTTCATGAAGGCCACCGGTCAGATTCCCATCGATCGTTCCGGCGGCAGAGCCTCCGAAGCATCGCTGAACACCGGGCTGTCGGTCCTGGGCCGGGGCGACCTGCTCGGGATCTACCCCGAGGGCACGAGAAGCCCCGACGGGCGTCTATACCGCGGACGCACCGGCATCGCGCGCATGGCGCTGGAGGCGCACGTGCCGGTCATCCCGGTCGTCATGGTCGACACAGACGCGATCATGCCCATCGGCCGCAGCATCCCGCGGGTGGGGCGGGTGGGTGTCGTGATCGGTGAGCCACTGGATTTCTCGCGTTTTGCCGGAATGGAGGGTGACCGGTACATCCTGCGCTCCGTGACCGACGAGATCATGGTGGCGCTGCAGCGCCTCGGCGAGCAGACCTATGACGACGTGTACGCCTCCACGGTGAAGGACCGCAAGCCGACGTCGCCGTAGTGTCATCGCACGTCGTAGCGCGTTGCCGAGCGTCGTAGCGCACTCCCTCCGGAACCGGTAACGTGCCCATCGTTATCGATCGGCGGCCCTGTCGTGCTGCACGGGGGCTGTCGCTCGGCTGCCCGGTCGAGCGACGAGGCATGGCGGGCTGCTCACGACGGGGGACGGCCACATGCGAAATTGGCGACGCTTGATATTCGCGGCCACGGTGGTGACCATCATGTTCACGAGCGCGGCGTGCACGTTTGCTGGTGCCGGTGAATCGTCGCCGACGGCCGACCCGACGGAGGTGGCGTTGATGCTCGACCCGGCAGCCGAGGCGGCAGATCTGGTGAGTGCGATCCTGGTGCAGCCGATCAACACCGCCCAGGTCGTGCGCGGCAGCGACGACATGGACCATGTCGAGTACAGCCTCCTCGTCGTGAACATGTTCAGTGATCCGGTGACGTTGACGAAAGTCACGGTCCTCGATGCCGCCGGCGATGAGCTCATGCAGGTGGAGGGGGAGACGCTCGCCGCCGCCACCCAGTCGCTCTACTCCCACGCCCCCTCGCCGGTCGTCGCGGCATCCGCGGCCGTTGCGGTGGAGGTGGACCTGGTGCTGCCGCCAGGGGAGGTGCCGGCGCGGGTGTCGAATCGGATCGAGTACACGCTGCCGGACGTGGCCGGCGCGGTGATCATCGATGACCGTGTCGTGCACGGACCGGAGATCGCGGTCGACCCCAGCGAAGCGATCGTGATCCAACCCCCGCTCGCGGGCGACGGCTGGCTCGCGACGTCCGCGTGCTGCACGCCCAACGTGCACCGCGACCTCCGACTGTCCGCTGACGGGCTGCGCATCGCGACTGCGGAGACGTTCGCCGCCGACTGGGCGATGGTGAAGGGGGACCGCGTCTACGACGGGACCGGGAGCACGAATGAGGCGTTCTACGGCTTCGGGGCGGATGTGCTCGCCGTCGCCGACGGCACCGTCGTCGCCGTCCAGGACGGCGTCGAGGAGTCGACGCCGTTCGCTTCCGTGCCCCCCGAGTCCAAGGCCGGCTTCGGTGGCAACCAGGTGGTCCTCGAGATCGCCCCGGACGTCTATGCGGCATACGGGCACCTGCAGCCGGGCAGTCTCGCCGTGAAGGTCGGCGACAGCGTGAAGGCCGGGGATACTCTCGCACGGCTCGGGAACACCGGCCCCTCCCAGGGACCGCACCTGCACTTCGGCCTGCTCGACAAGCCGGATCTGTTCGTCGGCAAGAGCCTGCCGTTCGTCCTCGAGGCGTTCGAGATCGTGGGCACGGTCGACTTCGCAGCATCGGCCGGCGATGAGCTCGCGATCGAGTCCGATTCGCGGGAGCTGCGTGAGGCCTACCCCCTCTATGGCACGATCGCGAATTTCCCCTGATCGCAGGTGGCGCGGACGCCGACCGTCGCCCCGTGCCATCGGCGGGCCGGCGGGCACGAGCACGCCCGACGGCGGCGGCCGCGTCGTTCGCGCCCCGATAGACTGGTCCGATGCTTCAACAGCTCGACGCCCTCGACCACTGGCGCACCCTCCCGATCAAGCAGCAGCCGACGTGGTACGACGCGGATGCTGTTGCAGCGGTCTCGGCTGAGATCGCGACGCTGCCGCCGCTCGTCTTCGCCGGCGAGGTCGACAACCTCCGCGACCAGCTGGCGCGGGCGGCATCCGGTCGGGCATTCCTGCTGCAGGGTGGCGATTGCGCGGAGACGTTCGCCGGTGCGACGGCCGAGCAGATCCGCAACCGCATCAAGACGGTGCTGCAGATGGCGGTCGTGCTGACGTACGGCGCCTCGATGCCGATCGTGAAGATGGGGCGGATGGCCGGTCAGTTCGCCAAGCCCCGCTCCAGCGACACCGAGACACGCGGCGATGTCACGCTGCCTGCCTACCGCGGCGACATCGTCAACGGCTTCGACTTCACCGAGGGCTCCCGCCGTGCCGACCCCGCGCGACTGCTGAAGGGCTACCACACCGCCGCGTCGACGCTGAACCTCATCCGCGCCTTCACCCAGGGTGGATTCGCAGACCTGCGCGAGGTGCACAGTTGGAACAAGGGCTTCGCCGAGAACCCCGCCAACCAGCGGTACGAAGGCCTTGCGCACGAGATCGACCGCGCGATCAAGTTCATGGAGGCCGCCGGCGCGAACTTCGACGAGCTGCGCCGTGTCGAGTTCTACACGGGCCACGAAGGCCTGCTGATGGACTACGAGCGTCCGATGACGCGCATCGACTCCCGCACCGGAACGCCGTACAACACGTCGGCCCACTTCCTCTGGATCGGCGAGCGCACGCGCGACCTCGACGGTGCGCACGTCGACTACTTCTCGAAGATTCGCAACCCGATCGGCGTGAAGCTCGGACCGTCGACCACGCCGTCGACCGTGCTGGACCTCATCGACAAGCTCGACCCGGAGCGCGAGCCCGGCCGGCTGACGTTCATCACGCGCATGGGGTCCGGCAAGGTCCGCGACGCGCTGCCTCCGCTGCTGGAGGCCGTCCGCGATTCGGGTGCCGTGCCGCTGTGGGTCACCGACCCGATGCACGGCAACGGCATCACGACCCCGACCGGGTACAAGACGCGTCGCTTCGACGACGTCGTGGACGAGGTGCGCGGGTTCTTCGACGCACATCGCGCGGTGGGGACGCACCCCGGCGGCATCCACGTCGAACTCACCGGCGACGACGTCACCGAGTGCCTTGGCGGCTCGGAGATGATCGACGAGGCCACCCTCGCGACACGCTACGAGAGCCTGTGCGACCCGCGCCTGAACCACATGCAGAGCCTCGAGCTCGCGTTCCTGGTGGCCGAGGAGCTCGACAAGCGTTGACAGGTATCGGATCAATGCGTGCGCAGCACGCGTTGATGCGATCCCTGTCAAGGTCGAGTAGCCGCCGTAGGCGGCGTATCGAGACCTCCCTGGGCGAATCGGATCACTGCGTGCGCAGCACGCGGTGATGCGATCCGTGTCATGTCTCGATACGCGGCTTCGCCGCTCCCGACAACCGGTGGCGCCGCGCTCGGCCGCATCGAACGCCGGCGCGGGGCGGCCGCATCCCATACCGGCCGCGTCGCGGCATCCGTCGGTCGTCGCCCGAACCCGCTAGAACGCGCCCTGGATCCGGAACGAGACCACGGTCCCCTTGGCGCGCTCTGTTCCCGCCGCGGGCACTTGCGACTCGACCTTCGTGATCTCGTCCAGCACCGCATCCCACAGCGTCGCGTACTCGTACTCGAAGCCCGCGTTCTTCAGCGCAGCCTTGGCCTGGTCGCGGGTCATGCCGACGATGTTCGGCACCGGGAACAGCGGTGGGCCCGCCGAGACCACCAGTGTGACGGACTCGCCCGGACGCCAGCTGCCGCCGCCGTCGCGGTCGGCGATGTACATGACCTGCCCCTTGGCGAAGTCGCCGGTGAATTCCTCGACGGTGCCTCCGACCGACAGGCCCTTCTCGCCGAGCGTGGCGGTGGCTGACTCCACGCTCAGCCCGCTCACGTCCGGTACCGGGCCGACCGAGACCGAGAGGGTCACCGTGTCTCCCTCCAGCGCGGTGCAGCCCTGAGAGCAGTCCACGGCATCGCCGCCGGCGCGCGGTGCGACCGACACCGCGATGACCGTCCCGTCCGCGGCATCGGTGAAGAATGCCTCGTCCGGTTCCGAGACCTGCAGGTTCAGCCCGAGCAGGATGCCGCGCGCCTCGCCCGCGCTCGCCCCGGCGAGCGCCTGGACCTCGTGCGGCTGCGGACCCTGCGAGACCAGCACGGCGACGGTGGCATCCTTGTCCAAGCGGGCGCCCGCCGGTGGATCGGTGCCCACGACGACGCCCGGGGGGATCTCGAGGTCGAAGACGGGTTTCTGCACGGCTTGGAACGACTGCTCCGCCAGAATCTGCTGGGCCTCCGCGAAGGAGCGATTCGTCACATCCGGGACCGCGACCTGCGAGCCGGGGCCGGACCCGAACCACCAGCCGGCGCCGGCGGCGAGAGCCGCGAGCAGGATCACGATGGCGAACAGCCAGCCGCCCTTGACCGCGCGGCGCTTCGTCGCCGTCCGTAAGCGCGTCGCGTTGTCAACGTCTTCCACCGCAGTGGTCGGCGCGGTCATCGCGGCGGGGAGCACCTGGGTCACATCACCGGTGCCGCTGCTCTCGTCGCGGATGATCCCCGCCGAGATCGTACGCGCGACCTGCGGAGCGATGCCGAGCTCGTGCTCGATCGCCCGCAGGCGGTCCAGCATCTCCTTCGCGTCGTTGGGACGATCATCCGGCGACTTCTCGGTCGCCCACAGGACGAGCTCGTCCAGCTGCTCGGGGACGCCGGGATTCTTCACGCTGGGGCGGGGCACTGAATCGGTCGCGTGCTGGAAGGCGATCTGCATGGGCTGCTCGCCCTTGTACGGCTGTTCACCCACGAGCATCTCGTAGAGCATGATGCCGAGCGAGTAGATGTCGCTGCGCGCGTCGGCCATCCCGCGCGTGACCAGCTCGGGGGCGAGGTAGGCGATCGTGCCGAGCAGCTGCGCGCCGGTCGCGGTGTTCGCGGTCGTGGCGCGGGCCAGTCCGAAGTCGCCGATCTTGATGCGCCCGTCTTCGGCCAGCAGGACGTTCTCGGGCTTGACGTCCCGATGCACGATCCCGGCCCGATGGGCGGCCGTGAGGCCGGACAGGATGGCGTCCATGATGGTGACGGTCTGTGGCACGGTCAGGCGCCGCTGCTCGCGGATCAGCTCGCGCAGCGTGATCCCCGGCAGGTACTCCATGACCAGGTACGCCATGTCGCCGTCCTGGCCCTGATCGAACACGTTCACCACGTGCGGGTCGGCCAGACGTGCGGCCGAGCGAGCCTCCTGGATGAACCGGCTCTGGAAGACCGTGTCATCGCTCAGGTGCCCGTGCATGACCTTGAGCGCGATGCGCCGTTCCAGGCGCAGGTCGGTCGCCACGTACACGGTCGCCATGCCGCCACGCGCGATGCGCGCGCGCACCCGGTATCGGCCGTCGACCAGACGTCCGATCAGCGGGTCTGCCTGCTGACTCGTGCTCACGATCTGAGTCTACGGACGGGTACCTGCCAGGCCGCGGAGCGGCTCACCCCGGGCTGCTCGGGCGAACGCGCGCTGAGGCGCGTGCGGGAGGCATCAGCCGTGGGCGGCGAGCCACGTGGACGCGGGCTGCTCCCACTGTGCATAGCGATCGGGGTACGCCGAGATCTGCACGGCCTGCGCGGCATCCGCGAATGACAGGTTCTCCCAGCCGTTGATGTCCAGGAGCCCGCGTGTCACGTATCCGTTCGGATCGGACGGCCCGCCGTAGAACGCACGTGCCGCGCGGTGCGGGTCGCTCACCTCGGCCTCGGTGCCCCACCCGGTGCTCGGTCGCTGCTGGAAGAGTCCCAGCGAATCGCGGTCGCCCCAGTCGAGGTTGCGCAACCACGACTCCTGCATCGCGGTGCCCAATGCGATCGCGATCCCGCGGTCGGGGACGCCCAGCTCCCGTCCTACGCCGATGATGATCTGCGCATTCGCGGCCTGCTCGGCATCGAGGCCGCTGACGGCGCCGGATGTGATCGGCGTGACGTTCGCCACGAGCACCGGAGCGGCGGCGCTGGGAATGGCGATGGTCTCGCCGGGATAGATGATCGACGATCGGGTGAGGCCGTTGGCGTCCAGGACGGCCTGGGTCGTCACGCCGTGTCGTGCGGCGATGGCGCTCATGGTGTCGCCGGCGACGACGACGTAGGCGCCTGCGGCCGGAGCGCCAGGGGCGGGGGCGACCGCTTCGACAGGCGGCGCGATCTCGACAGGAGCGGCTTCGACGGCCGGCGCGGAGCCGGGGATCACGATGGTCTGGCCGGGGTAGATGATCGAGGACCAGCCGAGCCCGTTCGCCGCGAGCACGTCCTGGATCGAGACGGCGTGCCGTTGGGCGATCGAGCTGATGGTGTCGCCGCCGTCCACGACGTAGGTCCCGGAGGATGGCGCAGGTGCGGGCGGGGCCTCGGGCGCGTCGGCGACGGGTGCCGCTGCCGCGAGAGTGAGGACCTGACCGGGGTGGATGACGCTCGACCAATCGAGGCCGTTCAGCGCCAGGACATCGACCGTGCGCAGGCCATGGCGTGCGGCGATGGCCGTCACGGTGTCGCCTGCCTGGACGGCGTAGGTGGTCGCCGTCGGGGCGACCTGCATCTGCGCGATCGCGAGGCCTGCTCCCGAACTGTCCAAAGGAGACTGCATCCGTGGAGTCGCGTGCTCGCCTCGCATCGGTTCGGAAGCGTGCGCGGATCCCGCACTCATCAGGATCGCGAGCGATCCTGCGAGGGCGACGGGGACGCCGGCCGACAGCGTGCGGCGGGTCTGAGCTCGGGCTGAGCGGATGTCGGGTCGCAAGCGAACCCCCCTCTATAGACTCCGAAAACCGTGTCACGGAAGTGAATTCGTGTCAACTAGAGGTATAGGAGTGGCTGTTGATTCTGATGTGACAGAAGTGATTCCAATCGATGAGACCGAGGGCTTGCCGAGGACCGGCGCAGGAATGAGATAGTTGCTGAGTGACACCTGACGCCACGCCCCAGATAGAAGCCGAATGGCTGACTCTTGCCGACCTGACCGAGGTGCTCGGCGAACCGCTGGGCCGCGTGCGGCGGCTGCTCGACGAGCTGCATCTGGTCGGCTCGCGCCGGCACGGAGGGCTGAAAGTCCCTGCCGTGTTCATTCAGGACGGGGAGCCGATCGGGTCGCTGCGCGGCACGCTCTTCGTGCTGCACGACGCCGGCTTCACCGACGACGAGGCGATCGACTGGCTGCTGACCTCGGAGGAATCGATCGGCATCCCCCCGATCGAGGCTCTGCGCGCCGGACGTAAGAGCGAAGTCCGTCGCGTCGCCCAATCGATCGGCTGAGCCGAGCTCGTCCCTCAGGTCGTGCGGATCGTCGCGGCACGCGCGAGATCGCGCAGTTCGCCGACGGCCGCGTTGCCCAGACGTGCGCCGGACAGCGCCCGCTCGGCCTCGCGCGAGTAGTCGGAGATCAGCTGCTCGACGCGGTCGAGCGCTCCCGTCTCGATGATGGTCCGCTGTAAAGATGCGATCTGCGCGGCGTCCAGCTCTGGATCGCCGATGAGTTCGTCGACGATCCGCCGCGCCGGGGGAGCGAGCCGCTCGCGCGCGAAGGCCACCAGCACGGTCCGCTTTCCTTCTCGCAGGTCGTCGCCCGAGGGCTTGCCCGTGGCAGCCTGATCGCCGAAGACACCGAGGACATCGTCGCGCAGCTGGAACGCCATCCCGACCGGGTGCCCGAACGCGGCCAGGGCGGCCTGCTGGGCGTCATCGGCGCCGGCGAGCGCCGCGCCGATCAGGAGGGGCTGCTGGATGCTGTACCGGGCGGATTTGAGGGACGCGACACGCAGCGCCCTCTCGGCGTGACGCTCGCCGGGTTCGGTGGCGTACGCGGACTCTTCGGCGATGTCCAGGAACTGGCCGATCGTCACCTCGCGGCGCATCTTCGCGTACTCCCGGCGTGCGGACGCGGCACGGACAGGCGCTGCCTCGAGCAGTCCCTCCTCGAACAGATCGTCGCTCCAGGCCACCAGGAGATCTCCGAGCAGGATGGCGCCGGATCGGCCGAAGGCAGCGGCATCCCCGACCCATCCCTGCGTGCGGTGCGAAGCCTCCAGCGCGCGATGGGCGGCAGGGCGGCCGCGACGCGTGTCGGAGTTGTCGATGACGTCGTCGTGCACCAGCGCGGCGGCATGGAACACCTCGAGCGAGGCGGCCGCCGCGACCACGTCGGCGCCCGGCACCGCGGACGCGCTGGACGCATCCTCCACTGCCCTCCACCCGGCGACGCAGAACCGTCCGCGCAGGCGCTTGCCGCCGTCGAGCGCGGAAGCTCCGGCACGCACGACGAGCTCGGCCTCTGGGCCGAGATCGACGGCAGATCTCGCCTGGGCCGAGAGGAATATGTTCAGACGCTGGGAAACCGCTTCAACGGCATCCGGGGAGGGTGACACGGGCCTAGCCTAGTGATCGAGGGGTCGCGTAGAATCAACGCGTCCGAGCAAGCAGAGGGGGATGCATGCCACTCTCCGAACAGGAGCAGCGTCTGCTCGACGAGATGGAACGCCATCTCATGCGAAATGACGCCGATGTGGTCAGCGCGCCCCGCGACGGCCGCACCTTGAGTTACCGCAATATCGTGTACGGCACGATTCTCGTTCTCGTCGGTCTGGGCGCACTCGTCGTGGGGGTGTCGACGCAGCTGATCGTCGTCGGCGTCATCGGTTTCGTGGTGATGCTGGGGGGTGTGGTCCTCGCGGTCACGCCGACCCGCGGCCTCGCGCGCGCTCCGATGGATGCGTCGGCGCGGCCGGCATCGAAGCCGCGTGCCAACTCCTCGTTCATGGATCGCATGAACGAGCGGTGGGACCGGCGGCAAGGGGGGTCCTGATCCGTCACCAGTGACGAAACGCCAAGCACCGACCTGCGGGTCGGTGCTTTTGTTTTGCGCTGTGGACGTCCGTCGACGGGCCCGGGGGAGCAAAAGGGGTTCGTTCTGCCGGGATCGAGTGACAAAGTGGAGGGAAGTGGAGTAAAGTGGTGACCAACCTCGCGGGGGCCGGACGAAGGGGGTGGTGCACTGATGCTTTTGGGCACGCACACTCCCAAGCTCGACGACAAGGGCCGCGTCATCCTGCCGGCGAAGTTCCGGGACGATCTGGGCGACGGCATCGTCATCACCCGCGGCCAGGAGCGGTGCCTCTACGTCTTCAGCTCTGACGAGTTCGAGCGGATCCACGAGCGCATCCGCGAGACACCGCTGTCGAACAAGCAAGCCCGCGACTTTCTGCGCATGTTCCTGTCCGGCGCGAGCGCCGAGAAGCCCGACGGACAGAACCGCATCACGATCCCCCCTTCGCTGCGCGCCTACGCCGGGCTCGAGAAGGACCTCGTCGTCACCGGCGTAGGCGCGCATGCGGAGATCTGGAACGCCGACTCCTGGAACGCGTACGCCGAGGGCAACGAATCCAGCTATGCCGAACTCGAGCAGGAGGTGATCCCGGGCCTGTTCTGAGCCCCCGACCCTGACTCCCAGCCGCTCACGCCCCTGACACACTTCCCCGGTGTCAGGTCAGAGCGGATGGGGATCAGGATCTGGGGACCAGGGTCCTGAACACCATGAACCTGCGCGACATCCACACCCCGGTGATGCTCGACCGATGCATCGAGCTGCTCGCGCCTGCCCTCGAGCGGGACGGCGCCGTCTTCGTCGACGCCACGCTGGGCATGGGCGGACACTCGGAGGCCTTCCTTGAGCGGTTCCCCGGCATCCACCTGGTCGGGCTTGACCGCGACCTGGACGCGCTGAAGATCGCAGGGGAGCGCCTCGAGCGCTTCGCCGACCGCATCACCCTCGTGCACACCGTGTACGACGGCATCGCGGCCGCTGTCGAGTCGGCCGGATTCGACGCCGCGGACGGCATCCTCTTCGACCTCGGTGTTTCCTCGATGCAGCTGGATGTGGCCGATCGCGGCTTCGCGTACTCGAAGGACGCCCCGCTGGACATGAGGATGGACCAGACGAGCGGCCCGATGGCGGCCTACGTCCTCGCCACCTACAGCGAAGGCGAACTGCGCCGCATCTTCGAGCGATACGGCGAAGAGAAGCTCTCCGGGCGGTACGCCCGGGCGATCATCAAGGCGCGCGAGAGCGCCCCGATCGAACGGTCCGGGCAGCTCGTGGACATCCTCATCGCGGCCACGCCGTACGCGGCCCAGCGCACCGGTCACCCGGCGAAGCGGGTGTTCCAGGCTCTGCGCATCGAGGTCAACGGCGAGCTCACCGTTCTGGAGCGTGCCGTTCCCGCGGCACTGGAGATCCTGCCGGTCGGCGGCCGCATCGTCGTGCTGTCCTACCAGTCCCTCGAGGACCGTCTGGTCAAGCGCGCCCTCACAGCCGCGGCGGCCTCGACCTCGCCCGCGGGACTGCCCGTGGAACTGCCCGAGCACGCGCCCCGCTTCCGCCTTCTGGTGAGGGGCGCCGAGCTCGCGTCCGAAGCAGAGCGTGAGCGCAACCCCCGCGCTACGCCGGTGCGGCTGCGCGCTGCCGAGCGATTGAGGGATGCCGAATGAGCGCTCTCCCACAGGCCGCGGTCGTCGCTCCCACTCCCGTCGATTCACCGAACCGGCGACTGCGGGTCGTCGAAGAGCCTTCCCGCCGCCGCCGTCCGAAGCTGATCTACGGCATCGTGGCGCTTGTCGGGGCGCTCAGCATCGGCACCGCACAGATGGCGCTGTCGATCCTCACGACACAGAGTTCCTACGAACTGTCCACCCTGGCGCAGGAGTCCCGCGAGCTCACCTGGCACAAGCAGATCCTCTTCGACGACGTGGCCGGCCTCAGCTCCCCGCAGTATCTGGCGGCCAATGCCTCCGCTCTCGGGATGGTCATCAACGAGTCGCCGAGCTATCTCAGACTCAGTGACGGCGCGCTCCTGGGAGCCGGTCAGGTCTCGCTCGGCGCCTCCTCGGTCGATGCCATCGGCCGCGCCGCCGTCCCGAATGCCCTCATCACGGACACTCCGCTCGTGACCGCCCCGGGCGCCACGATCGAGGGCGCGCCCGTGGAGCCCGAGGTCGTGGTCACCGACGGCGGAGTCTCGAACACTCCGCCGCCGCTGACCGACGGACTGCCCACCCCGAGCACACACTGATCACATGACCACGAGAAGCACCCGAAGCCCTCGGCGTCGCACGGTGATCGCACTCGCCGTCGTGCTCGCGGTACTGTCCGGTTTCATCATCCGGCTGGTCGACATCCAGGTGGTCAACGCCGATACCCACATCGCGGACTCGATGAAGGTCGCGCTGGGCGCCTCCCGCACCCTGTACGGCACACGGGGCGAGATCGTGGACGAGACCGGGCAGACCCTGGCCGGCAGCATCCTGCTCTACGACGGAGTGCTGGATCCGAAGAACGTCGGACCGCTCACCCGCACGGACGACGACGGCGAACGCGTCCAAGTGCCGTGGTCCCAGATCGCCGGTGAGATCGCCGCGATCACAGGGCAGACGGCGCAGGACGTGCAGAAGATCGTCGCCGACGCACGCGCAGAAGACCCGGACTCGCAGTTCGCATACCTTCAGCGTGGGCTGACCACTGAGCAGTACCGGGCGCTGGTCGACATCGGCGCGCCGTTCCTCACGTTCGACTCGCACCCGGCCCGCACATACCCGGACGGGGCAGTCGGCGGCAACCTCGTCGGGTTCATGGGCATCGATGCCGAGCCTCTCGCCGGCATCGAGAAGAGCCAGAACGACTGCCTGCTCGCCACGAACGGCGCTCTGTCGTTCCAGAAGGGCAAGGACGGGGTCGTGATCCCGGGGACCGAGCTCGAGCAGCCGGCGATCAACGGCGGGACACTCCAGCTGACGATCAACCGCGACCTGTCCTGGTACCTGCAGCAGCTGATCGCCGAGCAGGTGCAGGACATGGTCGCCCAGAGCGGCTCGATCATGGTCGTCGAGGCGGAGACCGGCAAGATCCGGGCCGTCGCCGAGTACCCGACCGTCGACCCCAACAACGTCGACGCGTCCGCGGACGCCGACCGCGGCAGCCGCCTGTTCCGCAACTTCTTCGAGCCCGGATCGACCTTCAAGGCCCTCACCGCCGCGACCGTCCTGGACGCAGGCGGCCAGACTCCGACCTCGACGGTGGTCGCCTCCAGTCGTGAGACCTTCGCGAACGGCGCGCGCGTGAGCGATGCGTTCAACCACGAGGCATACACGTACACGCTCGCCGGCGTGCTCATCGATTCCTCGAACGCGGGCATCTCCAAATTCAGCGAGCGCGTCGATTCGGCCACCCGCTTCGACTACCTCAAGAGGTTCGGCATCGGCGCGGGCAGCGCCGTGGGATTCGAGGGCGAGCAGAGCGGCTGGCTGCGGCCGGCCGCCGAATGGGACAACCAGACGACGTACAACACCGCGTTCGGTCAGGGACTGACCACGACCGTGCCGGAGCTCGTCGGCGCGTACGACGCGATCGCCAACGACGGACTTCGGATGCCGCTCTCGCTCGTCGAGTCATGCCTGAGGCCGGATGGCACCGTGGTCGAGCCCACCCTGCCGGAACCCACGCGCGTGATCAGCGAGCAGGCCGCCGCGCAGACCCGCGAGATCCTCGAGAACGTCGCGATCCAGGCCAACTACGCGAAGCAGATCGAAGTGCCCGGCTACCGCCTCGCGGTCAAGACCGGTACCGGCGAGAAGTCCGACGGCAACGGCGGTTACAAGGCGGGCGCGTACTTCACGACGATGATCGGCTTCGCACCGGCCGATGACCCGAAGTACATCGTCGTCGTCACCCTCGACGAGCCGACCAAGGTAACATCGTCTGCGGCCAACGCCCCCGCGTTCCAGAAGGCCATGACGCAGGTCCTGAAGACTTACCGGGTGATGCCCGCAACGACGGCGGCGACGCTGCTTCCGAAGTTCGGCTGACGTTGCCGGCACACGAGCGGCATCCCTTCCGGCCGGAGAATCGATGATCGCCCTCACTCTTGCTCAGCTGGCCCGCGTCCTGAACGGACGGCTCGAACTCGCCCCCGGCATCGCGTCGGACGCGGTCGTGTCCGGCGACGTCGACACGGATTCGCGCCTCATCCAGCCCGGCGGCATCTTCGTCGCCAAGCCGGGTGAGGTCACCGACGGCCACCTGTTCGTCGGTGCTGCCGTCGAGCGCGGTGCCGTTGTCGCGATCGTGGAGCGCCTCGTGGACGCGCCGGTCAGCCAGGTCGTCGTCCCCGACGCCATCGGCGCGCTGGCAGACCTGGCACGTCATGTCGTTGCGCAGGTGCGGGATGCCGGCGCCCTCCGGATCGTCGGGATCACCGGCTCGAACGGCAAGACCACCACCAAGAACCTGCTCGCCCGCATCCTCGAGGACGAGGGCGAGACCGTCGCGCCCCGCGCATCGTTCAACAACGAGGTCGGCGCGCCCCTGACGATGCTGCGCGTCACGGAGTCCACACGATTCCTCGTCAGCGAGTTCGGCGCCAGCGCGCCGGGAGAGATCGCCCGGCTCGCCGGGTTGGTGGAGCCGGATGTCGGCGTCGTCCTGATGGTCGGCATGGCCCACGCCGGTGGATTCGGCGGGATAGAAGCGACGTTCGAAGCCAAATCCGAACTGGTTCGGGCGATTCGTCCCGGCGGTTTGACGGTGCTCAACGCCGACGACCCACGCGTGGCGGCGATGGCACCGATCGCCGCCGAGCGCTCCGCCTCGGTGCGCTGGTTCGGTCGCGGCCCCGGCGCGGACGTCCGGGCGGATGACGTCCAGGTCGCCGGCGACGGCACCCGCTCCGTGATCACCGCCGACGGGGTCTCGGCGCCGTTGCACCTGCGCGTCCTGGGGGAGCATCACGTCATGAACGCCCTCGCCGCGATCGCGGCAGCCACCGCCCTGGGTGTGTCGCTCGTGGACTGCATCGCGCGCCTGGAGACGGTGGAGCTGGCCGAACGGTGGCGGATGCAGCCCCTCGGCTCGGACCGTGTGCGCATCATCAACGACGCGTACAACGCCAGCCCCGACTCGATGTCCGCGGCGCTGCGCACCCTCGCACAGATCACCGGTCCCACAGAGCGCACCGTTGCGGTTCTCGGCGCGATGAACGAACTGGGCGAATACGCGGACGACGAGCACGACCGCATCGGACTGCTCGCCGTTCGCCTCGGCATCCAGCGCATCGTCGTGGTCGGCACCGCAGCGCGCCGCATGTACCTCGAGGCCATTGCGCAGGGCTCGTGGGACGCGGAGGCCGTGTTCTTCGCCACCGACGACGAGGCGTACGAGTATCTCCTCGGCGAGTTGCGCGACGGAGACCGCGTCCTGGTGAAGTCCTCGAACGCGGCAGGTCTGCGGTTCCTGGGCGATCGTCTGGGAGAATCGTTCTCGTGAGATCACTTCTGACGGCGGCGGCGATCTCCCTGGCATTCAGTCTCTTCCTGACGCCGGTCTTCATCCGGCTCTTCCGCAAGTGGGGCTGGGGTCAGGTGATCCGGACCCCCGAGAACGTCCACAACCCCAGTCATGGCGAGAAGCGCGGCACGCCGACCATGGGCGGCACGATCTTCATCGTCGGCACGATCGTCGGCTACCTCGTCGGCACGTGGACGGGGAACAATCCGCCCACGGTGTCCGGGCTCCTGGTGCTCTGGCTCATGGTCGGACTCGGCGCCGTCGGGTTCATCGACGATTACATGAAGGTGCACCGCCAGCGCAGCCTCGGCCTCAGCGGCTGGCGGAAGGTCGTCGGTCAGGTCATCGTCCTCGTGCCCTTCGCGATCATCGCGCTGAACTTCCCCAACAGAGTCGGCCAGACGCCTGCCGCGGCATACGTGTCGGTGTTCCGCGACGTCCAAGCGCTCTCGTTCATGGCGCTCGGGCCCATCCTCGGCTGGCTGCTCTACCTGGCATGGATCTCCTTCATCGGGGTCGCGGCATCCAACAGCGCCAATGTGGCGGACGGGTTGGACGGCCTTGCCGCGGGCGCGGGCATCTTCATGGTCGGCGCCTACAGCCTGATCGCCTTCTGGCAGTTCCAGCAGGTCTGCACGGGCGGGCCGGAATTCCTGAGCGCGTGCTACCCCACACGAGATCCGCTGGACCTGGCGATCGTCGCTGCCGCGTTCGCGGGCGCCCTGATCGGGTTCCTGTGGTGGAACGCGCCGAAGGCGAGCATCTTCATGGGAGATGTCGGGTCGATGGGAATCGGCGGCGTCGTCGCGGCGATGGCGATCCTCACCCGCACCGAGATCCTGCTGGTCCTGGTCGCAGGCGCCTACGCCCTCGCCTCCGGCTCGGTCATCGCCCAGCGCCTGTACTTCAAACTCACCCGCGGCAAGCGTCTGTTCCTGATGAGCCCGTTCCACCATCACCTCGAGATGCGCGGATGGCCCGAGATCACGATCGTCGTGCGCATGTGGATCATCTCGGGGATGCTGGCCATCTCCGCCGTCGGACTTTTCTACGTCGAATGGCTCTCGCGCGCATGAGCACGCCTCGGCTGGATGCCCTCACCAGTTGGCGTGCCGACTGGAAGGGTCTGCGCGTCGCCGTGCTCGGACTGTCGGTCACGGGATTCTCGGTCGCCGACACCCTGGCCGAACTGGGCGCCGACGTCCTCGTCGTCTCGGAGTCCGCCGACCCGGAGTACGAGCGCCTGCTGCCGGTCATCGGCGTCAGGTCATGGGTCGGTCCGCTCGACGGCGTCCCCGATGAGCTCATCGCGTTCGCTCCCGAGGTGGTCGTCGCGTCTCCCGGGTTCGCGCCGCGTCATGCGGTGATCGAGTGGGCGCGCGCGTCCGGCATCGCCCTGTGGGGCGACATCGAACTCGCCTGGCGCGTGCGCGACAAGGTGCCGCGCCCCGACGGCAGCCCTGCCGAGTGGGTTCTGATCACCGGGACGAACGGGAAGACGACCACGACACGGCTGGCTGCCACCATGATGGTCGAGGGCGGGCTGCGTGCCGCCCCCGTCGGCAACATCGGCACCCCCGTGCTGGACGCCGTGCGCGACCCGGCCGGTTTCGACGTGCTGGTCGTGGAGCTCTCCAGCCACCAGCTCTGGTACCTGGGGCTGCAGACCGGCCCCGACCCCGTCTCGCCCTACGCCAGCGTCTGCCTGAACCTGGCCGACGACCACCTCGAATGGCACGGATCGGCCGAGGCGTACCGCGATGCCAAGGCGCACGTCTACGATCACACCCGCGTGGCGTGCGTGTACAACAAGGCGGATGCCGCGACGCGAGCGATGGTCGAGGACGCCGAGGTGGTCGAGGGCGCACGCGCGATCGGGTTTGATCTCGGTGTGCCCGGGCCGAGCGATCTGGGCGTGGTGGACGGGATCCTCATCGATCGCGCCTTCCTGGCCGACCGGCACACGAGCGCGCTCGAGCTGACCACCGTGGCCGAGCTCGCGGCGGACGGCCTGGCGGCCCCGCACCTCGTCGCCGACATCCTCGCTGCCGGTGCGTTGGCCCGGTCTCTGGATGTCTCCCCGGCAGCGATCCGCGAATCGCTGCGCGGATTCCGCCTCGACCCGCACCGCATCGAGGTCGTCGAGGTGGTGGAGGGGGTGACCTGGGTCGATGACTCGAAGGCGACGAATCCGCACGCCGCGGCATCCTCCCTCGCTGCGTACCCCGGCGCGGTCTGGGTCGTCGGGGGGATGCTGAAGGGTGTGGACATCTCCGAGCTCGTCACCGCGCGCGGTGGCGGCGCGAAGGCCGCGATCGTCATCGGCGCGGACCGGACGGCCGTGGTCGCGGCGTTCTCGCGACACGCGCCCGCAGTTCCCCTGTTCGAGGTGGACCCCGATGAGACTGAAGAGATCATGGCGCAGGTTGTCGAACTGGCGGCCGGGATCGCTCGTGCCGGGGACGTCGTACTGCTCGCCCCCGCCGCGGCATCCTTCGACCAGTTCAGCTCCTACGCCGACCGTGGCCGTCGATTCGCCGCCGCGGTGAGAGAGCGGATCGGAAGGGGCAGCGGTGACGACCACGACTCCCAGACCGACCCCGCAGCAGACCCGCCCTCCGCAGATCGAGCCTGACCAGCCCGCACGCCGCGGACTTGCGGCCCGGGTGTCCCTCGGCCGGGTGTTCGCTCCCGTCCCGAGCGAATTCCTGCTGATCGCCTCTACCGCGCTGCTGCTGACCGGCTTCGGCCTGGTGATGGTGCTGTCTGCCACCTCGGCGACCGCGACCGCCGCGGGCGACCCCCCGTACGAAGCGGCGATCAAGCAGGCCGTGTTCGCGGTGATCGGCATCCCGATGATGTTCATCGCGAGCCGCCTGCCGATCAGCTTCTGGAAGCGCGCGGCCTGGCCGGCCCTCATCGGCGCCGTCCTGTTCCAGCTGCTCGTCTTCGTGCCCGGTCTGGGTGTCGAAGCCAACGGCAACCGCAACTGGATCATGATCGCGGGCATCCAGTTCCAGCCCGCGGAGTTCCTCAAGCTCGGACTCGCCCTCTGGATGGGCTACGTGCTGTTCCGCAAGCGGACGCTGCTCGGGCTGTGGCGCCACGTCTTCATTCCGGTCGTCCCGGTCGGCGCCCTCGTGATCGCGACGGTCCTCGCCGGCAGCGACCTCGGCACCGCGATGATCCTGGTCCTGATCCTGCTCGGGGCGCTGTTCTTCTCCGGCGTCAAGCTGCGGATCTTCATCCTGCCTCTGATCGTCTCGGTCGGAGCCGTCGCAGCCCTCGCCGTGACCAGTCCCGACCGCATGCGGCGCATCATGAGCTTCCTGGACCCCGATTGCCTCGCGGACTACTTCAACAGCTGCTACCAACCGCTGCACGGCATCTGGGGGCTGGCGGGTGGCGGCGTCTTCGGCTTGGGTCTGGGCAACTCCAAGGAGAAGTACGACTGGCTGCCGGCGGCGGCCAACGACTACATCTTCGCGATCGTCGGCGAGGAGCTCGGCCTTATCGGCTGCGCGGTCGTCCTGGCCCTCTTCGCGCTCTTCGCGGTCGGCGCCTTCCACGTCATCCGCAAGACGGACGACCCCTTCGTGCGGATCGTCTCGGGCGCCATCACGGTGTGGATCGTCGGTCAGGCGCTGATCAACATCGGCGTCGTGCTGCGGGTGTTCCCGGTGCTCGGCGTGCCGCTGCCCTTCATGTCGCAGGGCGGCACATCCCTCGTGTCGGTGCTCCTGGCCTCGGGCGTGCTGCTCTCGTTCGCGCGCACCCTGCCCGCGGCGGAGGCCCGGCGGCAGGCTGCCATCGAACGCGCGGCCGCGCGCCGGCAACGCGCCGCCGCCCCTGCTCGCGCGCGGTGACCGGGGTTCCGGCATCTGCCGACGGGTAAACTTGCCCGGTGACGACGTACCTTCTTGCCGGTGGTGGCACTGCCGGGCACGTCAACCCGCTGTTGGCGGTGGCCGATGCCCTCCGAGCCCGCAACTCCGGCGACCGCATCCTCGTGCTCGGCACCCGCGAGGGCCTGGAGGCGCGCCTGGTCCCGGAACGCGGCTACGATCTGCTGCTCGTGGACAAGGTGCCCTTCCCCCGCCGCCCCGACCGAGCCGCCGCCACCTTCCCGCTGCGCTTCCGCGGAGCGATCGCGCAGGTCCGCTCGCACATCCGCGAACACGGTGTCGATGTGGTCGTGGGTTTCGGAGGCTACGCGTCCGCACCCGCCTACGTCGCGGCGCGCAACGCCCGCGTGCCCGTCGTCGTCCATGAGGCCAATGCGAAGCCCGGCATGGCCAACGTGCTCGGGGCTCGCCGCGCGGCCGCGGTCGGCGTCGCGTTCGAAGGCACGCGGCTCAAGGGCGGCCGTGTCGTCGGGATGCCCCTGCGCCGCGAGATCGTCGACCTCGATCGTGCCGCGCTGCGCGCCGAGGCGGCAGCGCACTTCGGGCTCGACCCGGTGCGGCCGACCCTTCTCGTGTTCGGCGGATCCCTCGGCGCGCAGCGCCTGAACGAGGCATTCTCCGACGCCTGGCGCGACGTGCTGGATGCCGGCTGGCAGCTGGTCCACGTCACGGGGGAGCGATCGGATCTGCCCGACCCCGGCGCCGCCGGCTACGCCGTTCGTCGCTACGTCGACCGGATGGACATGGCGTTCGCGCTGTGCGATCTGATCGTCTCCCGCGCCGGCGCCGCCACGGTCAGCGAGATCAGCGCACTCGGAATCCCGGCTGTCTACGTGCCCTACGCGGTCGGCAACGGGGAGCAGACGCTCAATGCCGCATCCGCGGTGTGCGCCGGCGCGGCGGTCCTGATCCCGGACGGGGAGTTCACCGCCGACCGGATCCGCGCACAGATCATTCCGCTCCTGGCCGATGCGGCGCGACGGACGGCGATGACGGATGCCGCGGCATCCGTCGGCACGCGCAACGGCGCCGAGAACGTCGTGGCTCTGATCGACGAGGCGCTCGCCCGCCGTCCTTAGCGCCCGATCGGGTGTGCATGCGAGCGATGATCGGCCGGGCCGAGGGGAGGCCAGCGCGCCGACGGCCGCCCCTCAGGCAGCCAACTTAGGATGAACGAGTCATGATCAGACCCGACCTCAGCCTTCCCCTTCCCGAGCGCATCGAAGCCGCGCATTTCATCGGCATCGGTGGGTCGGGCATGTCAGGGCTCGCCCGGATGTTCCTCGACCGCGGCATCCGCGTGTCCGGTTCGGACCGCGCCGAGAGCCAGGCACTGCGAGAGCTTGCCGACCTCGGCGCGACGGTGCACGTGGGGCACGATGCCGCCAACCTCGGGGATGCCGACACCGTCATCCACACCGGTGCGATCTGGCCCGAGAACCCCGAGTTCGTCACGGCGAAGGAGCGGGGGATGCCGGTCATCCATCGCTCGCAGGCTCTGCACTGGTTGATCGGCGGGCGCAGGCTCGTCTCGGTGGCAGGAGCGCACGGCAAGACGACCTCGACCGGCATGATCGTCACCGCCCTTCAGGCTCTTTCCGAGCGCCCGACGTTCGTCAACGGCGGCGTGATCGCCCAGCTCGGGGCCTCCAGCGCCACCGGATCCGATGACCTGTTCGTCATCGAAGCGGACGAGTCCGACGGGACGTTCCTCCTGTACGACACCTCGATCGCGCTGATCACGAATGTCGACCCCGACCACCTCGACCACTACGGCACGGACGACGCGTTCGTCGATGCCTTCGCGACGTTCGCGAACCGCGCGAGCGAGGCGGTGGTGATCTCCGCGGACGACGCGGGCGCCCGAAACGTCGCAGACCGGCTCACGCACTCCCACGTCCTCACCTTCGGCCAGTCGGAGGGCGCCGACGTGCGCATCACCGACCTGCGCACCGACGGGCCGGTGGCGTTCACGATCAGCCACGGCGCCGCATCCGCGCGAGCCCGCTTGACGCTTCCCGGGGCGCATAACGCGATCAACGCCGCAGGCGCGGTGGCGGTGCTGCTGACGCTGGGGCACGACCTGACGTCATCCGTGCGCGCCGTCGAAGGATTCGAAGGGACGATCCGCCGTTTCGAGCTGCACGGCGTCGCTCGCGGCGTCAGCGTGTTCGACGACTACGCCCACCACCCGACCGAGGTCGCGGCAGCGCTCGTCGCCGCGCGCTCCGTGATCGGCGACGGGCGGATCATCGCCATCCAGCAGCCGCACACCTACTCGCGCACGCAGCAGATGTACCGCGAGTTCGCCGAGGTGCTGGAGGAATACGCCGACCACACGGTGATGCTGGACGTGTTCGGCGCCCGCGAGGATCCGATCCCCGGCGTGACCGGCGAACTGGTCTCCGACGCGTTCGCCGATCCCGCGCATGTGCACTACGTCGCAGACTGGCAGGAGGCGGCCGCCTACACGGCCACCGTCGCCCGGGACGGCGACTATGTCATCACGCTGGGCTGCGGCAACGTCTACCAGATCATTCCGCAGGTGCTTGATGCGCTGGCGCAGACGCCGGCCTCCGCGGACGACGCGGCCTCCGGTCGAGCGGAGTAGCAGACATGCGCCGGCCGACGCCGCTCCCGCCTCCGGTGGATGGATCGACCGAGATCGTCCACCGCACGCCGGCGCGCCGACCCGATGCGGCGCCGCCGACGACGGCCGCGGAGACCGAGGCGGACACACCCCACGTCGAGCCGGCCGAGGAGGAACGGGCGATCGCACCGGTCATCCCGCTGGCGGCGCCGACGTCGATGCAGCGACCGGCCGTGATTCCCACGACGGTTGCCGCCGAGGACGAACCGACGAGTCCCGACGACGGCGCCCCCGTGCGGATCCGGGACGTCTGGGCGGCAGCCCGCGCGCGCAGGAAGGCGCTGCGCGCCGAGATCCGCCGATTCACCGGCCGGCAGCGGCGCAAACGCGCGCTGTGGCTCGGAGGCGCGGCATCCGTCGTCCTGCTCGTCCTGGCGACGCTGGGTGCCGCCTACAGCCCGCTGTTCGCCGTCGAGCACATCCGCGTCGTCGGAGCCCAGCAGCTGGACGCACCGGCCGTCGAGGCCGCCCTGTCCGAGCAGATCGGGACGCCGCTGCCCCTCGTGGACGAGAGCGCGGTCAAGGCCGCGCTCGTGGCGTTCCCGCTCGTAGAGTCCTACACCCTCGAGGGCCGCCCCCCGCATGAGCTGGTGGTGCGCATCGTCGAGCGCACCCCGATCGGCCTCATCCAGACGCGGGCCGGCTTCACGCTGGTGGATGCCGCGGGCGTGGCGCTGTCCACCTCCACGACTCCCGCGCCCGGACGCCCGCTGGTCACGGTCGAGGGCGGCACCGGCACGCCGGCGTTCGAGGCGATCGGCAAGGTGATGCGGTCGCTGCCGGCTTCGATCCTGGTGCAGGTGACCGCCGTCTCCGCCTCCACCCCGGACGATGTCACCCTCACGCTCGGCGGCTCCAACGCGCAGGTCGTCTGGGGGAGCGCCGAGGACTCCGCGCTGAAGGCGCTCGTGCTGGAGACGACGATGGCAGCGCGCCCGCCGGCCTCGGTCAGCGTCTACGACGTGTCCTCGCCCAGCGCGATCGTGGTGCGCTGAGGCTTCTTTTCGCCCGGTTCGACACGGGATACCGCGACACGCCCACGACGCTCCCAGTGGTGCGGTGGGGGCCGCCTACTTTCAGACCAAGGGAATTGCATACCGGGCAATTCTTTATACCTCTACTTGAGGTTGAGGGTTTTCCTTTCAGGTGCAGCACAGACGGAGGCCGGCATGAGCCAGAACCAGAACTACCTCGCGGTGATCAAGGTCGTCGGTGTCGGCGGCGGCGGCGTGAACGCGGTCAACCGCATGATCGATCTCGGTCTGCGCGGTGTCGAGTTCATCGCGATCAACACCGACGCGCAGGCGCTGCTGATGAGCGATGCGGACGTCAAGCTCGACGTCGGTCGCGAGCTCACGAGGGGACTCGGCGCGGGTGCCGACCCCGAGGTGGGTCGGCGCGCGGCCGAAGATCATGCCGAGGAGATCGAGGAGGCGCTGCGGGGCGCCGACATGGTCTTCGTCACCGCCGGTGAAGGCGGCGGCACGGGCACGGGCGGAGCCCCGGTCGTGGCGAAGATCGCGAAGTCGATCGGCGCGCTGACCATCGGTGTCGTCACGAAGCCCTTCTCGTTCGAGGGCCGTCGGCGCCAGAGCCAGGCCGAGACCGGCGTGGCCAAGCTGAAGGAAGAAGTCGACACGCTCATCGTCGTGCCCAACGACCGGCTGCTGGAGATCAGCGACCGCGGCATTTCCATGATCGAGGCGTTCGCGACGGCCGACCAGGTTCTCCTGGCCGGTGTCCAGGGCATCACCGACCTCATCACCACGCCGGGACTGATCAACCTCGACTTCGCCGACGTCAAGTCGGTCATGCAGGGCGCGGGTTCCGCGCTCATGGGAATCGGTTCGGCTCGCGGGGCGGATCGCGCCATCAAGGCGGCTGAGCTCGCCGTCGAGTCCCCGCTGCTGGAGGCGAGCATCGAGGGCGCCCACGGCGTGCTGCTGTCGATCCAGGGCGGGTCCAACCTCGGCATTTTCGAGATCAACGATGCCGCGCAGCTGGTCAAGGAAGCAGCGCACCCCGAGGCGAACATCATCTTCGGAACGGTCATCGACGACACGCTCGGCGACGAGGTCCGCGTCACCGTGATCGCCGCCGGCTTCGACAACGGCCAGCCGACGCTGCGGCTCGACCCGGTCACCTCCTCGCGCGTGCTGCCCCCGCCCGTGATCCCGGCGACTCCCGCCGTGGATGCGGCCAAGGAGCCGGTGCGCGAGAGCGAGCCCGTGCCGGTGGGCGCCGCCGTGCCGGACACCAGCTACGACTCGGCGTTCGGTGACGACGATCTCGACATCCCCGATTTCCTGAAGTAGTCCTCCGGGGCTTGATCACACCATCGTCGAACGGCCGGGAACCTTGACTCTTGCGGAACGGCTGGCGCACGTCGACGCCGGGATCGCCGACGCCGCCCTCGCGGCGGGTCGCGATCCCGGCTCGATCACGCGCATCGTGGTGACGAAGTTCCATCCGGTGTCGCTGGTGCAGGAGCTGTACGCGCTCGGCGTGCGAGACGTGGGCGAGAACCGTCAGCAGGAGTTCAGCGAGAAGGCGCAGAGCGTCGGCGAGCTCGAAGGTCTGCGATGGCACTTCATCGGGCAGGCGCAGACGAACAAGGCGAGGGCGATCCGAGCAGCGGCATCCGTGGTGCATTCCGTGGACCGTGCGAAGATCGCGAACGCTCTTGACTCCGCGGGAGACGATGGCGACCCGGCGCTCGACGTGCTGCTGCAGGTAAACCTGACCGACGACGCGGCGCGCGGGGGAGTGTCACCCGCCGACCTCGAACGCCTCGCCGAGCACGTGGACGGATGCCGCACGCTCCGCCTGCGCGGAGTGATGGCCGTCGCTCCGCTGGGCGAGGAACCCGCACGGGCGTTCGCCCGCCTGTCCGGGTACGCCGATCGGGTGCGCGCGATCGTGCCCGCGGCGACCTGGATCTCGGCCGGAATGACGGCGGATTACGCCGATGCGATCGCCGCAGGCGCGACACACCTGCGGATCGGGTCGGCAATCACGGGCCCGAGGCCCGTGCACGGTTAACCTCAGAACAGACGAGCACACACGGAGGATGCGATGTCGAACCCGCTGAAGAAGACAATGGTGTACCTGGGCCTTGCTGACGAGGAAGAAGTCTATGACGAGCCCGATCCACAGCCGACGGGACGCAAGTCCGTCACCGCACTCGACAAGGCTGCCCCGGTGACGCCGCTGCATCGCCCGACGGTCGTGCGCCAGGTGACCCCCGCAGCGATCAGTGAGATCCTCACGGTGCACCCGAAGCAGTATCGAGACGCGCAGGTCATCGCCGAGAATTTCCGCGAGGGCATCCCGGTGATCATCAACCTCTCGCAGATGAGCGACGCCGACGCACGACGTCTCATCGACTTCGCGAGCGGCCTGTCGCTGGGGCTCTACGGCCGCATCGAGCGCGTCACGAGCAAAGTCTTCCTGCTCTCGCCGGAGAACGTCGCCGTATCCGGCGATGGCGCCGTCGCGCAGGCCGACCCGGAGTCGGTCCCGTTCGCTCAGTAGCGGTGTGGGGCTCGGCTCTGTGTGGGGTTCCGGCGCACACCACCGGTGCGCTGACGCCCAGCACACACTCCCGGTGTGCTGGCGCGCCCGCTGGTCGCGGCGCTGATACAGTCGTCTTGTGAATATCGTTGGCGCGATCGCCACGATCCTCAACAGCGTCCTCCTGCTCTATGTGCTCGTGCTGCTGGTGCGGCTCGTGCTCGACTGGATACCGTTCTTCAACCGTGAATGGCGCCCGACAGGCGCCGGCCTCGTGGCTGCGGAGCTCGTGTACACAGTCACGGACCCTCCGATCAAGCTCTTCCGCCGTTTCATCCCGCCGCTTCGCGTGGGTGGAATCGGCATCGACTTCGGTTTCACACTCACGATGCTGCTCTGCTTCGTCCTGCTCGCGGTGACGCGGACGCTCGCGGGCTAATTCCCGCGCGGCTATGCTTGCCTGTACGAACGCCGCAGATCGGCGGAGCGGCCCCCGACATCGGCTAGCGCCCAGACGCTCGAAAGAGGAATCACCATGGCATTGACCCCCGATGACGTCGTCACCAAGCAGTTTCAGCACGTCCGGTTCAAGGAGGGTTTCGACCCCGATGAGGTGGACGACTTCCTCGACGAGATCGTCGTGGAGTGGCGCAAGTCCATCGCCGAAGCGGACGAGCTGAGGGCCAAGCTCGCCGCCTACGAATCCGGTGCCGAGGCACCTTCCGCCCCCGTTGCGGTCATCGAGCAGGCGCCCGCCGCTCCTGTCGCCGAGGTCATCGAGGTCGGTCAGGGCAGCACTGCTCCCGCGGCCGCCAGCGCAGGCATCATCGAGCTCGCTCAGCGCCTCCACGACGAGCACGTCGCCGAGGGCATCGCCCAGCGTGACAAGCTCATCGCCGACGCGCAGGCGCAGGCGGCGACGATCGTCTCGGATGCCGAGACCAAGGGTCGCGAAGAGATCGCCCGCCTCGACAAGGAGCGCTCGATCCTCGAGAACCGCATCACCGAGCTGCGCAACTTCGAGCGGGACTACCGCGCCCAGCTGCGCGGATACATCGAGGGCAAGCTCCGCGACCTCGAGACCACGGGCACGACGTCGGGTTCCACCCCGGTGTCTGCCATCGGCCTCTAAGCCGGCCTTTTGACAGGCCGAGCCCCCCTTCGCAAGGCGGCGGCCGGCACCATCATCGCGCTTCTCGCGGTGCTGGTGCTGGCCGCCGACCAGTTCTCGAAGTACCTCGCGATTCAGAACCTGCCGCCCCAGCAGGCGGTCGAGGTGCTGGGCGACTTCCTGAGCTTCTACCTGGTGCGCAATCCCGGTGCCGCCTTCTCGCTCGGCGAGGGCGTCACGTGGATCTTCACCATCGCTCTGGCGGCCGTGGCCGCGGTGATCGTGTGGCTGGCGGTCACACGAGTCCGCTCCCCGTGGTGGGCGGTCGTGCTGGGGCTCCTGCTCGGCGGAGTGCTCGGCAATCTCACCGATCGCACGTTCCGCGAGCCGGGCTTCGCGGTCGGTCACGTGATCGACTTCATCAACACCCCGTGGATGTGGTTCTGGACGAACCCGGCGATCTACAACGTCGCCGACATCTTCATCGTGACGATGATGATCGGCGTGGCACTCCTCGTGCTCGTCGGGCTGCACCTGGACGGCACCCGCGACGCGCGCAAGGACGACGAGACGCTGCTCGGCGAAGGGGATGAAGTCCCGCCCGGTGGAGGTGTCGTCGGATTCGAGGGCGAGGAATTTCCCCTGGCCGATCCGGATGCCGGTGCGCCACGGGCCCGCGAGCCACGCCGTGACGCGGACGGCTGACATGGAGTCCCGGAGTCTCCCCGTGCCGGAGGGGCTGGACGGCACGCGGGTGGATGCCGCTCTGGCCAAGATGCTGGGCTTCTCGCGCACCTTCGCCGCCGAAGTGGCCGAGGCCGGTGGTGTCGCGATGGACGGCCGGGAGATGGCGAAGTCGGATCGACTGCGGGCGGGCTCGTGGCTCGAGGTGTCGTGGACGCCGAAGGAAGGCCCGCGCGTCGTCGCACTGGCCGTGCCGGACCTCGGGATCGTGTACGAGGACGACGACATCGTCGTCGTCGACAAGCCCACGGGCGTCGCCGCGCATCCCTCGCTCGGCTGGGAGGGCCCGACGGTGCTCGGAGCACTCGCGGCCGGCGGCATCCACACCGCGACGACCGGAGCCGCCGAGCGGCAGGGCATCGTCCACCGGCTCGACGTCGGGACGAGCGGGCTGATGGTCGTCGCGAAGTCCGAGGGTGCATACACCGCTCTCAAACGCGCTTTCAAGGAGCGCGAGGTCGAGAAGATCTATCACACCGTGGTGCAGGGACACCCCGATCCGCTGGCGGGGACGATCGACGCGCCCATCGGGCGGCATCCCTCGCATTCGTGGAAGTTCGCCGTCACACCCGACGGCAAAGACTCGGTCACGCACTACGAGACGCTGGAGGCGTTTCCGCGCGCGGCGTTGCTGGAGATCCACCTGGAGACCGGCAGAACTCACCAGATCCGCGTTCACATGGCCGCACACCGGCATCCGTGCGTCGGCGATCCGCTCTACGGGAGCGATCCGACCCTGGCCGCCCGGCTGGGCCTGACCCGGCAGTGGCTGCACGCGCGGGAGTTGTCGTTCGCGCACCCTGCGACCGGCGATTGGGTGACGTTCACATCCGAGTACCCGGACGATCTCGCGCACGCACTCGAGGTGCTCCGCGACGAGTAGCGGCGAGGTGCGCGTCCGGGGTGAGACGCCGCCTCCTTCCGGACGCGAGTGCGGCGTGCTCGGGGCCGGTCGTCGGTGGCCGCGGGTAGTCTCGACAGGTGTCAGCAGATTCCTTCGTTCACCTTCATGTGCACAGTGAATACTCGATGCTCGATGGCGCGGCGCGTGTCAAACCGCTGATCGACGAAGCCACCAAGCAGGGGATGCCGGCGATCGCCGTCACCGACCACGGGAACACGTTCGGCGCCTTTGACTTCTACAAGACCGCGACCGAGGCCGGCATCAAGCCGATCATCGGTATGGAGGCGTACGTCACGCCCGGGACGCATCGAGCAGACAAGGCGCGCGTGCGGTGGGGGAGTCCCGACCAGAACGACGACGACGTCTCGGGCTCCGGTGCGTACACGCACATGACGCTGCTGGCGGAGAGCAACGAGGGTCTGCACAACCTGTTCCGCATGTCGTCGTACGCTTCGCTCGAGGGGTACTACTTCAAGCCGCGGATCGACCGCGAACTGCTCCAGACCTATGCCAAGGGCGTCATCGCCACCACGGGCTGCGTCGGCGGCGAAGTGCAGACCCGGCTCCGCTTGGGTCAATACGACGCGGCCAAGGCGGCGGCCGCCGAGTTCCAAGACATCTTCGGCAAGGACAACTTCTACGCCGAGGTCATGGATCACGGGATCGACATCGAGCGGCGCACGATGAGCGACCTGATGCGCCTGGCGAAGGAACTCGATCTGCCGCTCCTCGCGACCAACGACCTGCACTACACGCATCAGCACGACGCGAAGAGCCACGCGGCGCTCCTGTGCGTGCAGTCCGGTTCGACCCTGGACGACCCCAAGCGCTTCAAATTCGAGGGTGAGGAGTTCTACCTCAAGACACCGGCGCAGATGCGGCACATCTTCCGCGACAACCCCGAGGCGTGCGACAACACACTGGCGATCGCCGAGCGGGCCGAGGTCAGCTTCGACACCAGTGCGAACTACATGCCGCGCTACCCGGTCCCCGCGGGCGAGACCGAGCAGAGCTGGTTCGTGAAGGAGGTCGAGCGGGGTCTTCACGTCCGCTATCCCGCTGGCATCTCCGCGGAGGTGCGTGCACGGGCCGACTTCGAGACCGATGTCATCGTCCAGATGGGCTTCCCGGGGTACTTCCTGGTCGTCGCCGACTTCATCAACTGGGCGAAGGAGAACCGCATCCGCGTGGGTCCCGGCCGCGGATCCGGTGCCGGTTCGATGGCCGCGTACGCGATGCGGATCACCGACCTCGACCCGCTGCAGCACGGATTGCTCTTCGAGCGGTTCCTTAACCCCGACCGCGTGTCGATGCCCGACTTCGACATCGACTTCGACGACCGTCGCCGCGGCGAGGTGATCCAGTACGTCACCCAGAAGTACGGCGACGAGCGGGTCGCTCAGATCGTCACCTACGGCACCATCAAGGCCAAGCAGGCGCTCAAGGACGCAGGCCGTGTGCTCGGCTTCCCGTTCAGCATGGGCGAGCGGCTCACCAAAGCCATGCCGCCGGCCGTGATGGGAAAGGACATGCCACTCGAGGGCATGTTCGACACGAAGCACCCTCGATTCAAAGAGGCCTCCGAATTCCGGGCACTGATCGAGACGGACCCCGAGGCGAAGACCGTGTTCGACGCGGCCGTGGGCATCGAGAACCTCAAGAGACAGTGGGGCGTGCACGCCGCCGGCGTCATCATGTCCAGCGAGCCGCTGATCGACATCATCCCGATCATGAAGCGGGAGCAGGACGGGCAGATCGTCACGCAGTTCGACTACCCGGCGTGCGAGGCCCTCGGCCTCATCAAGATGGACTTCCTCGGGCTGCGCAACCTCACGATCATCGACGACGCGCTGGATAACATCGCCGCGAACCGTGGCGAGACGCTCGTGCTCGAGGATCTCGCCCTCGATGACGCGGACTCGTACGAGCTGCTCTCACGCGGTGACACGCTCGGGGTGTTCCAGCTCGACGGCGGGCCGATGCGCAGCCTGCTGCGGCTGATGAAGCCCGACAACTTCGAAGACATCTCGGCGGTGATCGCGCTCTACCGGCCCGGCCCCATGGGCGCGAACTCGCACATCAACTACGCGTTGCGCAAGACCAACCAGCAGGCGATCACACCGATCCACCCGGAACTCGAAGAGCCCCTCGGGAACATCCTCGACACCAGCTACGGCCTGATCATCTATCAGGAGCAGGTGATGGCGATCGCCCAGCGCGTGGCCGGATTCAGCCTCGGCCAGGCGGACATCCTGCGCCGCGCGATGGGAAAGAAGAAGAAGTCCGAACTGGACAAGCAGTACGAGGGCTTCCACGCGGGCATGCGCGCGAACGGATACTCGGATGCCGCGGTCAAGACGCTCTGGGACATCCTGCTTCCGTTCTCGGACTACGCGTTCAACAAGGCGCACTCCGCCGCCTACGGCCTCATCGCCTACTGGACGGCGTACCTCAAGGCGCATTACCCCGCTGAGTACATGGCGGCGCTGCTGACCAGCGTCGGCGATGCCAAGGACAAGCTCGCGGTATATCTGAACGAGTGCCGCCGTATGGGCATCAAGGTTCTTCCTCCCGACGTCGGCCATTCGATCCGATACTTCGCCGCCGTCGAAGAGGACATCCGTTTCGGCCTGGGCGCCGTCCGCAACGTCGGCACGAACGTGGTCGATTCCATCGTGTCCTCACGCCAGGACGAGCCGTTCGCCTCCTTCCACGACTTCCTCACGAAGGTGCCGATCCACGTCGCGAACAAGCGCACGGTCGAGTCCCTGATCAAGGCCGGTGCGTTCGACTCACTCGGAGCGACACGCCGGGCGCTGATGGAGATCCACGAGGATGCCGCGGAGGCGGCCGTCGAAGTCAAGCGCAAAGCCGCGACCGGTGCGATCGGATTCGACTTCGACAGCCTGTACGACCAGACCGAGGAGCCGATGCCGGCGAAGGTCCCTGATCGTCCGGAGTGGACGAAGAAGGACAAACTCGCCTTCGAGCGCGAGATGCTCGGGCTGTACGTGTCGGATCACCCGCTTGCCGGACTCGAGATCGCCCTCGCGAAGCACGCGTCCATCAGTATCCACGATCTTCTCGCCTCGGAGGACCTGGCCGACGGCGAGCAGGTCACCGTCGCCGGCCTGGTGACCAGCGTTCAGCATCGCGTCGCCAAATCCAGCGGCAACCCGTATGGGCTGATCACCGTCGAGGACTTCGACGGCGAGGTCACGGTGATGTTCATGGGCAAGACCTACACCGAGTTCCAGTCCATGCTGCAAGCCGATTCGATCCTCGTCGTCCGCGGCCGCATCTCCCGTCGCGACGACGGTCTCAATCTGCACGCCGTCTCGGCCGTCTCGCCGGACCTCGGTTCGGTGGACGCTTCGGGCCCCCTCGTCCTGGTCATTCCCGAGCACCGGGCCACAGAGGGACTCGTTCTCGAGCTGGCGCAGGTCCTGAATCGGCATCGAGGCTCCACAGAGGTGACCCTCCGGCTGCACAGAGGCAACGCGGCGAAGGTGTTCGACGTGCCGCACCCCGTGCGGGTGACGGCGGATCTCTACGGCGAATTGAAGGGTCTTCTGGGTCCGCAGTGCCTCGGCTGAATCCTCAGCGCGGCGATCCGCCGAGCCGGCATCGATGCCTCGCCGAGCCGTCGCAGTCTCATTGCCATCTGGCGAGCCGCCGGTAGGATCGCCTCGACGCGCGCCGCGACAGCGGCAGGAAAGGATCATCGTGACTGACGACCAAGTGGGCGAGAGTACTGAACCCGAGACCGTCGATACGGCGCCCGCGGAGAAGCCGCAGTACGGTGTCGGCCCCTTCTCGGTGCGGGAGGTCGCGCTCGTCGGAGTCTGGCTCATCGCCTTCGTCGTGTCGTTCTTCTCGATCGCCAGCGAGCAGGCGATGGCACAACTCCTCTTCGGCGGATCGGTATGGACCAACGGGCTGGACTGGGTCCTCACGATCGGTCTGCCGACCGTCGCCGTGTTCCTGATCGTCTTGCGGCGGTTCTCGCCCGATGGGATCCGGCGCGTGGGCTCACTCGGGATCGACCAGTTCGCGTCGGTGGCGTTCTCGGTGTCCGCCGTCGTCTGGCTGACCCTGCTGTGGCGCAACGTCGCGGTGGCTGTGGAATCCAGCGTCTGGATCTACGGCTGGGTGGTCTGGGTCGAGTTCTTCCTGATGCTCGCCGGAGTCCTGCTCACCGTCGTCGCACCCTTCATCCCCCCGCTGTCCGAAGACTTCGCCGGGCGCCGCGAAATCGCCGCGCACCGCAACGCCCGTCCGATCCGCCCGGTCGCGCCTCGGCCCGCGCGCGAACGCACGCCGACCGCGCAGACCGAGGGCAGTGATTCCGGTGCGCCGGGGGCGACCGGGTACGCCGAGACGGGCTATCCCGACTCGGTGTACGCCGACTCGCCGTACACCGACACCTCCTACGCAGACACGTCGTACACCGAGCCGCTGAACACCGACCAGGGCTCTGCCCCGCAGGGCTCGGCCGAGCCGGACGCATGGGCGCCGGCGCACGCGCGTGACACTTTCGAACCCGTCGAAGAAGTGTCCGAGATCACCGAGTACGAGCCGCATCCCAGCCACCAGGCGTTCTGGGCGCTTGCGCCCGAAGAGCGTGACGTGCAGGACGAGCGCGGTGTCCCGATCTTCCGCGTCGGTCCGACGGCGTGGGCGCTCGTACTCGAGGATCGCGGCGAGGTCTTCGTCGTCCGGCACGAGGACGGCCGCGTCGGCTACCTGCACGACGTGTCCGGCGTGATGCGCGGCTGAGAGCCCGTCGCCGTTCGCGATACCGTAAAGGAATGCTCCGCACGATCGACCTCCGCGGTCGCGCCTTCTCGCCGGCTGAACTCCTCGCCGCCGTTCCGCGCGCCACCGCCGCCCGCGAAGAAGCCCTCGCCATCGCCGCGAGCCTCGTCGCGGACGTCGCCGCTCGCGGTGAAGACGCGCTGCGGGAGCAGGCCGACCGGTTCGACGCGGCCCGCGATCATGCCATCCGCGTGCCGACCGCCCATCTTGACGAAGCCTTGGCGGGCCTCGACCCGCTCGTCCGCGCCGCGCTGGAAGAGGCGATCGCGCGCGTGCGGCTCGCGTCCGCCGCGCAGATCCCGCCCGCAACGGTCACCGAGCTCGGTCCGGGCGCGCGCGTGCTGCAGCGCTGGCAGCCGGTCCGGCGGGTCGGGCTGTACGTGCCCGGCGGCAAGGCCGTGTACCCGTCCAGCGTGGTCATGAACGTCGTGCCCGCGCAGGTGGCGGGCGTTGCGCAGATCGCGCTCGCCTCGCCTCCGCAGCGTGCGCACGACGGGAGGGTGCATCCGGTCATCCTCGCCGCCGCGCGACTCCTCGGGGTCGAAGAGGTGTATGCCATGGGCGGCGCCGGCGCGATCGGCGCATTCGCGCACGGCGTGGCAAGCCTCGGGCTCGACCCGGTGGATGTGGTCACCGGTCCCGGAAACAACTTCGTCGCCGCCGCCAAACGCGCTGTTGCCGGCGTGGTGGGGACGGATGCCGAGGCCGGCGCCACCGAGATCCTCATCGTCGCCGACGACACCGCCGACCCCCGTCTGGTCGCCGCCGACCTCATCAGTCAGGCCGAGCACGATGAGCAAGCCTCCGCCGTGCTGGTGACGGCATCCGAGTCGCTCGCCGCAGCGGTCGCCCGCGAGATCGCACCACGCGCCGCCCGCACCCGCCACGCTGAGCGCGTCGCGGCTGCACTCTCCGGTCCCCAGTCAGCGATCGTGCTCGTGGACGACCTGGCCGCGGCGACCGCGTTCAGCAACGCCTACGCGCCCGAGCACCTCGAACTTCATCTCGCCGCCCCCGATCCGGCCGCGTTCGTCCATGCCGGTGCGGTGTTCGTCGGGCCGGATTCACCGGTGAGTCTCGGCGACTATCTGGCCGGCAGCAACCACGTGCTGCCCACCGGCGGACAGGCGCGCTACGCCGCGGGGCTGTCGGCGGCGACGTTCCTGCGTCCGCAGCAGATCATCGAGTACGACCGCGCCGCCCTCGCGCAGGTCCGTGAGGCCGTCGTCACGCTCGCGCAGGCAGAAGACCTGCCCGCACACGGCGAGGCCGTCGAGGCGCGCTTCGAGCCGCAGCCTCGTCCGTAGCGCGGTGGCGTAGTCTGTCCAGGCCATGCATTGCCCGTTCTGTCGCCACCCCGATTCCCGGGTCATCGATTCGCGTACCAGCGACGATGGTCTCAGCATCCGCCGCCGCCGTCAGTGCCCGGAGTGCGGCGGGCGATTCTCCACGATCGAGACGGCGAGCCTGAACGTCATCAAGAGGTCCGGCGTCATCGAACCGTTCAGTCGCGAAAAGGTCATGTCGGGTGTCCGCAAAGCCTGCCAGGGGAGACCGGTCACCGAGGGAGACCTGGCGGTGCTGGCGCAGAAGGTCGAAGAGGCCGTGCGGCAGACCGGATCGGCGCAGGTCGACACGAACGAGATCGGGTTGGCCATTCTCGGCCCGCTGCGCGAGCTCGACGAGGTCGCGTACCTGCGTTTTGCGAGCGTCTATCAGGCGTTCGACTCGCTCGAGGACTTCGAATCGGCGATCGGACAGCTCCGTGACGATCACGCCCGGGTCGAGACGGCGGCTCCCGCAGAATCCTGACGGACCGCCGCAAGCCGATAGCCTGGGGGCGATGTATCCCCTCCTCTTCCGGACCGTCCTCGCGCGCATGGATCCCGAATCGGCCCACCACGCCGCGGTGATCGTGATCCGAGTCCTCGGCATCCCGCCCTTCTCCTGGGTCGCGCGCGCCCTGACGCGCCCCGCACCGGGACTGAGGACGCACGCGCTGGGCCTGACCTTCGAGTCGCCGTTCGGGGTGGCCGCCGGGTTCGACAAGGACGTGCATGCCGCCCAGGGTCTGCATGCCCTCGGTTTCGGTCACGTCGAGGTCGGCACCGTCACGGCGATCCCGCAGGACGGCAACGCGCGGCCCCGCCTGTTCCGACTGATCCCCGACCGGGCGGTCATCAACCGGATGGGCTTCAACAACCAGGGCGCCGAAGTGGCGGCGAAGCGCCTGGCGAGGCTCCGACGCCGATCCCGTCGTGCCGTCGTCGGTGTCAACATCGGCAAGAGCCGTGTGGTCGATGTCGCCGACGCTGTGGCGGACTACGTCCGCAGCGCGACGCTGCTCGCCCCGCTCGCCGACTACCTCGTGGTCAACGTGTCGTCACCGAACACGCCGGGCCTGCGCGGCTTGCAGGCCGTCGAGACGCTCCGGCCGCTTCTGGAAGCGGTGCGGGTGGCGGCGGGCGCGACGCCCCTGCTCGTCAAGATCGCACCCGACCTGCCCGACGAGGAGGTCGAGGCGGTCGCGCGACTCGCAGTGGACCTCGGCCTGTCCGGCCTCATAGCGACGAACACGACCATCGCACGGACGGCGCTGCGGACCGACCCCGCGATCGTCGCCGCGGCCGGAGCGGGCGGCCTGTCCGGAGCGCCCCTCAAAGCCCGCGCCGTGGAGGTGCTGCGCCTGGTCAGAGCGACGGTGCCGCCCGAGTTCGCGGTGATCTCCGCGGGCGGTATCGAGACCGCGGCAGACGTGCGCGAACGGCTGGATGCCGGGGCCACCCTGGTGCAGGGCTACACGGCGTTTCTGTACCGCGGCCCGCTCTGGGCGCGTCAGATCAACCGCGGACTGGCCTCGCCCGGTCTCTAGGCGGGCCGCTGCCCACGCTTGGCCTGCGGCTTGGGCAGACGCATGAACCGCATCTGGATGATGCGCATCGCCCCGTACCAGCCGAGGCCCTTCTCGATGCGGTCGGCGCCGAACTTCTGACGCGCAGCCTTCTTGACCCGGATGGACGTGATGATCATGTCGCCGATCACGAACAGGACGAAGATCCACAGGCCGATGAACGAGTAGTACTGGACGGCCGGGATCGGGACGAAGGTCGCAAGGATCACGAGCACCATCGCGGGCATGACCCCTTCGCCGATGTGCCAGCCGGAGTCGATGTAATCGCGCACGAACTTGCGCTGCGGACCCTTGTCGCGAACGGGCAGGTACTTGTCGTCACCGGCTGCCATGCCCGCACGGGCCTTTTCGCGCTGAGCGGCCATGTCGGCCTTCGCGCGGGCCTTCGCTTCCTTCGTGTCAGCCACGAGTGGGCGCCTGCGGGCGGCCTCCTGCTGGGCGCGGGTCGGCGTCGCGCGTCCCTTGCCACTGGTCATGTCGGCCGACGCGTCAGCGGGGACGGGGGCTGCGGGTGTCTTGGCCACGTGGAACCTCAGAGTCTCGATCGGGAAGCACCTTAAGATTACCCGCATGACCACTGAGCTGACCCGACAGGATGCTGTGCGCGATGCCGCCGCATCCGGCATCCCCGCCGCCCTCGCCGACCTCGGCGCCCTCGTCCGCATCCCATCGATCGCCTTCCCCGGCTTCGACGGCGCTGAAGTGCAGCGAAGCGCCGAAGCCGTCGCCGCGCTGGTCGAGGATCTGGGGCTGTTCGAAAGCGTCGAGATCCGTCGCGCCGCGATACCCGGCACGGATGAGATCGGCCACCCCGCGGTGCTGGCGACGCGGACGGCGCGCAATGGGCGGCCGACGATTCTGCTGTACGCGCACCACGACGTGCAGCCGGTCGGTGACGAGTCGCTCTGGGAGTCCGAGCCGTTCGCTCCGACCGTCCGCGACGGCCGGTTGTACGGCCGGGGCGCCGCCGACGACAAAGCCGGCGTCATGGCCCACGTCGCGGCGCTCCGCGCCGTGAAAGAAGCGCTCGGAGACGACTTCGACCTCGGGGTCGCACTCTTCATCGAGGGCGAGGAGGAGGCAGGATCGCGCTCCTTCGCGCAGTTCCTCTCGGACAACGCCGACGCGCTGCGCGCCGATGTGATCGTCGTGGCCGATTCGGGCAACTGGGATGCGCGCACTCCCGCGCTGACCGTGTCGTTGCGCGGCAACACGCGCTTCACCCTCACCGTGCGCACCCTGGATCACGCTTCGCACTCCGGCATGTTCGGGGGAGCGGTGCCGGACGCCATGATGGCCACGGTGACGCTGCTCGCCACGCTGTGGGACGCCGACGGCGCCGTGGCGGTGGACGGATTGACCGAACGGGATGCCGAGACGCCGGAGTACAGCGAAGAGACGCTGCGCGACGAGGCGGGTCTGCCGGCGGGCGTCAGCCCGGTGGGGCGAGGGCCGATCCTCAGTCGCATCTGGAACAAGCCGTCGATCACCGTCACCGGGATCGACGCGCCGACCGTCGCGAACGCATCCAACACCCTCAGCCCGTCGGTGTCGGTCGTGGTCAGCGCCCGCGTCGCTCCTGGCCAGCCGGCACGTGAGGCCTACGCGGCGATCGAGGCGCACCTGCGCGCGCACGCGCCCTTCGGCGCGCAGCTCACCTTCATCGATCAGGACTACGGCGACGCGTTCCTCGTCGACACCAGCGGGTGGGCAGTCGAAACAGCTCTCGAGTCGTTGCACGAGGCGTATGAGGTCGCGCCGGTGCAGATCGGCGTCGGCGGCTCGATCCCTTTCATCGCCGACCTGATCCGCGAATTCCCGGAGGCCCAGATTCTCGTCACGGGCGTCGAAGACCCCCACTCGCGCGCACACAGTCCCAACGAGTCATTGCACCTGGAGACGTTCCGCAACGCCGTCCTCGCCGAGGCGCTGCTGCTCGAGAAACTCGACGCCCGCACGGCGCCCGCCGCCTGAAACGGACCGTACGCAGCGCGCTCGGAGCCCCGTGCCGGTCCGCGGGCGTAGAATCGTGTCAAACCCCGCCGCATCAGCGGCCTGTCCGGAGGAGTGCCATGACCGACACTGCACTGTCGACCGACCAGACCGTCCGCGCCCACGGCGTCGGGCTCACCGAAGCCGCTGCGCTCAAGGTGAAGAGTCTCCTCGCCCAGGAGGGTCGAGACGACCTGCGCCTGCGCGTGGCCGTCCAGCCGGGCGGCTGCAGCGGCCTGATCTACCAGCTGTACTTCGACGAGCGCTATCTCGACGGCGACAAGACGGTCGACTTCGACGGCGTCGAGGTCATCATCGACGACATGAGCGTTCCGTACCTGGACGGCGCCAACATCGATTTCAAGGACACCATCGCAGAGCAGGGGTTCACGATCGACAACCCCAATGCTGCGGGCAGCTGCGCCTGCGGCGACAGCTTCCACTGACCACTGCGCTATCCGTTTCAGGCCCGCCGCTCATCGAGCGCCGGGTCTGTTTCGCGCCCGGCGGCGACCGGTCAACCTGGACGGTTGGCCGGAATCCGTTGTGAGGTTGCTCTAGACTGGCAACGTCACAATCGCGACCCGGAAAGGTGCACCGTGCCCTCGAAACGCCGCCTCCGCTGGGCAGGTCTCCCCATCGGAATCGCCTCGGCAGCAGTCCTTGCCGGGTGCACCCCGACCGAACTGCATGGCTTCCTTCCCGGTTTCGTCGAAGACGGCACACCGGTCACCAACCGCACCGACATGATCGCGGGACTCTGGGTGAACTCCTGGATCGTCCTGCTCGTCGTCGGCCTCGTCACGTGGGGTCTGATGGGCTGGGCGGCGATCGCGTACCGGCGTCGCAAGGGCCAGGTCGGCCTGCCGGTTCAGCTGCGCTACAACATGCCGATCGAGATCTTCTACACGGTCGTGCCGCTCATCCTGGTGGTCGGATTCTTCGCGTTCACCGCGCGGGACCAGACCATTCTGGAGACGCAGACCGAGGACCCGGACGTGTCGATCGTCGCGATCGGCAAGCAGTGGGCATGGGACTTCCAGTACAACGGCGAGGACGAGGACGGCGCCGACGCCGTCTGGACGATGGGCGTCCAGGCCCAGCCGGCTGCGAACGGCGACGTCGACCAGGAAAAGCTTCCGACGCTCTACCTGCCCGTCGACAAGACCGTGAAGCTCCTCTTGCAGTCCCGCGACGTCATCCACTCGTTCTGGGTCATCGACTTCTTGTACAAGAAGGACATGTACATCGGCCGCGACAACTATTGGTCGTTCACGCCGACGCGTGAAGGAACGTACGCAGGAAAGTGCGCCGAACTGTGTGGCGAGTACCACTCCGCGATGCTCTTCAACGTCAAGGTGGTCAGCGATGCCGAATACGAGGACTACCTCGAGACGCTGCGCTCCGCGGGCCAGACCGGCGACATCAATGACGCATACGACAGGCTCGGCAATTACCCGGGCACCGGCGCACAAGAGCGCGAGGAAGGCGACTGACCATGGCGACGACACTTCCGCTGCAGGACAACACGCCGGGTCGCCCGACGACCCTGCCCCCTCGTCAGGCCGCTCTGCTGAGTGCATCGCGCACTGAGCAGAAGGGCAACATCGTCGTCAAGTGGATCACCTCCACCGACCACAAGACGATCGGGTACATGTACCTGATCGCGTCGGTGCTGTTCTTCATGCTGGGCGGGGTGATGGCACTGATCATCCGTGCCGAGCTCTTCGAGCCCGGCATGCAGATCGTGCCGACCAAGGAGCAGTACAACCAGCTGTTCACGATGCACGGCACGATCATGCTGCTGATGTTCGCCACGCCACTGTTCGCCGGGTTCGCGAACGTGATCATGCCGCTGCAGATCGGCGCACCTGATGTGGCCTTCCCTCGGCTGAACGCATTCGCATTCTGGCTCTTCCTGTTCGGATCGATCATCGCGGTCTCCGGCTTCTTGACCCCGCAGGGCGCCGCGTCCTTCGGCTGGTTCGCGTATCAACCGCTCGCGAATGCCACGTTCTCACCAGGGGTAGGCGGCAATCTCTGGATGCTGGGCCTGGGAATGAGCGGTTTCGGCACGATCCTCGGTGCCGTGAACTTCATCACCACCATCATCACGATGCGTGCTCCTGGCATGACGATGTGGCGGATGCCGATCTTCACCTGGAACACGCTGGTCACCAGCATCCTGATCCTGATGGCGTTCCCGGTCCTTGCGGCCGCAATCCTGGCGGCCGCGGCCGACCGCGTCCTGGGGGCGCACATCTACGACCCGGCGAACGGCGGCGTGCTGCTCTGGCAGCACCTGTTCTGGTTCTTCGGACACCCCGAGGTGTACATCATCGCGCTGCCGTTCTTCGGCATCGTCTCGGAGATCTTCCCGGTCTTCAGCCGCAAGCCGATCTTCGGCTACAAGACGCTCGTGTACGCCACGATCGCGATCGCGGCGCTCTCGGTCGCGGTCTGGGCCCACCACATGTATGTCACCGGCGCGGTGCTGCTGCCGTTCTTCGCGCTGATGACGATGCTGATCGCGGTGCCCACGGGTGTGAAGATCTTCAACTGGATCGGCACGATGTGGCGAGGATCCGTCACGTTCGAGACACCCATGCTCTTCGCCCTCGGCTTCCTGGTGTCGTTCGTCTTCGGCGGTCTGACCGGTGTGATCCTCGCGTCACCTCCGCTGGACTTCCACATCTCTGACACCTACTTCGTCGTCGCGCACTTCCACTACGTCGTGTTCGGCACGGTGGTGTTCGCGATGTTCGCCGGCTTCTACTTCTGGTGGCCGAAGTGGACGGGCAAGATGCTGAACGAGCGCATCGGATACGTGCACTTCTGGATGCTGTTCATCGGCTTCCACATGACGTTCCTCGTCCAGCACTGGCTGGGCGTGGATGGCATGGCTCGTCGCTACGCCGACTACTCCGCTGCCGACGACTGGCTGTGGGAGAACCAGGTCTCCACGGTGGGGGCGATGATCCTCGGTGCGTCGATGATCCCGTTCCTGTTCAACGTGTGGATCACCGCGCGCAAGGCGCCGAAGGTGACCGTGAACGACCCGTGGGGCTACGGCGCCTCGCTGGAGTGGGCGACATCCTGCCCCCCGCCGCGGCACAACTTCACGTCGATCCCGCGGATCCGCAGCGAGCGTCCCGCGTTCGATCTGAACCACCCCGAAGCCGGGGTACCCGTCGGCGTCGGACCCGCGAAGGACGCCCCATCGACCCCGGTCGTGGATCTCGCCGAGGGAGAGGTCAAGTAGATGCGTACGAACACCGGCCTGTGGTGGTTGCTCGGGGCGTTCTTCCTGCTCGTGACGGTGACGTACACCGTGTGGAACATCGTCGCGCATCCGAACATCCCCTGGTACAGCGCCATCGAGTGGGTGGGCACGATCGCTCTGCTCTTCGGCGCCCTGATGTCCGCGCTGATCGCCTTCTACATCGGACGCGTGCACAAGGCCCAGGGCGGGGAGCTTCCCGAGGACATCCTCACATCCGACATCGACGACGGTGACCCCGAACTCGGTGAGTTCAGCCCGTGGTCCTGGTGGCCCATCGTCCTGGCCTTCTCGGCTGCGCTCGCCATTCTCGGTCTGGCCATCGGCACCTGGCTGATGCCGATCGGGCTCGGCGTGTTCATGATCGCGATCGTCGGTTGGGTTTACGAGTATTACCGCGGATACTTCGCGCACTGATCGCTCCGGAGCGGCGGCGGTCCTGTTGAAGGCCGCCGCCGTCTCCGACGTCGGCGAACACCGCGCGGTCAACCAGGACGCCGCGTTCACCGCGCCCTGGGGCGCGGCGGTGGCGGACGGCGTGGGCGGGGGACCCTCCGGCGACCTCGCCTCGGCTGCGCTGGTGCATCGGCTCGTGGCCGGGACGTTCATCGTTCGGGATGCCGAGGACCTCGCTGTGCGCATCCGTGAAGCGAACTGGGACCTGCGGGCCCACACCGAACGCGACGCCTCGCTGCGCGGCATGGCGACCACCCTCACGGGACTCTTCGTCACCGAGAGCGGCGGGCTGCTGCTGGCCCACACCGGCGACTCCCGCGCCTACCTTCTGCGGGAGGGTGTGCTCACACGCGAGACGCGGGACGATTCGTACGTGCAGGCCCTCCTGGATCACGGGTTGATCGCCGCAGAGGCCGCGGCATCCCACCCTCGTCGCAACATGATCACTGCGTCTCTGGGCGGGGCTGAGGATGACACGGTCACCGTCCTGAGCAGGGATCCGCTGGTCGGCGATCGCTGGCTCTTGTGCAGCGACGGTGTGACGGACTATCTTCCCGAACTCGAGCTGGAGCGCGTGCTGCACAGCGCCTCATCGCCCGAAGCGGCCGCAGCGGGGGTGGTCTCCCTCGCGCTGGAGGCGGGGACGAGAGACAACGTGACCGCCGTGGTCTGCGACGTGGCGATCGCCGTCGACGCGACGGCGGGCCGTCACGCATCCTTCTACGGCGCGGCGGCCGAGCGGTTCTGTGAGGAACTCGAGTCGGCGTAGAGCTCAGCCACCGACCGGTGCGCGAACGACCATCACCCGCTCGTCGAACACACGGGGCAGTGCGCCCTCGTCATTCTCGGTCGGCTGGCCCTCGCGCAGCCAGTACTCGTAGCCGCCGATCATCTCCTTGACCGAATAGCCGAGCGCCGCGAACTCGATTGCGGCCTTGGTGCCCGCGTTGCATCCCGGACTCCAGCAGTAGACGACGACCGGGACGCTCGGATCGAGCTCGGCCGGCGCGCGGTGAACGATGTCCTGCCGCCGCATGTGGAGGGCTCCGGCCACGCGTCCTTGGGCCCAGGCCTCGTCGCTGCGCACGTCGACGAGCACGAACTGTGCGCCGGCTCGCCGGGCCGCGTACACGTCGGAGGCGTCGGTCTCGTGGGCGAGCTTGGCGGCGAAGTACGAAAGCGCATCGGTCATTCCTTCACGCTACGGGGCGGGGGATACCGGGCGCGGGACCGGCCGGTCAGCGTTCGTCGGAATCCTGCCGCGTTCCGCGCGCGTGAAACGACGATGCCCCGGCACGAACACGCGAGGGTGTCGTGCCGGGGCACCAAAGTCGTCGACTCGTTAGGAGCCGCGCTCCTTCTCACGGTTGCGCGGCTTCTTCGTGCCGTCATCGGAGACGATCACGTTGGACGGGCGAACCGCGGTCTCCGAGCTGTGCCCGTCGTCGATCGGCACCCGCGGAGCATCCGGGACTCCCGCGCGATCGTGCGCGGCCTGGATCTCGGCGTCTTCCTCCGTGGCGATGTGCTCCAGCTCGTGGTGCTGGTGCACTGCTGCCGCGTCGAGTTCGGACTGCGTGAGCGGGGCGAGACGATCCTCGAACAGCGTGCGCGACAGCACCGCACGGATGTTCTCGTACCAGGGGATGCGTCCCTTGGCGTTCGGTCGCACGACGAGAGGCTCGTAGTTGTCGTTGTCGACGAGCTTCCAGCGCTCGTACTCATCCACCGGCTGGTGGACCTCGATGTACTCGCCACCGGGAAGGCGGACGATGCGACCGGACTCGTAGCCGTGCAGGGCGATCTCGCGGTCCTTCTTCTGCAGCGCGATGCAGATGCGCTTCGTCACGAAGTAGGCGATCACCGGCCCGAGGAACAGGAGCGCCTGCAAGCCGTGGATGACGCCTTCCATCGTGAGGTGGAAGTGCGTTGCGATGATGTCCGAGGATGCCGCGGCCCAGAGCACCGCGTAGAAGGTGACTCCGGCGGCACCGATGGCCGTGCGCGTCGCGGCGTTGCGGGGACGCTGCGCGATGTGGTGTTCGCGCTTGTCTCCGGTGATCCACGCCTCGAGGAAGGGGTAGAGCAGCACCGCGACGATGAACACGCCGATGATGACCAACGGCACGAGGATGTTGAACGACCAGGTGCGGTCCAGGAAGACGAACTCCCAGCCCGGCGGCACGAGCCGGAGCGCACCGTCGGCGAAGCCGATGTACCAGTCCGGCTGGGTCCCGGCGGACACCGGGGACGGGTCGTAGGGGCCGTAGTTCCAGATCGGGTTGATCGTGAACAGCGAGGCGATCAGGACGATCACGCCGAACGTGATGAACAGGAACCCGCCCATCTTCGACATGTACACCGGCATCATCGGGTAGCCGACGACGTTGCTGTTCTTGCGGCCGGGACCGGCGAACTGAGTGTGCTTGTTGATCACCATCAGCATGAGGTGCAGCACGATCAGACCGACGAGGATCGCCGGCAGCAGCAGGATGTGGAGGGTGTAGAGACGGCCCACGATCGCCACGCCAGGGAATTCACCGCCGAACAGCAGGAACGACGTCCAGGTGCCGATCAGCGGGATGCCCTTGATCATCCCGTCGATGATGCGCAGACCGTTGCCGGAGAGCAGGTCATCGGGAAGGGAGTACCCGGTGAAGCCCTCGGCCATCGCCAGGATGAACAGGACGAACCCGATCACCCAGTTCAGCTCGCGAGGCTTGCGGAATGCGCCGGTGAAGAAGATGCGGAGCATGTGCACGCCGATGCCGGCGACGAAGACGAGCGCGGCCCAGTGGTGGATCTGCCGGACGAGAAGTCCTCCGCGGATATCGAACGAGATGGCCAGCGAAGATTCCAGTGCGGCGGACATCTCGACGCCGCGCATGGGGAGGTACGCGCCCGTGTAGTGGGTGGGCACCATCGACGCCTGGAAGAAGAACGTCAGGAACGTTCCCGACAGCAGGATGACGACGAAGCTCCACAGCGCGATCTCGCCGAGCATGAACGACCAGTGGTCGGGGAAGATCTTGCGACCCAGCTCCTTCACGAAGCCGGACAGACTGGTGCGCTCGTCGATGTAGTTCGCGGTGGCGCCGATGAAGCGGCCGCCCAGGGGCTTGCCGTCCTTACCGGTCGGAACCGTGGTCAGGTTCTCTTTGACGGCCGGCTCCTGGGTGAGGTTCTCGGTGGGGTGAGTTGACGTACTCAATGGCGCTCCCAGAAGCTCGGCCCGACGGGTTCGGTGAAGTCGCTGCGGGCGACCAGGTATCCCTCATCGTCGATGGTGATCGGCAGCTGCGGCAGGGGTCGCGCGGCGGGGCCGAAGATGACGGCGGCGCCGTTCGCCACGTCGAACTGCGACTGGTGGCAGGGGCACAGCAGGTGGTGTGTCTGCTGCTCGTACAGCGCGACGGGGCAACCCACGTGGGTGCACACCTTCGAGTAGGCGACGATGCCGTCGTAGGACCAGTCGGCCTTCTCCGGCGTCTCGACGAGGTCTTCGGGCAGCAGGCGCATGAGCAGCACGATGGCCTTGGCCTTGGCCTCGAGGTAACCCTCCGAATGGCCGAGTGCGGCGAGGGCTTCGGGAATCACGTGCACCGCAGAGCCGAGTGTGACGTCGGCAGCACGGATCGGCGTTCCCTCGGGATCGTGGGCAAGACGCATGCCCTGCGTCCACATGGTCTCCTCGAGGAGGGCCACCGGGTTCTCGCCCTCCGGAGCCAGTCCACGGAACAGGACGATGCCGGGTGCGACCGAGGCCACGACGGCGGCGATCAGCGAGTTGCGGATCATGACGCGCCGGCCGAACCCGGACTCCTCGTTGGCGTCCGCGAATGCCTGGACGGCGGCGGCGCGCGTCGTGTCGCGTCCGCGTGTGGCGTGACGGGGTTCGATGAACTCCTTGTCCGACATGATCGCTTTCGACCAGTGGATCGCTCCGAGGCCGAGCGCGAGCAGGGCAAGACCGATGCCGAGGCCGATGAAGAGATTGTTGTTGCGGATGTCGACGATCCGCCCGCTCTCGATCGGAAAGAGCATGTAGGCGGCGATCGCCCAGATGCTCGCCGCGACCGACAGGTAGAACAGCGTGTAGACCGTGCGGACGGCGCGCTTCGACGCTGCGGGGTCCTTGTCGGTCATCCTCTCGCGGTGAGGCGGGAGCACAGGGAGCTGCACCGGGTCGGAAACCGCGACGGCGAGCCCGGGCGAGGGCTTCCAGGAAGCCCTTTCATGCTCGAGCGGGTCGTCATCGTGTGCCATGGTGATCCTCGTTCGTACGGTGTTCGAAATCGGTCAGTTGGACTTCGCCGTGATCCACACGGTGATGGCGATCAGACCGCCGATGCCGAAGATCCAGATGAACAGGCCTTCGGAAACGGGTCCGAGGGAGCCGAGCGTGAATCCGCCGGGCGACTCGTTCTCCTGCATGAACAGGAGTGAGGAGATGATGTCGCGCTTGTCTTCGGCCGTCAGGTTCACGTCGTTGAAGACGGGCATGTTCTGCGGTCCGGTGACCATCGCGGCGTACATGTGCAGAGCGCTGGTCTGACCCAGCGCGGGGGCGTACTTGCCCTCCGTGAGGGCACCGCCGGCGGCGGCGACGTTGTGGCACATTGCGCAGTTGATGCGGAACAGCTCGGCTCCGCGCGCGACATCCCCCTCGCCGTCGAGCACTTCCTCAGTGGGGAAGGTCGGGCCGGGAGCGGTCGACTGCACGTAGGCGGCCATCGCGAGGACCTGCTCGTGCGTGAACTGCACGGGCTTCTGCGGAGCCTGAGGCGCCTGTGCCTGCAACGGCATACGTCCGGTGGCGACCTGGAATTCGACGGACAGCTCGCCCACTCCGAACAGGGATGGACCGTTGGTGGAGCCCTGCAGGTCGAGACCGTGGCAGGTTGCACAGTTCGCCTGGAAGAGCTTCTTTCCGTCTTCGACGGTCAGCGCCGATGAGACGGCGGTGTCGGCGTTCGCTGCCATTGCAGCGGAAGCACCGGCGTAAACGCCGCCTGTGATCAGGAGGCCGATGCCGATGAGGGCTGCCGCCGCCCAGGGACTGCGACGGCCGTTCGAGCGGCGCTTGGACTCACGTGCCATTTCGGAAAAGCTCCGCTCTATTTCAGGAAGTAGATGACGAGGAAGAGGGCGATCCAGACGACGTCGACGAAGTGCCAGTAGTACGACACCACGATCGAGGTGGTCATCTCCTTGCGCCCGAAGTTCTTGACGGCATACGCCCGGCCGATCACGAGGAGGAACGCGAGCAGACCACCCGTGACGTGCAGCGCGTGGAAGCCCGTTGTGAGGTAGAACGCGGAGGCGTAGGAGTCGGAAGAGATCGGCATCCCCTCAGCGACCAGCTGCGCGTACTCCCACACCTGGCCGGAGACGAAGATCGCTCCGAGAGCGAAGGTCAGCCAGAACCACTCGACCATTCCCCAGCCGAGCCATCCGCGCTTCTTGGTCGAGTAGGGCTGGAAGCGCTCGGCGGCGAAGACGCCCATCTGGCACGTGACCGAAGACAGCACGAGGATGATCGTGTTGACGGTCGCATAGGGGACGTTCAGCAGCTCGGTTCGTTCCGCCCACAGCTCGGGAGACGTGCTGCGCAGAGTGAAGTAGATCGCGAAGAGCCCCGCGAAGAACATCACCTCGCTGCCGAGCCAGACGATCGTGCCAACAGCGACCGGGTCGGGACGCTTGACCGAGCGCATGGCCTGAGAGTAGGTCGCTGTCGTGGTTGTCACCCCTTCATTATGGCCGATTCCGGCGCGGTATTTTCCATCCCGGCGGGCGAATCGGGCCCGCTCCGACTTCGTGCCACTCCAGAGACCGCCGAGAGTCCGCCGGGAATGTCGCCAGAGGACGCCGAGAGGCCAGGTTGCTGCAGCGCGGTCCGGCCGGCAATCGCCCGGCGTGTCGCGCGGCTAGGCTCTTGGCTCATGGCGGAGTTGTACACCTGGCCCGGAATTCTCACCACGCTGGTTGACGGGCGCGACCTCAGCGTCTCCGAGTCGACGTGGGCGATGCGGCAGATCATGACCGGTTCGGCGACCCCTTCGCAGCTGTCCGGATTCCTCGTGGCACTGCGCGTCAAGGGTGAGACGGTCGACGAGATCGTCGGGTTCCGGGACGCGATCCTCGAGGCGGCGCTGCCGCTGCCGGTGGATGCGAACGTCCTGGACATCGTCGGCACCGGCGGCGACAGATTCGGCACCGTCAACATCTCGACCATGGCCGCTGTCGTCGCCGCGGCATCCGGTATTCCCGTGGTCAAGCACGGCAACCGGGCGGCGAGTTCGGCGTCGGGTTCGTCCGACGTGCTCGCGGCGCTGGGACTGGACCTGACCATCACGCCCGAGCAAGTCGCTGAGACCCTGTCCCGCGCGGGGATCACGTTCGCGTTCGCCTCCGCGTTCCACCCGGGCTTCCGCCACGCCGGCGCCACCCGCCTCGAGTTGGGTGTGCCGACCGTCTTCAACTTCCTCGGGCCCCTGTGCAACCCCGCGCGTGCCGAGGCCAACGCGGTCGGCGTCGCGCAGCTGGACCGCGTGCCGTTGATCACAGGTGTCTTCCGGACCCGCGGCGCGACGGCGCTGGTGTTCCGCGGCGACGACGGGTTGGACGAGCTGACCACGACCGGCCACAGCAGACTGTGGGAGGTGAGCCGGGGCGACATCCATGAGCACGACCTGGATCCGCGCGATCTGGGCATCCCGGTTGCCGATATCAACGACCTGCTCGGGGGCGATCCGGCGCACAACGCGCAGGTGGTGCACCGCGTCTTCGCGGGCGACCAGGGCCCGGTGCGGGACATCGTGCTGCTCAATGCTGCGGCCGGCATCGTCGCGTTCGAGCTCTTCCAGGACGCGACACAGGTTCAGCGGCCGATTCTGGAGCGCCTCGCCGCGGCGAAGGACGTCGCCGCCGAGGCGATCGACAGCGGCGCGGCAGCCCAGAAGCTGCAGACCTGGGTCGAGGCCACCCGCTCGTACGCGGACTGAGGATCTGATGTCGATCGGCTGACACCGACACTTACCTCGTTGCGCCGGGCGCGGCTAGCGTGAAGACACACGCACCACCGAATGCAGGAGGATGCCATGACCGACGCCCCGATCACCGCCGCCGACACGGCGGCCGCCGTGGAACCGCCCGCCCGCAGCCTCAGGCTCGTCAAGGTCGCCGGCATCCTCGGCATCCTGGGCGGGATCGCGCTGATCCTGGTCGGGGTCGTCATCTGGATCGCGGTGTCGATGCAGCTGCAGGCCGAGAGCATCACGATCCCCGACGACGCGATGGCGTTCCAGGGCCAGACGGTCGCCGGTCCCTTCACGGCGTATGTGCAAGCCGACATCATCCAGCACCATGCCCTGGAAGCTTCCGGCGGCAAGACCTACGCCGAACTCGCGCAGGACGATCCGGTGCGCCAGACCATGATGACCGCATCGTTCTTGCGGGCGTCACTGTTCACTTCCGTCGTCTCGTTCGGTGTCGCCGCATTCGCGATCGGCGTCGGCATCCTGTCGATCCTGTTCGGCTGGGCCATCCACCGGCTCGCGAGCGCCCCCGTCGTGATCAAGCGGTCGACTCTCGCCGAGGCGTGACCACGCCCTCTCGAAGATGCACCCCTCCGACGCGCTGAACGAGATCGCGACTCTGCTGGAGCGCGAGCGGTCGTCTCGGTACAAATCCAAGGCCTTCCGCACGGCCGCTGACGCGATCGCCGGACTCAGCGACGAAGACCTGCGGGATGCTGCCGCCCTGCGTCGCCGCAAGGGGATCGGCGAGTCCACGTTCGCGGTCATCTCCGAGGCGCTCGAGGGGCGCGTGCCCGGCTACCTGGTGGACCTGCGCGAGCGGGCGGGAGTGCAGCGGAGCTCGACGCTGCGCGGGATGCTGCGCGGCGACCTGCACAGCCACAGCGACTGGTCGGACGGCCTGACGTCGATCGATCTCATGGTGGAGGCTGCTCGGACCCTGGGGCATGAATACCTGGCGCTGACGGACCATTCACCGCGGCTTCGGGTGGCGAACGGCCTGTCACCGGAACGACTTCGTGCGCAACTGGACATCGTCAAAGGCATGAGCGGCGACGGCTTCACCCTGCTGTCCGGCATCGAGGTCGACATCCTCGAGGCGGGCGGGCTCGACCAGGAGCCGGATCTGCTGGATGAACTGGACGTCGTGGTGGCATCCGCCCACTCGAAGCTGCGCATGGATCGCGGACCGATGACCCGGCGGCTGGTGGCCGCCGTGTCCGACCCACGGGTCGACGTGTTGGGGCACGTCACCGGGCGGCTCGTGGAGGGCTCCCGCGGCACGCGTCCCCCCTCGAGCATCGACGCGCGAGCCGTGTTCGAGGCGTGCGCGGCGAACGGTGTCGCTGTGGAGATCAACTCCCGCCCCGAGCGACAGGATCCGCCTGACGAGATGATCGCGATCGCGCTCGAGCTCGGATGCCTCTTCTCGATCGATTCCGACGCGCATGCGCCCGGCCAGCTGTCGCTGCTCGACTACGGCGCGGAACGCGCGGAAAGGGCCGGGGTGCCGCCCGAGCGCGTCGTGACCACGTGGTCCCTGGAGCGGCTCCGGGAGTGGACATCGCGCCGGCACTGACCGGGGCGCCGGGAAGGTACCGTCGAGCGGTGACGTTCCTGCAGACCCGTCCGCGGGAACCCGCGTGAGGGCGGGCGTGCCGCCGCGCGCAGGTCGCGGCATCCCCTGGTTCGTCGTGGCGGGCCTGCTCGTCGCTGCCCTGAGCATGCGTGGTCCGATCGTGGCGCCCACGCCGGTGCTGCGCGACATCGAGGCGGACTTCGGCATCGGCTCGGCCACCGCCGGGCTGCTGACGACCGCACCGGTGCTCATGTTCGCGCTGCTCACTCCGCTGGCCGCGCTGGTGATCCGCAGATCGGGGGCTGAGCTCGCGCTGATGCTCTCGCTGAGCGGCGTGCTGCTCGGGACGGTGATCCGGGCACTGCCTGGATTCGGCTGGATGCTGGCCGGCATGTTCGTGATCGGTGCGGCGGTGACGATCGGAAACATCGTGATCCCGGTGATCATCCGCCGCGACGTGCCCTCCGCGCACGTCGGCATCATCACCGCGGCGTACGTGGCGATGCTCAACGCCGGTTCGCTGGTGACCTCGTTGCTGACCGCTCCGCTCGCTTCGCTCATCGGCTGGCCGGCGTCGCTGCTGGCGTGGTCGCTGCTCACGGTGGCCGGGATCCTGCTGTGGGCCGCTCACCTGTCCCGCACCCGTCGTCCCGGCGGAGGCTGGGCGGACCGGTACTCGGGACCGGAGCCGAGATCCGAGGGTGGGAGATCAGCGGTTCGCGACATCGATCCCACCACCCTCACCGGTCCGCTGCCGGTCGCCGCGCGCGGTCGGCAGGAGCGCACGATCCTGCGGCGCCCGGTCACCTGGCTGCTGCTGTCGGCATTCGCAGCGCAGACCACGATCTACTACTCGCTCTCGACGTGGCTGCCGACGCTCACGGCGGACGAACTGGGACTGGACCCGGCAGCGGCGGGCGCTCTCGCATCGCTGTTCCAGGGCGCGGCCATCGCGGGCGCATTCGTGGTTCCCCTGCTCGCGCGGTTCACTCCCGCGATCGTGCCGACCCTGACCATCTGCGCATCGTGGCTGATCCTGACGGTGGGGATGCTGTTGGCGCCGCAGCTCACGTGGCTCTGGCTCGTGGTCGGGGCCGTTGCCCACGCCGGCGGTTTCGTCGTCATCTTCACCGCCCTCGTGACCGTCGCGCGGAACGACCGCGAAGCTGCGGGCATGTCCGCCCTCGTCCAGGGGGGCGGGTACGCGTTCGGCGCCCTCGGCGCGCCGGTGGTGGGCGCGCTGCACGAATGGACCGGGGGATGGAGCGCTGCGCTGGCCCTGCTGGTCGTGCTCGCGGTCTTCTACTGCGTCGCGCTTCTCGCAGCCGGTCGCGCGTCACGTTCCGGCCGGGGCTGAGCAACGGCGACGCGCCGGCCCAGGGCGGGCGGCGCGTCGCGTTCGGAGTCAGCGTCCTCAGGACGGCGGTGCCGCGTTCGCGCGCAGGACCTCGAGCCTCGCGCGATACTCGACCTCGTCGATGTCGCCCTTGGCGTAGCGCTCGGCCAGGGTGACCTCGGCCTGCCTCAGGGGGCTCAGTCGCCCGTGCGGTCCGTAGCCGTTCTCCCTTGCCGCGCGCCGCCAGCGGCGGCCGAAGAGCGCGAAGAGCAGGGCGAACACCAGGATCCAGAACAGCGGAATCAGCAGGAACCACCAGCCGAACCCCGGACCCCACCCGACGAAATGACGGTCGGCGGTGGAGGCGACTGCGGTGAGGGCATTGACAGCGGCGAGCGTGGTGGACATGGGCTTCCTCTCGGTCGGGATCGCGGTCTTCCCTGCCGGCGGAGGGCCGCGATCGCATGCGTCAAGCCAACCGAGGGCGCAGCATCCGCGAATCTGTCCGGGGAAGGCATTGCGGATGCTTCCGCCGGAGTACGCGGAGGGTGGAGGCTACTGCCAGCCGGGCGCGACGAGGCCGGATTCGTATGCGGTGACGACGAGTTGCACGCGGTCCCGGGCGGCCAGCTTCTGCATGATCCGCGAGACATGCGTCTTCGCGGTGAGCGGCGAGAGGAACAGCCGCTGTGCGATCTCGTCGTTGGTGAGGCCCTGGCCGACCAGGCGCAGCACTTCGGTCTCGCGCTCGGTCAGGGTCGCCAGGCGCGTGGGATCCGCCGCATCCCGCATCCCCAGTGCGGCGCGCTCGAGCAGGCGTCGTGTCACGCCCGGCGAGAGGAGGGCGTCGCCGCCGGCGACCACACGCACGGCGCGGATGAGGTCGACAGGCTCGGTGTCCTTCACCAGGAAGCCGCTCGCGCCGGCGCGGATGGCCCGGGCGACGTACTCGTCCAGCTCGAACGTCGTGACGATCACGACGCGGACGCCGGCCAGGGTGGCGTCGGCCGCGATCTGCTCGGTCGTCCAGAGGCCGTCGCCGTCCGGCATCCGGATGTCCAGAAGCGCGACGTCGACGGGGGTTTCGCGGATCGCCCGCAGCAGGGCCTCACCACCGGACGCCTCGACGACGACCTCGATGTCGGGCTCCGAGTCCAGCAGGGCACGGAATCCGGCGCGCACGAGCTGATGGTCATCGGCCAGCGCGACCCGGATCACGACGCACCCGCCCACGGGAGCCGTGCGGTCACCACGGTGCCGGCGCGCGTGGCCGGGGTGATCGTGAGCGCGCCGCCGGCGAGCTCTGCACGCTCGCGCATACCTCGGATGCCGGCACCCTCGGTCGCGGCCGAATCAGGGCCGGTGCCGTCGTCCTCGACGGTGAGAACGAGCTGGTCGGCGCCCGGGGACTGGAGTCTCTCGAGGGTGATCGTGGCGGTGGAGCCGCCCGAGTGACGGACGACGTTCGTGAGTGCCTCTTGAGCGATCCGGAACGCGGTCGTCTGCACCGCGCTCGGAGGCCGCGCCCCGCCCAGGCGGTCATCGAGTGTGACCTCGAGCCCGAGGCCAGTGCGCTGTGTCGCCAGCACGGTCAGGTCGACGAGCTGCGGTTGGGGCGTCAGCGGCGCGGTGATCGGCGAGCCCTCGTCTCCGCGCAGGAACGAGAGCACTCCGCGCACCTCGTCCAACCCTGTCGCGCTGAGGGAGCGGATGCTCGCGAGTGCTTCGCGGGCGCGCTCCGGCTCCTTGTCGAACAGGTGCAGGCCGACGCCGGACTGCACGGCGATCTGGCTCAGCGAGTGGGCGAGCACGTCGTGGAGTTCCCGCGCGATACGGGTGCGCTCCTCCTGCTCGACCGTTTGCCGCCGCTCCTGCAGCTGGGCGCGACGTTGATCACCGCGGTCCACGCGTCGCCGGATGCCCTCGCCGATCGCGAAGCATGCGGCCAGCGCGAGGGTCGTGATCGCCACGCGGAAGGGGTGGACGCCGCCGGGGTTCAGAACACCGAGGGCGATGATCGCGATGAGCCATGCCGCACCGACCGAGATGAGCGCCCACAGGCGGGCGCGGCGGGCGATCGCTCCGACGATGGCGAAGGCCAGCGCGATGAACGGCGGTGACATGTCGGGAGGCACGAACAGATCGGCCAGCGTGAGAGCAGCCACCACGGCGACCGTCGGACCGGGGTGCCGGCGGGCGGCGAGCAATGCGAGGGCGGATGCCGCAGCCAGCGTCAGGCTCAGCGCGGCGTAGGGGAGCGGGATGCGCTGCCAGAACGAGATGCCGATCGTCCCGGGCACCTGGACGAGGAGGGACAGCGCCACGGGGACGAAGAGCAGCACCGCCGCGTTCGGCCGAAAGCGCGGATCGGAATCGTCCCAGCGCTCACCCGACATGGGTCTCTCGTGACAGAAGGCTCGATCGGGCTCCATTCGAGGGAGCTCGACGGAAGCGAGCGTGATTCGAGAGGGAGCTGACCCACATGCGCTTGATCGTACGCCGCGCGTCCCGGCATTCCGTCGGCCCGCGGAGGGCGTGCGCATACTCCCGCCGGAGTACGCGGCCTCTCAGTCGTCGTGCGGGACCGTGGCGCCCAGGGCGCCGATGATGCGTGTCATCGCGGTGCCCAGGGCCCACCGATCTGCCAGGGCCTCGGCATCCGCCCGTGCACGGTCATCGAGGGGCTGCAACAGCCAGTCGCGCGCGTCGAGGTCGAGGTCGAGGTCCTTGACGACCTCGACGACGGTCGGGGCGACGGCCAGGTAGGGCAATCCGGCCAGGATCTTGCTGCGGACACCCGCGGACATGCCTTCGCCGCGGTCGGCCGCCGCGAGAATGCCGGCGAGGTCGCCGTGTGCCGCGAGCAGGCTCGCCGCGGTCTTCTCACCGATGCCCGCGACACCCGGCAGCCCATCGGATGAGTCGCCGCGCAGCGTCGCGAAATCCGCGTATTGGCTCGGCAGCACGCCGTACTTGGCGACGACGGTGGCATCGGTGACACTCTCGAGCTTGCTCATGCCGCGGGCGGTGTAGATCACGCGGACCTCGCGGGCGTCATCCACGAGCTGGAACAGGTCGCGGTCGCCGGTGACGATGTCCACCGGCAGCGACGCGCGGGTCGCGAGGGTGCCGATGACATCGTCGGCCTCGTGGGCTGTGGCGCCGACGATCGATATCCCCAGGGCGTCCAAGGTCTGGCGGATGACGGGCACCTGCAGCTCAAGCGGGTCGGGGACGACCTCGATGTCGGGCCCCACGGCGGTGATCTCGGCGACCCGATGGGTCTTGTAGGTGGGGATCAGGTCGACACGCCATTGCGGGCGCCAGTCGTCGTCCCAGCACGCGACCAGATGCGTGGGCTCGTAGGTCGTGACGAGCTTCGTGATGATGTCGAGGAAGCCCCGCACTGCGTTCACGGGCGTCCCGTCGGCCGCTCGAACGGTGTCGGGAACTCCATAGAACGCGCGGAAGTACAGCGAAGCGCTGTCAAGCAGCATGAGGCGGTCGGTCACGCGTGTCATCCTGCCACGGCGGTCGGACGCAGGCACGCGCCACGTGGGCTCACCGCAGCGCGCTCGCCTGTCGCGATGTGCTGGGTGGTGCGGCGTGTTGTGACAGGGGAGCGGGGGAGCGGGGGCGGGGCGCTCGAGTCGCGATGTGGCCCATGCGGGCGGCTCGCGCCAGACTGATCGGCATGACCTTTGCGAACGTGGGCACGCTGGGCACGGTCCCGGGCCGTCGCGACGAGCTGGTCGCGCTCCTCACGCGACCCCGCTCCGAGCTGGCCGCGATCGGGTGTCTCCTCTACGAGGTCGGCGTGTCAGAGGACGAGCCGGATGTCGTGTTCGTCGCCGAGCTGTGGGAGTCGGCCGAAGCCCACCAGTCCTCACTCGCGCTGCCCTCGGTGAAGGCAGCGATCGCGCAGGCTCGTCCGTTGCTGTCCGGGGTCATGGACGGGCTGCGGTTCGAGGTCGTCGGCTCCCCGCTGCGGGCCTCCCCGTCGAGCTAGGGCTCAGCAGCCGGCGCCGCCGGGATACTCGAGGCAGGTGCGATCCACGAGTGCGGTGCGCGCTTCGACGACACGGATGTCGTACCCACCGCTGGCCGCGGTGACATAGCCCGTCACGGGCCGCCACGTCCCAGAGCCGAAATCGACGGATGCCGCGTACTGGACGGTGACGCTCACCGGATAGGTGCCGCGCTCGCGGTAGACGTGGCTCGTCCCGGTCGGCGTGAACTGCGCCTGCCCCAGGCTGTCCCAACTCGCACCGCCCGTGGTCGATCGCGCCGTCGACCCATCGCCGTAATCGAACACGAACCCGGCGGGAACGAACCGCACCGTCACGTCCCAGCCCAGCAGCGTGCCGGTCAGAACCTGCTCGGATGCCGCGGCCACCACGTTGGTCGGAGCCCCCACGATGCCGAATCCCGTCGGTTCGCCCGTCAGCGACGGCTGCGCCGGGCGGAAGGACGCGAGGTCGGCGGCCGTGACATCGGGCGGGGTCACCACGATGAAGCCGCAGCGATCGGGCTGCGTCGGGCAGCGCGGAACCGGGGGCACGGGTTCGCTCGGGACGGGGTCGACCGAACCGTTGGAGTCACGGACGGGCGGCGCGGGGTTGTTGATATTCGCGCCGACGTCGACTTGCGAGCCGGAGTTGGAGATTGTGGTGCATGCTCCGACGGCTGCGAGGTCGGGGCTGCAGGGTGCTTGGTCGGCGGTCATTCCCAGCCACGCACCCACGCTGAGGATCGATATGGCCAGGCTCGCGATTAGCATCCGGCCTCTGCTTTCGCGATGCTCGATTCGATCAGCAACCCCGGCGACGTGGATATGAAGTCGACCGTTAAGAGCGATACGAGTTCTCGATCCGCAGGCGTGACGTCTGTCCCTCTCGCGTCCACGACCTGCGTTGCGCTGGAGTCCAAGCACACCTCGAGGCGCACGGACCCGTTTACTAGCTCCGCGGCAATCGGGTCCACTGATGCAACGACGCTGGGACCGACGAGGCTAAGCCCTGCTTGGTCGAGTTGCTGCTGGGTCTGGATATCTATCTCAAGTGCCTGACCGGTGAGAAACGTTTGTGGGTCTCGCGATGAAGCGGCATTCCCACGTCGCTGGTTCAGCGCATCCACATAGGCGCGATACGTCTCCTCTGCCGCGGCGAATGCCTCGTCCTCGCTGGCGAAGACGGGGGCTGTCGGCGACGGTGCGGGCTCGGGCTGACACCCGGTCGCCATCCCGAGGACCACCGCCAGCGCGAGGGTCACAGAGGCGACGCGAGGGATCACCCGACCACGGTAACGGCGATCCCGATCCTGCTCCCTGACTTATCCACACCCCGGCCTCCGCGTGGCGCGGTACGGCGCACAGGCGCGCTGACATACTGACCGCGTGAAGATCTCGAAGCTGTACGCCGTCATCGCTGTCGTCGCGCTCGCCGCGGGCCTGAGTGCCTGCGCGGCGCCCACGCCGGTGATCGCACCCGTGACCATGGACGCCAACGACCTCCAGGGGGCGACGGTCGACCTCGTGGTGGGTCAGGTCCTGAACATCAACACGGGTGATCTCGCCGTCGACAGCTACAGCGGCGAGGTAGCGGACACCAGCGTCGCCGAGTTCGTCGCCGGTCGCGAGGACGGCGGTGCAACCTTCAACCCCGGGGTGAAGGCTCTGGCTGAAGGCTCCACGAAGGTGGTCCTGTCCAACGCGAACGGCGGCATCCAGAACCTCACGTTCACGGTCGACGTCGGCAAGTAGCAGTTCTGCTCACGAGGCCGGCTCGAGCGCCTCGTGAATGCGGCGCAGGTCCTCCAGCAGCGAGCCGATCAGTACCCAGTGATCACGCGATGGCGTGTGCACCCGGAGGGGCGCGGTCAGGGCGGCGGGTTCGTCCCGATGCTCTGCGATCAAGGGCGCGGCATCCGTCCGTCGCACCTCGAGGCGCACGTCGTGGGCGGCGCGGCGCAGCTGCTCGGCGATCGCCTGGACGGCGGGTTCGTCGGCGATGCTCGCGTCGTAGTGATCGGCGAACGCGCGAGTCATTCCGACCGTCTGGGTGACGATGGGCCCCAGCCGGTCCAGCAGCGCCTGCACGGCCGCGAGGTCCTCGCGGTGCTTGCGCCCGCGCGGGTTGAGCGAGAGCGACTCGGTGCCGACCTCGATGGCGTTGTCCGCGGCATCCTTCATCGGTCTCATCAGGCGTGCCTCCACGAGGAGCCCGTGCAGCTGACCGGCGGACTGCGGCGACTCCAGCGCACGAGCGAGTCGTTCGAGCGAATTGGCGAGCTCGTTACCCAGCGCCATGACCGCATTGCGCGCGGGTGCGACGGCGACGGGTGGGACGACGGCGAGATTCACCAGGATGCCGATCACCGCGCCGATGAGCGTCTCCAGCACCCGGTTGACAGCGTAGGCAGGTGTCGCGGTGCCCAGCGCGAGCACCAGCAGCGCGCTGATCGCCACCTGGTTCGTGGAGCCGGGGGTGAGCCGCAGCGCCCAGGCGATCAGCAATCCGGCCACCGTCGCCAGCAGGATGACCCACGTGCTGCCACCCAGCAGGATGCCGAGGACAGAAGCGATCACGACGCCGGTGAAGACACCGATGCTGCGCTCGACAGCCTTTGTGAGCGACTGGTTCAGGCTGGGCGCCACCACCAGCAGCGCCGCGATCGCGGCGAAGACGGGCGGCTGACCGGGGATGAGGGCTCCGGCGATGAGCCACGAAGCCGCGATCGCGATCGCCGACTTGACGACCTGCAGGATCGGGCTGCGGTGGGTGGCTCGGATGCCGGCGGTGACTCGCATCCTCCGAGGGTATGCCTGGCCCGGTGCCGGGTGCGGCGGGGCGGCCGTCTGCGAAGACCCGGCTAGCGTGGACGGATGAGCACTCAGCAAGCAAAAGCACAGACCCTCGCCCAGCTTCACGCGGCGCCCGAGATCTTGCGCGTCGTGAACGTCTGGGACGTCGTGTCGGCCAAGGCCATCGCCGCGCTGCCGCAGACGAAGGCGCTCGCGACCGCGGGCCACTCCATCGCGGCGACGTTCGGGTACCCCGACGGCGAGAAGATCCCCCTGGACGTGATGCTCGACATGATCGGCCGGATCGCAGCGGCGACCGACCTGCCCGTCTCGTCCGACCTCGATGCCGGGTACGGCAACGCGGGGGAGACCACCCGCCGCGCGATCGGCGTCGGCGTGGTGGGCGCCAACGTCGAGGACCGCCTGCAACCCCTCGCGGAATCCGTCGCCGCCGTCGAGGCCATCATCGCCGCAGGGCAGGCCGAGGGCGTGCCCTTCGTCCTCAACGCCCGCACCGACGCATTCGTGCGCGCCGGCGACCGCCCGCTTGCCGAGTCGATCGCCGATGCGATCACCCGCGCTCGCGCGTACCTCGCGGCGGGAGCCGACCTGGTGTTCGTGCCCGGCAAGCTCGATGCCGACGTCACACGCCAGCTGGTCGAAGGGATCGGCGAACGCAAGATCAGCGTCATCGGCGTTCCCGGCGCGCTGTCGGCAGCGCAGTACGAAGCACTCGGCGTTGCCCGCATCTCCTATGGTCCGCTGACCCAGCGGGTCGCTCTGACAGCGCTGCAGGATGTCGCCGCCGACCTCTACGCCGACGGCGTCATCCCGACCACCACCCGCGATCTGAACTGACGACGGCGCCCCGATTCCCCGACGCCATGGGAATCGGGGTTCCTTCCTCCGTGTTGAGGTGAGCATGGATCCCACTCCGGTCGACGTCGTCGTGATCGGCGCGGGACAGGCGGGACTGTCCGCGGGATACCACCTCCAGCGCCGCGGATTCGTGCCCGTCGGTCGCGCGTCCGCCGACGAGCGGACCTTCGTCGTCCTGGACGCCAATGACAAGCCCGGGGGAGCCTGGCAGCACCGGTGGGCATCACTGAAAATGGCGACGGTCAACGGCATCCACGAGCTGCCGGGTCACCCGGTGCCCACGGCCGACGCCCACGCCGCCAGCCGCGATGTGCTGCCGCCCTACTTCACGGAGTACGAGTCGAAGTACGCGCTCGATGTGCGTCGGCCGGTGCGCGTGCGCGCGGTGCGGCGTGCCGACGAGGATGCGAGAGGCCGCCTCCTGGTCGACACCGACCACGGCGCATGGGCGTCGCGTTTTGTCATCAACGCGACCGGCACGTGGACCCGTCCCTTCTGGCCGCACTATCCGGGCCAGGATCGCTTCCGCGGACGACAGCTGCACGTCGCCGACTACGAGTCTGCCGACGAGTTCGCCGGTCAGCGCGTCGTGATCGTCGGCGCGGGGATCTCAGCGGTGCAGCTGCTCGATGAGATCTCGCAGGTCGCCGACACCTTCTGGGTCACACGCCGTGAACCGGAATGGTCCGAGGAGGCGTTCGACATCCCGGCGCGGGTGGCCGCCATCGCGGGCGTCGAAGACCGGGTGCGGCGAGGATTGCCGCCGGGAAGCGTCATCTCGGTGACCGGCATGCACTGGACACCGTGGGCTCGGGCCGCCCAGTCGCGCGGAGTGCTCGAGCGGCATCCGATGTTCGCAGCGATCGAGGAGAACGGCGTCCGCATGCCCGACGGCTCTTTCGAGCCCGCCGACGTGATCCTGTGGGCGACCGGTTTCCGGCCCGCGCTGGATCACCTGGCGCCGTTGCGGCTGCGCACGCCGGAGGGCGGCATCCGCGTGGCCGACACGCGCGCGCTGGACGAGCCGCGGCTGTTCCTCATCGGATACGGACCCTCGCAGTCGACCATCGGCGCGAATCGCGCTGGGAGCGCCGCGGTGCGCATGATCGTTGCAGACGAGGCCCCCGTTCCGGCCTGACGGCAGTCAGTCTCTGACACCCGGATGCTCACGTGTCGCGGATGATGGGCGCGTCGTCTTCGCGATGATCGTCCACGCCGCCGGGCGGATACTCGGTCAACTCGGGCCGGGATCGCAGGTAGAGCGTGCTTGCGACGAGCCCACCCCACACGATGACGATCGCGAGGACGAGGAAGGTGATGGCGATCGGGGTCATGACGATGCTCCTTCCCTGGTCGACGAACTCGAAGCGGCGGTCGAGCCGGCCGGCGGGTACGGCGGCCAAGCCGTGAAGTCATCCGGCGACGGCCGCCAGCGGAACAAGGGCAGCACGATGGCCGCGACGACGATGAACGCGATGGTGCCCCAGCCGACGACGCCCAGGTACCAAGGCGGGAGCCCTTCATAGCCCTCGACGATCAACGTGATGATCCGCTGGATGAGCATGTAGCCGAGCACGACGGGGGCAAGGACGCCGACCAGCAGAACCCAGATGCGACCGACCCGGAAGGTCGACACCGCGTTCAGGTGGTAACGGAGTTCGGGGCCCTTCCGCAGCACCCAGATCACGAGGACGGTCGACAGGACGGCGGATGCGACGATTCCGATGTTGTTGGCCCATTGGTCGGCCACATCCAGAGCGAGAAGACCCGTCGTGGTGGCGAACAGGAGCACGGACAGGATGGCGGAAACGACGCCGACGCCGACCGCGGCGCTGCGCCGTGACATCCCGAACTTCTCCTGCACCGCCGCCGACACGACCTGCAGCACGGAGATGAGCGAGGTGAAACCGGCCATCACCAGCGACCCGAAGAACAGCACGCCGAAGATCGGGCCGCCGGGCATCTGTGACACGATCGCCGGGAAAGTGATGAAGGACAGACCCACGCCGGTGAGACCATCCAGCTCACCGACCTCGATGCCCTGCTGGAACGCTAGGAACCCCAGAGTGGCGAACACCCCGATGCCGGCGAGGATCTCGAACGATGAGTTCGCGAAGGCGACAACGAGGCCCGGCGCGGTGAGGTTGGAGCGGCGGCGCCGGTACGAGGCGTACGTGACCATGATCCCGAACGCGATCGAGAGCGAGAAGAAGATCTGGCTGTACGCGGCGATCCAGACGCTCGGGTTGCCCAGCGCCGCCCAGTCCGGAGTGAACAGCGCGTTGAGACCTTCTGCGGCACCGTCCAGGAAAAGCGCTCGGATGACGAGGATCGTGAAAGCGACGACCAGCAGCGGCAGGAAGACGACGTTGACCCGCTGCAGCCCCTTGGCCACGCCCAAGGCGAGCACGACGATGACCGCGAGCCACACGATGACCAGCGGGATGAGCACGCCCGGGACGAACTGCAGACTGAAGCCGGGGTCGCCCACCTGCAGATATTCGCCGGTCAGGAAACCGGCCGGGTCGTCGCCCCACCTCAGATCGAAAGAGAAGACGAAATAGCTGAGGGCCCAGGCGATCACAGCCGTGTAATACAGCCCGATCACGAAAGCGATCATCACTTGGAACCAGCCGAGCGACTCCATCCAGCGCTTGCCTCCGCCGATACGTCGGAACGCCGTCGGCGCTGAGCCACGGAAGCGATGACCGACGGCGTAGTCGAGGAAGAGGATGGGGATGCCGGCGGTGATGAGCGCCACCAGGTAGGGGATCAGGAACGCGCCGCCGCCGTTCTCGTATGCGACGCCCGGAAAGCGCCAGATATTGCCCAGTCCAACTGCGGATCCGATCGCGGCGAGGATGAAGCCCACCTGACCGGTCCATAGCTCCCGCGGCTTGTCCGGGGTTGCTGACTTTCCGTTCTGCACATCGGTCATCGGGGCTCCTCGTATGCCGTCGCTACGCTGCGATGCTCGTCGGTACGCGGCACGTTACCAGCCCCGTCACGTTCCGCCCGCCTAGGCTGGCGGGCGATACGCGGAAGGAAACAGTCATGTCATTCGGTCAGGCCGCCTCGCGTCGCACACGCGACATCGCAGGGGCGGCACCCTGCCCCTGCGGAAGCGGAGACGCGTTCGGCGGATGCTGTGGCCCGCTGCTGCGTGGAGCGCCTGCGCCGACGGCTGAACGCCTGATGCGCTCGCGGTACACGGCGTTCGCCCTCGGCGACGACGACTACGTGGCGGCATCCTGGCATCCGCGCACACGACCGGAAGCTGTCGACTCGCTGGACGGGCCGCGCTGGACCGGCCTGGAAATCGTGGACATCGAAGCCGGTGGGCCGGCCGATACGAGCGGTGTCGTGGAGTTCCGCGCGACGTACACGGATGCGGGCGCGCGCGGGGTGCTGCACGAGCGCAGCCGCTTCGTCCGGCAAGCGGGGCGCTGGTGGTATGTCGCCGGAGACATCGGCTGACGACCCGCACCACGCAAATCGTGCGTACCGTTGAGGCATGCCACACCCCACCCCCGATCCCGTCCTGGCCGGCCAGGAGTCCGTCTGGGACTATCCCCGGCCGCCGCGCATCGAGGCCGTCGATCGGCGCGTCACGATCACGCTCGGCGGTCAGCAGATCGTCGACACGACCGACGTCGTGCGTGTGCTCGAGACCAGCCATCCCCCGGTCTACTACCTGCCGATGACGGCGTTCGCCCCCGGGGCACTCATACCTGCGCGCGGTTCGTCGTTCTGCGAGTTCAAAGGCTACGCACGCTACTTCGACGTGCGAGGCGGCGACCGGACGGCTCAAGGTGCGGGATGGAACTATCCGACCCCGGCCCACGGATACGAACTCCTCGCGGACCGCGTCGCGGTCTACGCGGGAAAGATGGACGTCTGCACCGTCGACGGCGAGGTCGTCGTACCGCAGCCCGGTGGCTTCTACGGCGGCTGGGTCACGGCCGACATCGTCGGTCCCTTCAAGGGCGACCCCGCGACGCTCGGCTGGTAACCGGGGCTCTCAGGCTCGCGGCGGTGGCTCGTCGTCGGACGCGGCATCCGGGTCGTCGTCGTCCTGGGTGATCTCCGTCGAGCCGTCCTCGGAAGCATCGTCCTCGGCACGCGCCTCCTCGAGCAGATCCACGAGTGCCGCGTCGAAGTCGTCCCCGCGCGGCGGTGTCGTCAGAAGCGGCTCGGCGGCCAGCGTCAGATCGATGAGCTCCCGCAGCAGTCCGCCGACGGTGGTGGAGCGGAGCAGTCGGAACTGATCCAGCTGTCCGAGGGGAGCGATCGCGGCGAGCTGCCAGCTCGACTCGAGCGGGTCCTCGGACAGTTCGATACTCGGGTCCCACTGCACCTCGGCGAATTCCGCCGCGCGCGAGAGCACCCGCCGGACGATGCGCTCCGCCTCCGTATGGAGCGGGGTGAGGGCGTCATCCCAGACCAGCGGTGGCAGCTCTCGCACGGATGCCGTCGGATAGGGCTCGTCATCGCGCCACTCATCCACCTCGACGCGTGAACCGCCGACGGCGATGAGGTGGATGTCGCTCTCACCCGCCATCACGTTGGTGATGCGCGCCATCGTGCCCACCCGAACGCGTTGCTCGCCGCCGCCGACCTCGCTGCCCCGCTCGATGAGCACCACGCCGAACTGCGGGTCGTCATCGTCGAGCAGCCGGCCGAGCATCATGAGATAGCGCTCTTCGAAGATCCGCAGCGCCAGCGGCGTGTGCGGAAAGAGCACCGCTCCTAGTGGGAACATCGGGACGTTCGCCATGCGTCCAGTCAATCAGCGTTCCGGGAAATCGGGGCCGGAAAGCGCACGTCGCCCACCGATCATGTGCACGGCGTCGTCGGGTGGGACCTACTGCCGCGCCATCCAGTACAGGTCGTAGTTGTAGCCGACGGCGGTCCGCACGCCACCGGCCGCATCGAGCGGCGCATCGACGATCGAGTGGAATGTCACCGAGTCGCCCGGCTCCATCGCCTCCAGGTCGAACGCGCTGACATACCCGTCCGGAAGCAACAGGTACTCGGCATCCAACGGTGCACCGCCGGGCGTGACCCAGGTGGTCTCGATGCCCCAGTCGTAGTCCAGCCAGGGCTCGATCGTCTCGTCGCCGACATAGGTCAGCGTCACGGGCGCGGCGCTGTAGGCGCCGCTGTCGGGAGTCGGGTTGAACAGGTCCTCCGCAGCGAGCTCACCGGTCAGGTCGACCGGCGTCCCGACCGAGATCTCCCAGACCGGACCCCCGGTCGCGGCATCCGAGATCGTGACGATGTCGCCGTAGCGGTACGGGCTGGCGATCGTCCCTCGGGTGCCGTTGCTGCCATCCGTCGGTTCGGCGGTCTCGGGCGGGGCATAGGTCTCGGACGAGGGGAGAGGCTGCGGATCGAAGCCCTCGTCGTCGCGCCAGGCATCGGCGAAGCCGAACAGGCCGAAGACGATCGTCGACAGAATCCAGGCCATCATCCCGCCGACGACCGCGACGAGGATCGCGGCAACGCCGAGGCCCTTGCCGCCCTGTCGGCGGCTCGCGAGCGCGACGATTCCGAGCACGACCGCCGCGAGCAGGATCAGACCGGCCACGGCGTTGATGACCGGGATCAGCACGGCCACCACGCCGACGACCGCGGCTGCCAGAGCAAGGGTTGCAAGCGACTTCGGGCGGGGATCGGGCGTCGCGCCGTACGCGGGCGGGTAGGGATACGGCGCTGTCCCCGCCGGATAGGGCCCTGGCGCGGCCGCGTACGGCGGTGCGGGGTACGGGGCTGGCGCAGCGGCGTACGGCGGTGCGGGGTACGGGGCTGGCGCAGTCGGGTACGGCGGTGCCGGGTATGGCCCTGCTGCGGCCGAATACGGCGGTGCGGGGTAGCCGGCCGGCGCAGCCGGGTACGGCGCACCGGGTGGTGTCTGCAGCGCGGGATTGGGCTCGGGCGGTGCCCCGGGATAGCGCTGAATGAAAGCGGGTGGCGCGGGATTCCGGCTCGCGTCGCCGGTCGGGACCTCTGTCATGGCACGTCCTTTCGGTGCACCGACCGCGCACGCCTCACGTCTCGCAGTGTATCCGCCGGCACTGTGCGCACGGGAACGCGGTCCACAGGCAGCTCAGCCCCGACGACGCAGCGCCGGCGAACCGCCCGCCCGCGTGAGAGCACGCGTAGCGTGGAGCCGGAACCCTGGAGGTCTTCATGTCTCGCGTCCTGATCATCGGCGGCCACGGCAAGATCGCGCTGCTGCTCGCTCGGTTGCTCGTCGCCCGCGGCGATGAGGTGACGAGCCTCATCCGCAATCCCGACCACGCAGCGGACGTCTCAGCAACGGGCGCTGCGCCGCTGGTGGCCGATGCCGAGACGCTGTCCGTTTCGGAACTCGCGGCTCTGTTCGCCGGTCAGGATGCGCTCGTCTGGTCGGCCGGAGCCGGCGGCGGCAACGCCGCGCGCACCTACGCCGTCGATCGAGACGCTGCCATCCGGTCGATGGATGCCGCGGCATCCGCGGGCGTGAATCGCTACGTCATGGTGTCCTACTTCGGCGCACGCACCGACCATGGAGTCCCGGCCGAAAACCCGTTCTTCGCGTACGCCGAGGCGAAGGCCGCCGCAGACGAACACCTTCGCAACAGCAGCCTGTCGTGGACGGTGCTCGGCCCGAGCGCACTGACACTCGACGAACCCACGGGCCGGATCGAGGTCGACCCCGCGGAGTCGACCTCGGTGAGCAGGGCGGATGTCGCCGCCGTCGTCGCAGCGAGCCTCGCCCAGGACGCGACGATCGGTCGGACGATCCGCTTCAACAACGGTCGGACCCCGATCAGCGAGGCGCTCGGGTGAGGGCCGAGTTCGAGCAGCTGATCGCCGATCGACGCGCGGAGCTGGAGACGCGGCTGGCCGCGGTGGAAGAACGGCTTTCGTCCATCCGGCTCGCCCGCAGCGGTGCGACGGACGACGACGAGCATGATCCCGAGGGTTCGACGCTGTCGACCGAGTGGTCTCGTGCCGAGGGTCAGCGGACGGACGTCGGCCGCGAGCTCGCCGACCTGGACGCGGCGTCCGAGCGGGTCGGCGCGGGGACGTACGGCGTGTGCGCGGCCTGCGGCAACCCGATCCCGGTGGAACGCCTGCGCCTGCTGCCCGCCGCCAGGCTGTGCGTGCCCTGCGCGTCCCGGCCCTGACGCCCTGAGCGCCGCTTGCGTCTCAGGTCTCGAGCATGCGGCTGAGCCAGCGGTTGCGGGTCTCGACCATGGCCCGCGACACCTGCGCCTGCGGCACGAACCCGTCGAACCCATGAAAGCCGCCTGGCCACACGTGCAGTTCCGCGACGCCGCCCGCCGCCCAGATGCGTGACGCGTAGGCGACGTCCTCGTCGCGGAACACCTCGGCGCTGCCGACGTCGATGAACGTCGGCGGCAGGCCGGAAAGGTCTGCGGCGCGCGCGGGCGCGGCGTAGATCGACACGTCGTCGGTGCCGCGGCGGTCCCCGAGCAGGGCGTTCCAGCCCGTGAAGTTGCTGGTCCGGTCCCACACGCCAACACCCTGGATCTGATGGCAGGAGATCGTCTCGTTGCGATCGTCGAGCATGGGATAGATCAGCAGCGACGCCTTCAACGCCGGGCCGTGGCGGTCGCGGGCAAGCAGGGTGACGCCGGCGGAGAGTCCGCCGCCTGCGCTGGCGCCACCGACGATGATGCGTGAAGGATCGATGCCGAGTTCGGCGGCGTTCGCGGCCGTCCAGACGAGGCCCGCGTAACAGTCCTCGACCGGCACCGGATCGGGGAACTCGGGAGCCAGCCGGTACTCGACGCTGACGAGCACGGCGCCGTGGCTCGCGACGAACGGGAGGAATGACTGCACCCCCGAGAACCGGTCGCCGAGCACCATGCCGCCGCCGTGGATGTGGTAGATCCCGGGGCCGGCGAGGCTGTGTCCGGCCGAGCGATAGATCGATACGACGATCTCCGCCCCGTCGTAGCCGGCGATCGTCCGCTCTTCGTGCACCGCCCCGACGCTCGCGACGACATCGTCGAGCCCCGGATCCCGCGGTGCCTGGCGCATGAGCGGGATCATCTCCGGGGTGAGCGTCGGCGGAATCCTCTCGGCCACGACGGCGAGCGCTGCCGCCAGCTCCGGATCGAACGGTGGCGCCGGGTTGGCGAGCATGCGGACCTCCATCGGTCGGGTCACCCTGCCGTGGGAGGCGGGTGCGCGAGAAACGTCGTCGCAGGCTATCGCGGCTCAGCCAGAACCACGCGCCCGATCATCGAACCCGGATGAACCGCGGTCCGTCGTACCCCTCCCGCTCGACCCGTTCCTCCCACATCTCGATCGGGCGGATCCAGAGATCCCCCGCGCCGTACAACGGCCGGAAGAGGACGTACTGCTCTTCGGTCTCGCTGTGTCGCGCGGTGCCGATCACTTCGTATTCCTGGCCCTTGAAATGCCGGTACACACCCGGCTCGATCGCGCTCACCGGGCACTGCCCTGCGTCTGATCGATCCACTCCGTGACGATCGTCCGCAGCGATGCCTCGTGCTGTTGCACGTCGCTCACGCCGTCGAACACGACGAACGCACGATCGGCTCCACGCCAGTCGAGCAGATCTCCCGGGTCGTCGATCTCGAGACGCTGAGGGTCCCCTTTGCGTCTGGCACCTGTGTGCAGAACGAGTCGGATGCCGCCTCCCGGAGTGATCCCGGTCGTGGCGAAGTGGTCTGCGATCGCGAAGCTCGGGGCGTTCCACTTGATCTCGCCTCGGATGCGATCGTCGCAGCTCTGGATGATGCGGCACAGCTCAGCCAGGGCGGTGCGCGCCGGTTCGGGCACGCCGCCCAGATAGGCGTCGACGTGATCCGTGCTCATGCGGCCTCCCCTCGGTTTCGCCGAGCCTACGGGACCGCCCCGCCGCGCTACGGTGGCCGGGCACCACTCCACGCTCTGCACCAAGGAGGTCCCCCCGATGATCGCTGTTCCGGACCTGCTCGACTTCGACGAGCTCCTCACCGACGACGAGCGGGCGGTGCGCGACCGGGTGCGCGCGTTCGTCGATGTGCGCGTCCGCCCCTCGATCGCGGAATGGTACGAGCGCGCGATCTTTCCGACCGAGCTGATTCCCGAGCTGGCCGAACTCGGCGTGCTCGGCATGCAGCTGAACGGATACGGCTGCCCCGGTCGCAGCGCCGTGGAGTACGGACTGGCGGCGATGGAGCTGGAGGCCGGAGACTCGGGCCTGCGCACGTTCGTCTCGGTGCAGGGCTCCCTCGCCATGAGTGCGATCCACACGTACGGGAGCGAGGCGCAGAAGCAGGAGTGGCTGCCGCGCATGGCCGGCGGCACGGTGATCGGCTGCTTCGGGTTGACCGAGCCGAACTCCGGATCGGACCCGGCGAGCATGACCACCTTCGCCCGGCGCGAGGGCGAGGCGTGGGTGCTGAACGGTGCGAAGCGCTGGATCGGGCTGGCGTCGATCGCGCAGATCGCTGTCATCTGGGCCCAGACCGACGGCGGCGTCCGCGGATTCCTGGTGCCGACCGATACGCCCGGGTTCGCGGCCACCCCGATCAGCCCGAAGATGTCCATGCGCGCATCCATCCAGTGCGACATCGCGCTCACCGACGTCCGTCTGCCGGCGGATGCGCATCTGCCCACGGCGCGCGGGCTGCGCGCCCCGTTCTCCTGTCTCAACGAGGCACGCTACGGAATCGGCTGGGGTGTCATCGGGGCGGCGCGGGACAGCTACGCGACCGCGCTGGAGTACTCGCTCACGCGGAGGCAATTCGACCGGCCGGTCGCCGGCTTCCAGCTGACGCAGCAGAAGCTCGTCGACATGGCCCTGGAGATCGAGAAGGCCCAGCTGGTCGCCCTGCGGCTGGGCCGGTTGAAGGATGCCGGCAGGCTGCAACCGCATCAGATCTCCGTCGCAAAACTCGGGAACACGCGCGCCGCGATCGCGATCGCGCGCGAGGCCCGGACGATCCTGGGGGGCAACGGCATCTCCGCCGAGTACTCGCCGATGCGCCACGCCGCAAACCTGGAGTCGGTGCGCACCTACGAAGGCACCGACGAGATCCATACCCTCGTCCTCGGCGCGCACATCACCGGCATCTCCGCGTTCCGTTAGGCCGCACCCACTCCGGCGAACCCGACGGCATCGGTCCGTAGGCTGGGTGGGTGGCATCCATACTCAACGTCTCGGCGTACCTCTTCATGCGGATCGACGACCCTGCGATGCTCCGCCCGGTGCTGCGAGAGCGCGCGGTCGTCGCGGAGCTGAAAGGCACGATCCTCTTGGCAGAGGAAGGCATCAACCTGGTCCTCGCCGGCGATGCGCATGCCCTGCGCGCGTTCGTGGCGGCGTTGCGCGCCGACACGCGGTTCGCGGATCTCACGCCGAAAGAGAGCTGGTCCGACACGCAGCCGTTCGGCAAGATGCTCGTGAAGGTCAAGCGAGAGATCATCCGCATGGACCATCCGACCATCCGCCCCGACGCCGGGCGGGCACCCGCCGTGACACCCGCGACGCTGAGACGCTGGCTCGACCGCGGCAGCGACGACGAGGGCCGCGAGGTCGTCCTGCTGGACACTCGCAACGCGTTCGAAATCGAGTATGGCTCGTTCCGGGGCGCGCTGGATTGGCGGATCGAACGGTTCACGCAGTTCCCGGATGCCGCGGCCACCCACCGCGCGCAGCTGCGGGGCAAGACGGTGGTGAGCTACTGCACCGGCGGCATCCGGTGCGAGAAGGCCGCCCTGTACCTGCGCGAGGAGGGCATCGACGCCTTCCAGCTCGACGGGGGAATCCTCGGCTATCTGGAGCACGTCGGTCCGGACCACTGGACGGGGGACTGCTTCGTCTTCGACGAGCGAGAGGCACTCCGTCCGGACCTCGCGCCGCGGGCGGTCAGCCGTTGAGCTCGCAGGAACGCCCGCGATCGAACAGCGAGGAGCAGGGCCGCGCGTCGGGATCACGCCACGCCCGCACGGTCGCCCTCTCCCTCGTCTGTGACGTTCTTCTCGTCGTCGCCTTTGCGGCGCTCGGCCGAGCCAGCCACGATTCGAACGTGCTCGCCGGCCTGTGGCAGACCGCGTGGCCGTTCCTCGCCGGCCTCGCTCTGGGCTGGCTCGTCACGCTCGCGTGGCGCGCGCCGACGGCTCCCGTGCGCACCGGCCTCGGCGTCTGGGCCGCCACGGTGGCCGGCGGGATGCTGTTGCGTGCGGCATCCGGTCAGGGAACGGTCGTGCCGTTCATCGTCGTTGCGGCATTGACTCTGCTTGTGATGCTGGTGGGCTGGCGCGTGCTCGCCCTGGTGGTCGCGCGCCGACGTCGGCGCCGAGTCTGAGTCCCCAGGGAGGTGCGTCGATGAAGATCGATCTGAGGAAGGGGATCACCGCCTACAGTGCGCGGCGGGGTGCTTTCGAGATGGTCGACGTACCACCGCTGCGCTACCTCATGGTCGACGGCCACGGCGCACCTGACGGGCAGCAGTATGCGGACGCGATCTCGACCCTGTACCGGGTCGCGTACAAGCTCAAGTTCTTCAGCAAGAACGAGCTCGATCGCGACTACGTCGTCATGCCACTGGAGGCGCTGTGGTGGTCCGATGACATGGCGAACTTCACCACTTCGCGCGACAAGTCCCGCTGGGACTGGACCGCGCTCATCCTCACCCCGGACTGGATCACAGCAGAGCAGTTCGAAAGCGCGCACGCGTCAGCGGCGGACGCACCCGCCATCGACCGACTGCGCCTCGAGCCGTTCGCCGAGGGGCGGTGCGTCCAGACGCTCCACATCGGCCCCTTCGACGATGAGGGGCCCGTCCTGGCGGCGATGCACGACGAGTTCATCCCGCAGCACGGACTGCGGATGACCGGAAAGCATCACGAGATCTACCTCAGCGATATCCGTCGAGCCGACCCGGCGAAGCTCCGGACGATTCTGCGCCAGCCCGTGGAGGATGCCGCGGACTGACACTGGGCGCGTGCCCCCGCGGTCGCCTGTCACAACACGCCCGCGCGGGCCACAGAATGCGACAGCGGAGCAGCCCAGTCTTGTGAGCCCGCCGGATGCATTTGGTCTTGGATTGTCGTGGTTTTCAATACGATTCCCCGCGCCAATTACCCGTGTGCGCGCAGGGCGCGGAAACGACGATCCGTCACTGAAGGGCGGCGCTGAGCGATTATTTCTGCCATTTCTATCGTGAGAATGCGCGAAAAGCAAGAACGATTTCCGGGTCTTTCGCGGCGCCGCGAAAATGACTCGCAATCGTCACGCAAAAGGCCCGAATTCGCGGGGAGTTGTTACTTGTCCGAACCGTGCCCTATGTTGGCGAATACATCTGGGGGATGACGTCACGGCTCGGCCAGAGGTCGATTCGACCGTGGTGCCCGGACCGTGCGACTGCCTCTTTTCGAATCGGAGCGCGCGGTGGAGCACAGTGAAGTGCGGCAGAAAAGCGATGATTCATCGCGGTACGCTTCGGCGCGCCGCGCATTCGGGTGTGCGGTTCTCGCGACTCTGCTGCTGGGCTTCCTGACCGCGGTGCCGGCGCGAGCCGAGTTCCGCGCGGCCACCGAAGACGCCTCCTGCGGTGTCGGGGTCAGCGCCGAGGCAGCCGATTCACGCCACATCAACCTGGTGATCGACGACTCCGGGTCGATGTTCGAGGACGTTAACCACGGACTGCTCGACCGATGGTCGAAGGCGAAGTATGCCCTCGAGGTGTTCGCTGCGATGCTCGGCGGTGAGGACACCCTCAACGTCTACCGGATGAGCGACTTCGCAGACGGTCGCGAGTCGGGGCCGAACGTGTCGCTCAGCGGAACGGAGCCGACCAGCGCCCGGGTCGCCAAGATCCACGCGATGCAGATGCAGGGTGGCGACACCCCCTACGCCCCGGTGCAGCGCGCATACGGAGACCTCGTGGCCGCGGCATCCGACAACAAGTGGCTGGTCATCCTCACCGATGGCGAGTTCGACGACCGCCCCGTCGGTGAAGTCCAGCAGGATGTGCGCGCATTCGTCGCGCAGAACACGACCGAGACGAATCGCCTGCGCGTTGCCTTCCTCGCGATCGGACAGCAGGCTCCCGTGATCGCGAATGAGCCCGCGAGCGGCATTCATTTCGAGCTCGCCCCGAATTCGGCCGATCTCCTGGACAAGATGACGGAATTCTCGAACCTCATCTTCGAGCGCGATGTCATCGCCAGCACGACCGGGAACTCCCTCTCGGCGGATATCGACCTCAGCGAGGTCCTGGTCTTCGCACAGGGTCAGCAGGTGGCCGTCGGCGATGCCAGCGGGAGCACGACCGGGCCTCCGGAGTCATCGGTCGAGGTGACCTGGGTGGAGAATGTACGCCCGTCTGAGCTCGAGACAGACCCCGTGCCCGACCGGACGCTTCGTGGCGTCCTCGCAAGATACGCCGATGTCCCTCGCGGTGATATCGCTTTCGACATCACCGGAGCCGAAACCGTTTCGTTCTTCTACAAGCCGAAGGTGCGGTTCGGAATCGAACTCCGCGAAACCAGCACCGATACCGTTGTGGACGCCGGCAAGATCGTCGGCGGCGAATACACCCTGGATTACGGATTCATGAATGCGGAATGCGCATTCATCACGTCGTCACTTCTCGGCGATGTCGAATACTCGGCCCGTGCCGTGAACGGCGACGAGGTGATTGCGGAGTCCTTTCAGCCCGGGGATCTGATCAGCTTCGACCGCGGGACGGTGCAGCTCGATGTCACCGCGCGCTATCTGGCGGGCCACACCTCTCGCGCGAGGATCAACCTGACGGTTCTCCAGCCGGCTCGGGCGACGGGCTTCGACTTCGACGCGCCGACCTACAACGTCAGTGAACTCGACCTCGAGGAACCGCCGCAGGGGGCGATCGCGGTCACGTATGGGCTGAGTTCGTCCGGGGACCTCGCACCTTTCAGCGCAGAGGAGTGGGCATCGGTCCACCCTGATGCATTCACCGTGGCGAGCTCGTCCAATCTCGAATTCGAGATCATCGTGGGGGAGGAGCCGGGCCGGCTGTTCGTCGTGCCGCACGCCGCGGGCGGAGATGTCTACGCGGCCGATACCGGCAAGATCCCGCTGAGCCTGACAGCGTCGCACGTCTTCGACGAACAGCTCTATGAAGCCAGCTCGTCGACGACGGTGATCGTCGTCGACGACATCGGATGGCTCGCCCGGTTCGGGCACTGGTTCGCAGATGTCGGCTGGAAGTTCTTCCTGGCGCTGGTGCTGCTGGTGCTGATCCTCGGCTATGTCCTGAAGCCGCGCTTCTCGAAGAAGATCAAGCGGAGCCCCACCGTGGCGGGGGTGCCGATGTCCGTCGGCGTGCAGTCCGAGAACGGCAACGGCAAGTTCCGCGTGCAATCCGGCCGCAAGCTTCTCCCGTTCGTCGCCGACCGTGCGACGGCGACATATGTGCCCCAGGGCGTGTCCGGCTTCCGCGCGCTGAGGCTGAAAGCGGGCCGCGGCGGAAAGATGACGCTCCTGAACTGGAAGCAGATCGCGGAACGCAAGAACGTGGCGCTGAACGGAAACGATCTCAATGAGGACACCAAGCGCGCGCCGATCCTCAGCCCTTCCACCAGCATCACCGCGGCGATCCCGAATCAAATGCGCTACGAGCTCTACCTGAACAACTGACGCCGCACTGCCTACTGCTTACCCGAACAGCACGAGAGGAACCTTCTATGCCTATTGCCCCCACCCTCATCCTCGGTCTCGGCGGCACCGGATCCAAGATCGTTCAGCACGTGGCCGAGAAGGTGAGTGAGAGCAGTTCGAGTCAGTCAGAGCGCATCGCGTTCGTCGTCTTCGACACCGACGTGAACGATCTCGGACGCATCAGACATGCCAATCCCGGGATTCACACCGTCCAGACGTCCACGCGCAACACGGTGGGCGAATACCTCACCATCAACACGAACGCGCGTGACAACTGGTTCCCCGTGAACGAGATGCTCAACCGCAAGACCCTCACCGAGGGGGCTGCCCAGGTTCGCGCGATATCGCGGCTCGCGTTCGACACCACGCTGAAGGGCGGCAACCTCGACGGCCTCCACCGTGCCATCGAACAGCTCTTCCGAATCGACAAGGATCAGGAGGAGCAGGCGCTGCGAGTGATCATCACCAGCTCCCTGGCCGGAGGAACCGGGTCGGGGCTCATCCTCTCGGTGGCGATGTATCTCGCCAACTACCTTCGGACGAAGTACCCGAAAGCCAAGGCGATCACGCGCGGGTTCTTCGTGCAGCCCGACGTGTTCTATTCCGTCATCAAGGCCACCGAGGAGCAGCAGAATCTGCAGGTGAACGCCTACGCCACCGTGCGTGAGCTGGATGCGTTCCTGATGAAGGGTGACAACACGCTGCCCCCTCAGTACCGCGACCTCGCCTTCGAGTTCCCACGAGTCGGCGCAGACGGCGTGGAGGCCATCTCGGCGATGCCCTACGACTTCTGCTTCCTGTTCGACGCGAAGAACTCCTCCGGTGGCAGCCTCGACTCTTTCGCGACGTACCTGGACCACGCCGCGACGTGCATCTACACCCAGTCCATCGGCCCCATGTCGAAGAAATCGAACTCGCGCGAGGACAATGTGCTGCGCGAGGTCATCAAGAACGACGGTCGGAACCGCTACGCGGGCGCCGGCGCCTCGCGACTGGTCTATCCGTGGGCGCACGTACGGGACGTCGTGGGCCTTCGGTGGGCCGATCTCGCACTGTCGGAGCAGTGGCTGCAGTTCGACGATCAGTACCGGGATCGCCTGGATGCGCTGGCGAAGCAGCGCGAGCAGGGATATGCCGCCCACGATCTGGACATCGCGGTCGAGTTCATCGGCGCGATCGACCAGAACGCGGCGAACAAGGCCCCATTCGCCCGTGCTGTTCAAAGCCAGTGCCTCGCCTACGACGAGGACGGGATCTCCGTCGTCGGCAACCGGTGGCAGGAATACCTGAGCGCCCTGCGCCACCACGTCCTGGCAAACGCCGTGGTCGCCAGCCAAGAGGCGCTGAAGCGGAACGCCACCGCGCGCGTGTCCGCACTGGCCGACAGCGCCGACGGCGACGACTACGTCAGCGCGTACTACGAGCTGAAGAAGTACCACGACATCGTCGAGCGGGACACCGAAGAAAAGGCGGGCCTCATCGGCTACACGCTCTTTCAGGCGGATCGACCGGGCATCACTCGTCAGCGCGATTCGCACCAGCTCGAGACCTACCTTCGCGAGAAGGTCACCGGCAAGTTCGTCCACCCGGTTTCTGCACGCTATTTCCTCTACAAGACGCTCAAAGAGCTGCAGGCGCAGAAGCAGCAGGTGGAGACCCAGTTGGCCAACACCCAGCAGTTCTTCTCGAACTTCGAGCGCAACGCGTTCGACGATCAGGGCACCGAAGAGGTCGAGACCGTCGAGGACCTGGCAAACCGCAAGCGCTCGATGATGGAGCGGATGCGCAACAAGCCCGGGTCGGCGCTGCAAGAACTCACGGATCAATTCCAGAACTACACCCGCAAGGTGGGTGAGCTCCGGGACCAGACGGTATACGCCAAGGTCCTCGAGGAGGCGATCGCCTACACGTCCGGGATGTCCACGTCCTTCGAGACCTTCTTCGAGGCGCTGAAGGGGAACCTGAAGCGGCTCAAGACGACCGTGGACATGCAGCGGACGAAGTACGACGACTTGAAGGGCTCGACGACGCGTTACGTCCTGGCGTCGTCGGAATGCCTGGACAGCGTCTACGAGTCCATGCCGTACACCGGCGGCGTCATGAGCGTGGACTCGGAACTGTCCGAGAGCATCTACAGCAAGGTTCGCGACTTCCACATGCTCGCCGATGGCAAGGACGGGAACTTCTTCCAGGACCTCTACCAGGACACGATGCTCGGCTACTTCTCCGAACAGGTCATGCAGCGCTACGAGAGCCAGATCAGCATCGATGTCATCGAAGCGCTCGAGCGTGAATACCGGATCACGACGAAGAACTACGAGGCCGACAACGTCGCCCACTATCTGCGTGGAGAGATCGACAAGGCGAAGCGGCTCGCCGCGCCCTTCCTCGAGCAGCCGCTGGGTGAAGAGCGGCATCCGATCGAGGCGTGTGCCTACAACCCGAAGCTCGAGGGTGACTCCGATCCGAAGCGGAGAAGCCTGATCTCCGAACTTCTGGGGGACTACGGCGGCGAGAAGGACGAAGAGATCAGTCCGCAGGAGATCCTGTTCTACAGCGCGATCTACGGCATCCGCGCGCGAGACCTGTCCAAATACTCACCTGCCCGTGTCCACGCGACACAGAACCGACCCGCCGGCCAGTACTTCTCCGCGTACTACAACCTCATCTCCGAGATCGAGCCGTCCGTCGAGGCGACCAAGGTGATCACGCCGCACATCGATCGCCGCTGGCACTGGATCTCACAGCTGCCCGACCTGGACGAAGGAAACCAGGCCGTCCAGCTGCGCGTCGTGCACGATGCCCTGCTGCTGGGACTGGTCCATCAGCGGATCGTGTGGACCACGGTGCACACCGACCACCGTGTCTATCAGTACCGTTCGGACAGCCCGATCGACAAGGACTTCATCGTCTCCAACGGCACGCCGTGCGATCACTTCCACGAGGTGATCGACGCGCTCACGATCAACCCCGTGGCGGTGCGGCAGATCACGCAGTCGATCGAGCGCCGCATGCGCACCCTCATGGAGGAGGCGCGGACGATATCGTTCGCCCAGACGCCCTTCGCCAGAGAGCTGCAGAAGGGGATCCCACTGCCGGAGCTGGAAGTCATCGTGCCGGCGCTCAAAGGCGCTCGGTTCACAATCTTCGACGTGGCGGCGTTCTACGGGATGACGGTTCCGAAAGACATCTACTCCGACATCCAGCTCCATGACATGGTGGCTGATTTCCTGGCGCACGTGCGCAAGGAGGTCGACGCCGTCGAGAGCAACGGCGATGCGCTCCCGGCCATCGAGGCTCTTCTGCTCGACCAGTTCACGACGTTCGAGATGAACATCCCTGCGCTCCTGGACAGCGATGGCCTCCCGTTCGCGCGCAAGCTGCGCCACATCCTGCGGCCGCTGTCGGACCTGCTGGACGAACTGCACCTGCGCGAGACGGTCGAACGAGTCGAACAGCTCGTACAGAGACTGTCGAACGGGTGAGGCGCACAACCACGTGTTCACCGTCATCTTTCTGAGCCGGTCGGCCAAAGCGATCTTCGACAAGTCGAAGACGTTCTTCGACCCGTTCCTCGAGAGAAACGAGATCGCCTTCTGCGACTGGAACGAGTCGCAGAAGGCGGTGACTCTGCATCAGGCGCTGCCGCGCCTTCCCGAGATCATCCGAGGCAAGACCGAGTGGCGCGCCGTGGTGGTCGACCACTTCACAGCGGACGATCTCGGACGGCGGGATGCAGAGAACCCGTTCGACTTCCTCGACAATCTCGGGCTGCATCCCAACCTCGTCGATTCGCCGCACGCGCTCGTGCGCATCTCTCATCAGCTCCTGGGATACCCATCGATGACGGCGCGCGGCTTCCAGCCCATCGTCAGCCACCGAGACGAGAGAGGCCAGCGCGTCGAGGCGGACTCTCCGGGGGGTGACTTTCGAGAGGTGCTGCGTGGTCTGAGCCAGACGCACTCGGACGTTCGTGTCGAGTATCGCGAGGTCCCGTACGCAGCCGAGGAGCGGTCCCGCCACGCCGAGCTGCGTGAACGCTACCGGGTGAAAGAGGTCTCGCCTTCGGAGGTCGTCTTCATCGCCACCCGCTCGAGGCTCGACGCTGATGAGCGCGCGCAATTGCACCACGCCTGGCGCGTCGAGACGGGTCAGCACGCGTCGCGCTTCGTCGAGCGCAACGATTACCCTCCGGCAAGCCGCTTCGCCGTGTACGACCTCCTCAACCGGGAGAACTCGGGCTACGAACAGGACGCGCTGCGGTTCTGGATCTCGGTACTGACGATCGCGGTCAACGTGCTGCCCCCGAGCGCCTTCCAAGCGGAGCGCCTGTATCGGCTGGGGGTGGACTTCAGCGAGCCGGCACTGGGGGAGCTCCTCAACTCGCACATGGGGCGGCTGACCGCGTTGCGCGATCATCTGGACTCACTCCTCAGTCGACGCGAGCGGGCGCCCGAAACCGACGTCCGAGAGCTGATGCGCGCTGAGAAGGTGCATGTGCAATTCGAGAGCATGGGCGGTGGAGATCTCGTCGTGCAGACGACCGGGTACGGTCTGGCGGTCGACGAACCCCGAAGCGAGGCCGCGGCATGGTCCGCCGACTACGACCAGTTGCGGGCGAACGCGGCCCAGTTCCTGCGCCGCCCGCGGCGCGTGCTGGCTCGCGCGGTCTTCGACACGCGAGCGAAGTCGCGCCGCCATGTCGGCCAGGACTACGCACTGAGCGAGATCGATCGCGACGAGATCGAGGACGAACTCGCGAAGCGTGTTCGTCTCCTCACCGAGCCGGCTACGACGGAAATCCTGGACCGTGACCGGCTGACGTCCGTCCTCGAGCTCGAGAATGAGCGAGTGCACCGCCACATCTCCGAGCGGATGCGCATCCGGACGATCGCGTTGGCGTCGGCACTGGTCGTGGCGGTATGGCTCGGCACATTCGTTCCGTACCTGATCCAGGCCTCGGCCAGGGACGGCGACTCCCTGCGATGGAGCATCTTCGTCGTCGCCGTCGTGGTGCTGTTGCTGGCGGGAGCGGGGATCGCCACGCTCGTCTGGATGCGCCGGCGCCTGGTCGAGCTGTTGAGACGCGTGAATGCCACGATGAGGTCGTTCGTCGGCGCAGTGAACAACGGCGCCGCCGTCTTCGGTGGATATCTCTCTGAACTCACGACGTATATGCATGCGCGGGCGTTGCTGCGCGGCGCGGATCGGTTTCGGGAAGACGAAAGGGTACGCAATCGACGAATCGAAGCGGTCCGAACGCGCGCGATCGCCGCGATCGAGGCCGAGAAGCGAATCGTCACGTCCCTGGGGCAGCCGCTGACCGTTCGCCGTATCACGACGGGGTTGGCCAGGTTCGACGTCGATGATCCGCACCAGATCGGGTCCTTCTTCCGCTTCCCGATCGGCGCCCGGGCGGCGTCGTTCAACACAACCGGTGAACAGATCCGGGCCCCCTACGACTTCATCGAACGGCTGTCGGTGGAACGCGTTCGACTGTTCGAGCGCGACACATCATCGCTCACCGGGAAGACGGTCAACGATCTCGATTCCATGGGAGGGGGCGACTGATGCTCGACTTCTTGCGGCAGGCGCTCTCCGTCACGCCGGTCGTGATCGCGCTCCTGCTGGTCCGCGCCGTGAACACCCCCAAGCTCACGCGGGTTCGTCAGTACCCCATGCCGTTCGTCGCGGTCATCTACGCGGTCGCGGCGCTCGCAGCGCTGCATGCGTTGAACTCACACATCGACGACCTCTTGCGATCACTGTTCCAGTCCGTGCCTTTCCTGCGGGGCCTCTACGACACCACGTGGCAATACGTCCTGGAGAACACTGCGGTACTGGTCGTCTTCGTCATCGTCAAGATCCTGGTCCGCGGGGTGTTCGATCGACTCTTCCAGGGCGAGGCCTTCCAGGGCAGCTCACTCGCCGAAAGTGTGTACCGGTACGACCCGGAGTACGCCATGTGGTTCGTTCGCACCGACAACGGGATGCTGCGGCAGTACTTGCGAGTCTTCTTCTGGGTGTCTGTGGCGATGGCGGTGGCGCTCATCGCGCTGGTCGGCATGTTCCCCACATGGCCCGGGTTCGCCGCGATCTCGTTTCCCGCTCTAGCCGCCCTCGTCGTCGGCGAGTTCGCCTACGCCGTCGACGGCGTGACGAAGCGTGAGTACCGTGGCGATGTTCTGGGGGAAGAGGACAAGCCCGACCGCGTGACCGACTACGCCGGCATGCGGGACGTGCTCAAGCAGACCTTCCCCGAGCGGGTCCTGGACGATGGGGTGATCTTCTCCTCGTCCGACTCGACGCAGACCTTCGGCAGGCTCGATGCTCTGGCTCACTCGGCCGATGAGGTGGACCGTCTCGTGGCCGGGTACTTTTCGCGTCTCAAGCAGTCCGGCCGCATCCTCGACACCAACCTGATCGGCGTTGCCGCTGATCTCATGCGTGGACGCAGTGCACTCATCAGTAACCCGTTCTACCCTGACCTGACCGCCTATCTGGCCTTTCCGGCGTACTTCCACCTGCTCCAGTCCAGCAAGTGCCTGATCATCTGCGGGCGCGATTCCATCGCTGCTGATCTGGTGGCCTGGATGGATGAGGGGCTCGAGGGCATCACAGGTGTCCCGGATCTGTGGCGAGTGGACCTGCTGAGCACGACGGCGAATCCCGAACTCGATGTCGGCGTCCTGCGCTTCGCGGACGTTCACAACCTCGACATCGTGCGTGCCAACGACGACTTCCTGCGCGATGTCGACTATGTGATCTTCGCCGAGCCGTCGCGAACCCTCGCGACGGGCCAGGTGGGGCTGGGCTTGGTGCTGAATCGCTGCGGCGGCGACTCGACGCCGGTATTCGCTGCGTTCGACCGCAATCACGACGGACTCGTGGACACGCTTTCGCACCTGTTGAAAGTCGACCTGACGGATGTCGTCGCGGCGGCTCTGCCGCGAGGCGTGAGCACCGACATGATCTGGCGCCCGGATGGCGCACCCATGCACGCTGCCGTGCTTCCTGCCATCAGTCGATATCTGGGGATGGGAATCGAGATCGGTGCTGTCGCCCTCAAGTATCAGGTTGCCGCCGTGGACTGGGTGGGTGGGGATGCGTTCCCCGTGCAGGACATGATGTGGATCGCGGGGCAGTACTACAGCGAGATCAACGCGTTCGCCGACCTGGAACTTTCTCAACACGCGCTCACCGATGCCATCCGACCCGTGTCGAACCCCTGGGATGTTGCGACGGCGACCAACAGATTCCTCATCGTCGAGGACGAGATCCGCAATGTGTACGAGTCGATCCGGTTGTACTCGACCCGGGCGCAGGATGAGGGCTTCGTCAACCTGATCAGTGAGGACTACCTGCTCCGCGACTACATGGTCGCAAACAGTCGCATCTTCGCGGCGGATCCGAAAGCGATTCCCTCCATCGTGCCCGACTTCGCGCGCACTGAGCGGAACCTCGTGCTGCGTCTCCTGCTCACACTGCTCACCTTCGGCATGTCGGAGACGGCGCTCACGCGCGAGTTCGAACTCATCGGGCGCCAGCTCCCTCCGATTGTTCCGCCGCGCGAGAGCGACGCCGACGAGGAGGAGCGGGATGCACCCGTGATCATGCTGCTGAGAGACCTCATCGGAGTGCACACCGGCATTCGCGCGGCGATCTTGGACAAGTCCCTCGTACCGGAGGGCGCGGTGCACGAGGATCGCGGCGTTCAACAGCGGCACTACAGAATCCCCGAGGGAACGCCGGTCGACCGCGTTGTGGAGGAGCTTCACGCCGCGTACTTCTTCGTCGAGGACGAAGCAGAGGGTCGCGATTACCTCGGCTCGACCTTGTACGGGCTCGTCTATCAGGTGATGCTGCCGGGCCAGTTCGTCACCTATGCCGGAAAGCACTACGAGGTGCAGAGCATCGGCCGTGACGTCCGTCGCAGCGGTGTGGTGCTTCGTCGCGCTGCCGAGCACATCCGCGATCGGCACGTCTATCGTCCCCTGCGCTCCTTCGCATTGCGGGAGCGTCGAGTGGACGATCAGTCGGCCGGTCGGAGGGTGGTGGGTGAGGTCTCCCTGACGCACACGTTCGCCACGATCGAGGTGGCAACCAGCGGATACCTCGAGCTGCCCAGCAGGGCTGACCTTCCCAACGGGCGGCAGACCTTGGTCTCGGGCATCCCGCTTCGCGTGCACACGAACAAGGAACTCCTCGAGATCCGCCTTCCCGGCGTGGCCGCGTCCACCCGTCGCACCATCACGCTTCTGCTCAACGAGCTCTTCGTGACGGTCTTCCCCGACTCGCATCAATATGTCGTCGCGCTCACCTCCGACCCCGACGGGTCGTTCTCGCCTCTTCTCGACGGGCTCACTGCGGAAGATGACGACGGTGGCGACGACGTGATCTTCATCGTCGAGGACAGCCCGATCGACATGGGGCTCACGATCGCCGTCGAACGCAACTGGCGGCGGCTCCTCGAGATCATCTCCGACTATCTGCTCTGGCAGACCGAAGGTCATGAGAGACCAGGGACGACCCCCGTAACTGATGTGCCGGTGTTTCCCGATGACGCGCCGGAGGACGTCGCCCAGCGGCGACACATCGCGGCCGAGCAGGACGCGATCGGTGCGGCAGTCCCGCGAGCTCCTCGCCGTCTGTCCTGGTGGATGCGGTTCCGGCGTTGGGTCTCCCGCGTGCGCGCGCCCGCCGGGTCGGCACCAGCGGAGGACGCGACGCCGGCAGCCTCGACGGACGCTGCAACCCCAGCAGTCGTGCGAGTGGATTCTTCGCCCGTCGACGACGCGCATCCGGCGGAGCCGGTCGGAGTCCCGTCGGTCCCGGTGGAATTCGCTTCCGAGCCGGAGGAGGGTACGCATGCCCGCGAGTGAGTTCCTGGCCTACGGTGGCGCGGACGCAGCGCACGGGGTCGATGTCGACGGCACGCTCGAATATCTTCGCCGGAACGGGTTCGCAAACGGCTATCTGCAGCGGGCGCGGGAAGCGCTCGAGACCTACGAGAAGAGGCGATTCACGTTCGAGCCCATGAACGCCAGCTACTGCGACTTCTGCTTCATGAAGCTGATGGGCGGCGAGCATGACCGTCTGAAGGACGGAAGGGAGAGGTGCATCCGCTGCTCGCGCACTGTGCTGCGCACCAGCGACGAATTCCACGAGGTGTTCTCATCGGTGAGACGCAATCTCGAAACCGCATTCGACATCTCCGTCACCGTTGCCATGCGTGTGCGAATGGTCAACGCGAAGGAGATCGCGCGCAGTTCGGGGGAGCGGTTCGAGCCGACCGCGGGCGTTGATGCGCGCGTCCTCGGTTATGCCGAGAAGACTGCAGGAGGCTACTCGCTGTTCATCGAGAACGGGTCGCCGAAGCTCGCGGCGATATCGACGATCGCACACGAACTGACCCACATCTGGCAGTACCGAACGTGGGATGTTCGTGAGATCGAGCGCCGCTACGGCGAGCGGCATCGGCTCGCCGTGTATGAAGGAATGGCGACGTGGGCGCAGATCCAATATCTGCTCTTCACCAGAGAGTTCGAGCAGGCCGACCGGCAGGAGGCGTACGCGGCGCAGCGCACCGACGATTACGGCGTGGGATATCGCCTCTTCGTCGAGCGGTACCCGCTCGCTCGGGACGGCGACATCGACGCCGACACACCTTTCCGGCACGCCTACCCTCTGTAGGTGGGCACGTGAGCGCACCGTATGACAGGCAGCGGGGCCTGCCCTGGCTGATCTGGGTATTGGCTGCGATCGTGGCGCTTGCGGCGGTTCTGGTGATCGCGGTACCGCTCTGGGCGGTGCTCTCCGATGCAGGTCACGACGATGACAAGTCGCCCGGATCGACGGCTGCGCCGACCACCCCGTCGCCGGCAACAACGTCTCCGACAGCTTCGCCGGCACCCGGGCCCGGTGACACGCCGTCTCCACGTCCGTCGACGACCGCCTCGCGCACCCCGACCCCCTCGCCGCCGTCACTGTCGCCGGGGGTCCGAGAGGCACTGGCAGCGCTGGCCGATCTGGACAGCGTGTCGGGCTCATCCACGGCGGGATACGACCGCGGCGCCTTCGGCCAGGCGTGGTACGACGAGGACCGCAATGGCTGCGACACGCGCAACGACATGCTGCGCCGAGACCTGACCCAGACCGTGGTGAAGCCGGGCACGAACAACTGCAAGGTCTTGACCGGGACTCTTGTGGATCCATACACGGGCGAGACGCTCGAGTTCGTATCCGGCACCACCACGTCCGTCTTGGTGCAGATCGATCATCTCGTACCGCTGTCCTGGGCGTGGCGGCATGGAGCCGAATTCTGGACGACCGAGGAGAGGACCTCGTTCGCCAACGATCCGGCGAATCTGCGTGCGACATCGGGACCCGTGAATCAATCGAAGAGCGACTCCGGCCCGGGGACGTGGATGCCGCCGGCTGAGACCGCGCACTGCAACTACGCGAAGGACTTCATCGTGGTGCTGGCGAGCTGGAACTTGGGGATCGGCACGGCAGACCGAGATGCGCTCCAGCGCACGCTCGCCGTGTGCTGAGCACCGGAGGCATCCCGCAGCGCCCGGGAAATTCACAGCCCCGACCACTCCTGAACGATATATCGTTGAGTATCGCTGAGCCCGACCGGGCGACGGCGCGAAGGAGGTCATCATGAGCGGTTCGAACATGGGCGACTGGTTCAGCGGCGGCGGCGCCGGCAGCACCGGGGGGACTCGCGGATCGGGCCAGGGCTGGCCCCTGACCGGTCTGTGGGACGCGATGGAGCAGCTGCGTGGGCAGTTCGAGCAGAAGGTCGGCGGCGCCACCCGGATGGGACGCGGCGACGTCCGCGCAGCAGTGCTCGCGCTGCTGGCCGAGAAGCCGATGCACGGCTACCAGATCATTCAGTTGATCGAGGAGCGCAGCGGTGGGTCGTGGAAGCCGAGCCCCGGCTCGGTGTACCCGACGCTCCAGCTGCTCGCCGACGAGGGGCTCATCAGCGCCGAAGAGTCCAACGGGCGCAAGACGTACTCGCTGACCGAAGAAGGCCGACAGGTGGCCGAGGACGCCGGCCAGTCCGTGCCGTGGGAGGCTTCGGCCGCCAAGCAGAGCGCACGCACCTCGGGGCTTCCGAAGGCCGGCATCGACCTGGCCCAGGCAGTCGCTCAGGTCGGACGTTCGGGCACGCCGGAGCAGGTGAAGGAGTCCATCGCCGTCCTCGACGAGGCACGCCGTAGGATCTTCAGCATCCTCGCCCAGGACTGATTCGTTGCCAGCCGCACGTCGGCGTCAAGGAGATTCGATGGCCGACGCCGGCAGCATGCGTGCCCGGTACCGCAGGATCCTGCGGTTCGCGGCGCGTTACCTGGTTCAGGCGTGGTGGTTCGAGTTGACCCTGCCCAGGATCGGGCTGGAACGGGTCGCCGCGCGCGGGAGGACGGCGCGGTTGCAGCGCATCGCGCAGCGCTTCCACGTGCTGGCCGTCGACCTCGGTGGTCTGATGATCAAGGTGGGACAGTTCATGTCGTCCCGGCTCGACGTCCTGCCACCCGAGATCACCAAGGAGCTCGAGGGCCTGCAGGACGAGGTTCCGCCGGTTCCGTTCCCGCCGATCCGCGAGCTGGCCGAAGCCGAGCTGGGGGTTCCGCTCGCACGCGCGTATTCGTTCGTCGACCCGGTGCCGCTGGCCGCGGCATCCCTCGGTCAGGCGCACCGCGCACGACTGTCGGATGCCGATGCCCAAGACTCCGGGATGACCGACGTCGTCGTGAAGATCCAGCGGCCGGGGATCGAGAGGATCGTCGATGTCGACCTCCGCGCGCTGCGTCGCGTCGCCGGGTGGCTCAGTCGCGTGAAGGTCGTCTCGGACCGCGTGGACATGCCCGCACTCGTCGAGGAATTCGCGCAGACCAGCCTCGAAGAGATCGAGTACCTCCACGAAGCCGCCAACGCCGAGCGCTTCACGGAAATGTTCGCCGGCGACCCTCGCGTGAGCGTTCCTCGGATCGTCTGGGAGCGCACCACTCGCCGGGTGCTGACCCTCGAAGACGTCACGGCGATCAAGATCAACGACGTCGAGGCGTTGCGTGCTGCGGGTATCGACCCCTCAGAGGTCGCGCAGGAATTCGCGGCCGTCATGTTCGACCAGCTCTTCCAACACGGCTATTTCCACGCCGACCCGCATCCCGGCAACATCTTCGTCACCCCGCTGATCGGGGGAGCGGATGCCGGGAGCCGGGCGTGGAATCTGACCTTCATCGACTTCGGCATGATGGGCGAGGTCCCGGACGGTCTGCGCCGAGGATTGCAGAAGGTGCTCATCGCCGCCGCTTCGCGCAATGGCAAGGGGCTCGTCGACGGCATCCGCGAGGTCGGCGTGCTGCTGCCGTCCGCGGATACCAGCGAGCTTGAGCGCGCGATGACGAAGCTGTTCGGACGGTTCGGCGGGATGGGGTTCGCCGAACTGCAGGAAGTAGACCCGCGCGAGTTCCGCGATTTCGCGGTCGAGTTCGGTGATGTCGTCCGCACGCTGCCGTTCCAGCTGCCCGAGAACTTCCTGCTCATCATCCGCGCGATGGGACTCACCTCGGGCATGTGCAGCGCTCTTGACCCCCAGTTCAACATCTGGGACGCGATCGAGCCCTACGCCGCCCGGCTCATCCGGGACGAGAGCGGCAACATCCTGCAGGGGTTCGTGAAGCAGGCGGGGTCGGCCGCGGGACTCGTCGCACGGCTGCCCCAGCGCCTCGATGACCTCGCGACACGGATCGAGGACGGCCGGCTCACGGCGCAGAGTCCCCGGCTCGAACGTCGGATCGGACGCCTCGAGCGCACCGGTCGGCGTGTCATCTCCGCAGTCCTGTTCGCCGCGCTGTTCATCGGCGGGATCCTGCTGCGCGCAGAGGATGTCGTGTTCGGCACGGTGGTCATGGCGGTCTCGGTCCTGCCACTGCTGCACGCGCTGTTCGCGGGCTGGGTCACCCGCCGGCTGCCGTAGAGCTTCGCGCTCCGGCGCCGTCGTCAGTTGCGCAGGCCCACCCGGTCCGGGATCTCGAAAGGCAGATGGGGGAGCCAGGACGCCGGGTCGGGCCAGGGCCGCGATGACGGCAGATGACTCAGCAGACGCCGGATGGCGGCATCCGTCACCGTCGCCGGCGCGGGTGAGGCGAGCACGCGCTGGGGGGCGTGGTGCCCGAGCGCTCCGCACCACCAGTGCCGCCACGTGTCGGGTGCACCCAGCGGTTCGAGCACGATGTAGTAGTCGGGCATGAGTGCGGAGCCGGTCTGGAACATTGCCAGGGCGGTCTCGACTTCGAGTTCGAGTGCTCCGAGGGTCGATCGCTCTTCGAAAAGCTCCACCCACGCGGCCGCGACATGCTCGAGAGGGTCAGCGTCGTGGACGATCCAGGGAGTACCTGCCGCCGCGATGCGCCGGGCTGCCAGCGCGGGCTCGCTGTCTCGCAACTCGAGCACCTCCACCCCGCGGATGCCGTCGAGGCTCGCCAGCGCTTCTTGGGAATGCTCGCCGACGATTGCGACGATGGTTCCGGTGTTCACCGCGTGCGCCATGTTCGATATTACGTCGGGCTGGGCCGTGTGCGGCGGATCTGCGCGCCGATGTCCCCGATGCGACGAATCCCGACCCGCGTGTTAACGGGCGAATGCCGCGACCCGAAGGTCCGCGGCATTCTTGTCCGTTCGCTGAGCTCGCCGAGGCGAGCCGCGTAAGGAGTGGTCGGTCGGGACGGAGCTAGGCCGTCCCGACCAACAGAAAATCAGAGAGGCCGGATGTTCGCAGCCTGCATGCCCTTCGGGCCGCGCTCGGCCTCGAATTCGACCTTCTGGTCTTCGCGAAGCTCCTTGTAGCCGTCGCCAGTGATCGCGCTGAAGTGCGCGAACAGGTCGGCGCCGCCGTCATCGGGAGCGATGAAGCCGAAGCCTTTTTCAGAGTTGAACCATTTCACGGTGCCAGTGGCCATCGTGTCTTTCCTTTTACTTTTAGGGCCGCGAGAGCGACCAGTTGTACCGCGCCGATGTGTTCGGAGCGGACGAATGGGGTGTAGCGGGCGGCCCGTCTGTGACGGGGCCGCGTGGGTGACACATGCGGCGACCACTGCGGAGGCGAGCTCACGGGTTGCGTGCACGCCGAGGTCTTCGCCTCGAGCGCTGTGCGCTTCGTAGCCGCGGGAGGTGATGCCGACGAAACCAGCGTACTCTCCGGCGGCTGTCGCGACGAACACGTCGTCGTCAGCGGGGCGCCAGTCGAGCGGCGGTCGTGATGATGCGGTGATGCAGGTAGTCAATGCGGCTTTCAGGGATTCGTGTGGCGATAACAGACGCTCGTACACGGAAGTCGAAGGGCGATATGGGCGGATGTCGATGCGACGATCCAGCGTCAGGCTGTCTGCACTCCACAGTGAGGCAGTGGGTTAAGACGCGAAACCCGAGTGGGCAACCCTGAGCTTAGCACGGCGAGGCGGTGTCGTCCGACCAGCGGCTCAACCGACCGAGATGATGGTCTTACCCGGGGTGTGCCGGCCGGACACGAATGCCGCAGCTGCCTCTTCGAGAGGCCGGACGGCGCCGACGACGGTCCTGAGACGACCATCCTGCAGACGGCGCGCGAGGTCGGCGAGCTGTGGCCGGTTCGGCTCGACGACGAAGTACAGCGCCAGACCGTCCTCCGGCTGACGCGCCGGCGGCCCCGGGAGTGTCACGATTCGGCCGCCCGGTCTCAGGACACCCAGCGACCGCTCGAAGACGTCCCCGCCGATGACATCGAAAACGACGTCGACCTGGCCGACGTCCTCGAGTCGGTCTCGCTGCAGGTCCAGGAACTCGTTCGCGCCGAGCCCCACCACGGTGTCCTCATCTGTCGCTCGTCCTGTGCCGATCACCCACGCGCCTGCTTCCTGCGCGAGCTGCACGGCGATGGAGCCGACCCCACGACCGGCCCCGTGGATCAGGACGGATTGACCGGTCGCCAGCCGTGCGTGCTGAAAGAGCCCCTGCAAGGACGTGAGTCCCGAGATCGACAACGCGGCGGCGTCGACGAAACCGACGCTCACGGGCAACGGAGCGAGGTTGCGCGCTTCGACGGCTGTGTACTCGGCGAGCGACCCGTTCCGGGTCCAGTCCGTCAGCCCGAACACGCGCTGTCCGACGGTGAGACCAGTGGTGCCGTAACCCAGTTCGGAGACGACCCCCGCGACCTCGTGACCCGGGACGCTGGGCGTGCGGTCCTTCCCGGCCCGGTCGATCCAGGTACCCGGCCAGGTCAGCTCGCCGGTCGTGAACCCCGCGGCGTGGACACGGACGATGACGTCGTTCTCCGCGGTGTGAGGATACTCCACGTCAGCAAGGGTCATGGATTCCACGCCGAGGCCGGGCGCCGCGACGGTCATCGCCTTCATGTCATCTCACACGCGGAGCCCTCGGAACGCATTGCGCACCTCGGAGGTGAAGAGTTCGGGCTCCTCCCACGCCGCGAAGTGTCCGCCCCGATCGACGGCGTTGTAGTACGCCACGCCCGGGTAGGCGACCTCGACCCAGCTGCGGGGAGCCGCCCAGATCTCGCCCGGGAACGCGGTGAAGCCGACGGGCACCGCGACCGGTGGTGGCGCTTGCCCGGAGGCGCCCGCGGCGGCCAGGAACCGCCCGAACTCCCAATACCAGCGCGCGGCGGACGTGCCGGTTCCTGTCAGCCAGTAGAGCGTGATGTTGTCGAGGATGTTGTCACGGGTGAGGTTGCCCACGGGTCGACCTTCGACGAAGGCTCGGCTGATCTTGTAGTAGCTGTCCGTGTCGTGATCCAGCATCCATGCGGCCAGACCGATCGGCGTGTTCAGCAAGGAGTACCCGATGGTCTGAGGGCGGGTCGTCTGCTCCAGGAAGTACCCGAAACCGTCGGTGGTGAAGCTGGCCAGCGCGGCATGCGCCGCGCGCTCTTCCTCCGTCTCGGCGGGGAGCACGTCCTTCAGGCCGATTGCGAGGGCGAGCAGGTTGACGTGGATGCCGAGGAGCCCAGCGGGAGCTTGGCGGCCCATCGCGTCGGTCACGGCGGCACCGACGTCGCCGCCCTGCGCCACGTAGCGGGTGTAGCCGAGCCGCTCCATCAGTTTCGCCCACGCTTGCGCCATGGGCCCGTTCTCCCACCCGAGTTCCGTCGGCGCATCAGAGAAGCCGTACCCGGGCAGAGAGGGGAGGACGACGTGGAATGCATCGTCCGCGCTGCCCCCGTACGCCGTGGGATCGGTGAGGGGGCCGATCGTGTCCAGGAGCTCGATCACCGAGCCGGGCCAGCCGTGGGTCATGATGAGCGGCATCGCGCTCGGATGCCGTGACCGGACGTGGATGAAATGAATTCCGAGTCCATCGATGACCGTGGTGAATTGGGGTAGTGCGTTCAGACGCGCCTCGCAGCGCCGCCACGGTCCGGATGCTCCCACAACCCCGCGCTCGAGACAGCGCGCGGGGATGTGAGGATTCTCATGAACGGACGCGTGCGTCGCTGCTCACCCGACATCATCCGGCTGCGCTCCCGTCGAGGAATCGCGCCGATCAGCGGCCTTGACGCTTCTTGAATGGTTTCGGCTGCCCCTTCACGGCAGGAGCGCGGCCTTTGCCCTTCGAGGCCTTGGCCTTGCCACCGGCCGGAACGGCAGCTTTCGCAGCCGGGGCGGGCGCTGCGGCGATGCGCATCTTGGCCTCCGCGAGCAGAAGCGCGCCGGCAGGCGTCAGCCGGGTTCCGGCGTGCCCACGCGTGAACAAGGAATGACCGACTTCGTGCTCGAGCTTCTCGATCGACGAGTAGAGAGCAGCGAGCGGGATGTCGAGCGTTTTCGCGGCCCGGGGAAAATGCAACTCTTCGGCCGCCGCCACGAATCGTGAAAGCTGGGTGATCTTCACAGGAGCCTCTCGTTGGTCGGCACGCGCCGCGCCGGTCGGGAGCGGTCCGACCAGGTGACGCCCGTCCGCGCGGCGCGCTCACGCGTACCGACAGCGTTCGCCTCCTGCACAGGATAGGCGCCGCGGATGGCAGGCTCCCGTGTGCCGGCCGGCGACCCCGGTGTGCTGGCCCGGCGGTCCTTCTATGATGTCGGCGTGGACACGCCCAAAGCCGATGTCGTCCAGGACATCCGCTTCGCGCGATCGGCCGACGGAGTCGGGATCGCGTACGCGGTGCACGGATCCGGACCACCCCTGCTGATCGACGCCTGCTGGCTCAGTCATCTGCAGTTCGACTGGGAGAGTCCCGTCTGGCGCCACTTCCTCGTCGAACTCGGCAAGATCGCCACCGTCATCCGCTACGACGAGCGCGGCCACGGGCTCTCGGACCGCGGGGTGACCGATCACAGTCTGGAGGCGCGAGTCGGCGATCTCGAGGCGGTGGTGGAGGATGCCGGGCTCGACCGCTTCGCGCTGATGGCCATGGCCCAGGGAGGCCCGGTCGCGATCGAGTACGCCGCGCGGCATCCTGAACGCCTGACCAGGCTCATCTTCTACGCCAGCCACTCCGGCGAGCGGGCCGCGGCGACATCGCAGGAGCTGGAGCTGTCGGACGCGATGCAAGCGCTGATCAAGGTCGGCTGGGCGCGGCCGACTTCGGAGTTCCGACGCGTCTTCAGCAGCATGATGATCCCCGGTGGGACCGAAGAGCAGATGCGCTGGATCGACGACCTGCAACAGCGCGCCTGCGACACCGAGACGGCAGTCCTGGCACGCGCGCAGCGACAGGTCACCGACTCCACCTGGCGTCTCCCCGAGTTGGATCTTCCGACCCTCGTCATTCACAGCCGGGGTGAGCAGATGGTCGAGTTCCATCACGCCCGGCACCTCGCCGCCGGCATCCGCGGTGCACGACTCGTGGCGTTGGACAGCAACAATCACATCCTGCTCGCCGATGAGCCGGCCTGGCCGGCGTTCCTGCACGAGGTGGCGGCGTTCATCGAACCCGACCGGCGACGCACGCCGGACGTCACCGCCGAAGACGTGGCGGGTCTGGTCTCGCCGCGGGAGCTCGACATCCTGCGGCTCGCGGCGTCGGGTTACGACAACGACGCCATCGCTGCCCAGCTGTTCCTGTCCGTGCGCACCGTCGAGCGGCACCTTCAGAACGTCTACGCGAAGCTCGGCCTGAGCGGGCGGACGGCCCGCACCGCCGCCGTCGCCCGGCTGCTGTCCCGCGCGTAACGCGTACGCGTCAGCCGACAGCATCCCTCTCGCTGAGGGTGTCGGTTGCGCGTCGGCGCCGATGTGACCGGGGGTGCGCGATTCCTAGCGTGGTGGCACCAACCACAACAGGAGGAATCAGATGTCATCCTTTACCAGCACCACCTGGAACGTGACGGCGACCGATGAAGACCGCGCGCTCAAGGCCAAGCACGCCGCGATGTGGGCGAGCGGGAACTATCCCGCCGTCGTCGACGAGGTCGTCCACTCCCTCGGGGGGATCCTCGTCGAGGCGATCGACGTGCGAGCTGGACAGCGCGTCCTCGACGTGGCCGCCGGCACCGGCACATCGGCGATCCCGGCGGCTCGGCGCGGCGCCGACGTCAGCGCCACGGATCTCACCCCGGAACTCCTCGCCGTCGGACGTGCCGCCGCCGAGTCGGAAGGGATCCGACTGACGTGGCAGACCGCGGACGCTGAAGCGCTGCCGTTCGGCGACGGAGACTTCGACGTCGTCATGTCGAGCATCGGCGTGATGTTCGCACCGCACCACCGGCAGGCCGCGGACGAGCTCGTCCGCGTGGTCCGTCCCGGCGGGACGATCGGCGTCCTCAGCTGGACGCCGATGGGCTTCATCGGACAGCTCTTCGCCACGATGAAGCCCTTTGCGCCGCCACCCCCTCCCGGCGCTTCTCCCGCGCCGCTGTGGGGCAGCGTCGAGCACGTCCGGGACATGTTCGGCGACCGCGTGGACGAGGTCGTCGCCCGGCAACGGGCTCTGCGGGTCGACCGGTTCGCCACCGGCGCCGACTTCCGCGACTTCTTCAAGACCAACTACGGCCCGACGATCGCGGTCTACCGCTTCATCGCCGACGACGCGGAGAGGGTCGCCGCCCTCGACGCCGACATGGCGTCACTGGGCGACCGGTTCCTCGACGACGGCGTGATGCCGTGGGAGTACCTGATCGTCACCGCGCGGCGTCGATAGGAGAGATCATGCACCCGCTGATGTACGCCGGCCTCCTGCCCGACAGTCGCCAGGTGAGCCGCGACGCCGCCGAACGTCACGCACGCACGACCGTCCGCCGGAGGCGCGAAGACGCGCACCGTCCCCGGTTCCGCGCCTGGCGTCCGCTCCTGCAGAGCTGACACCGAGACACCTCGCACTCGGCTCCTTCGGGGCGGAGGGTGACTCTCGCTTCTGGACAGAAGGGAATGGGACATGATCATTGCGCTCGCACTCGCAATCCTCGGCCTGGTCGGGCTGATCGGTGCGGTCGTGGCGTCCGTACGCGACTCGCGCGGCGCGCTGCCCACGGTCTGGGACTACGACACGCGCCACCCACTGCCGTGACATCGCGCAGCGAAGGCCCCGCGTTCCTGATTCGTCAGGAACGCGGGGCCTTCGTCACGACTGTTGTCGTGGTCTCAACGCAGGTTCACCGCGTGCACCTCGCCGCCACCGGCGAGGATGGAACCGACGCTGACATATGCCGTCTTGCCGTGAACCGTCACGCCGTAGGGGGCGAACAGTCCGGCCAGAACAGCGGGGTGCTCAGCGGCGCCCGGCACCACCCTGCGCAGCGAGCCGATCGGCGGCTCTTCGCTCAGCAGGCTGCCATCGCTGAACTGCACGGCGTACAGCGTCTGGTGCTGCCACACGAGGCTGGTGACATTGCTCAGCCCCGTGGCGTATACCGTCGGCTCCTGGCCGGGGACGACGCGCCAGATGCGGGACTCGCCGACCGGGAAGGGGAAGCCGAGGAGTTCGGAAGCGTAATACGCTCCGTCCGGCCCGGAGACGACTTGCGTCGGAACCGACTGGGCGGGGATCGGGTCGCCGCCCCACGGCGGAACCGCGAGTACCGGTGGCAAGACGGCGACCGTGGCGTCGGCGAGGTTGCCACCCACCGCCACGATGGCGTTCGCTCCTGCATCGGCCACCGTCCAGCGCTTGCTGTTCACATCGGTGAACCCGCTGGGGTTCGAGTCGACCTCTCCGCCGTCGGGGTTGGCTGCCTCCTCGTAGGCGGTGACGTCCGCCGCTATGGTCAGTGTCTGGCCGATACGGCCGGTCAGGACCGTGCCGAGACCGGCACCGGCGGGGCCGAGCAGGGCCCGCTTATCGAGGTCTCCACCGAGTCCCATCAGCACCGCGATGTTGTTTCCTCGCACGCTCACGGCGGACGGGCCGGTCGCACCGGAGCCGTCGGGTCCGGCGAGAGAGGGGAGTCCCGTGACGACGCGGGTCTGCGTTCCCCGCCGGATCTCGGTCACGGCGCCCGTGCTCCCCAGGCATTCGTTCGCCGCGGGGTCCTCCGGGTTGGGTACGCAGGGGCCGTCGCCGCCCGTTCCCGCCTCCGCGACGTAGACGGTGCCGCCGGCGCCGATGGATAGCTGCCGGGGATTGTCAAGGCCGGTCGCGACGACCCAGGACTCCTGCGTACCGGCCGCGGCCGCGGACACGCCGGCCGACGCGAACGTGATCGCGGCCGCAACGGCCGTCAGAAGCGCGACAGCGCCTCGGCGAGCCTTGCGCTTGTTCGGATGACTCATGAAGGAACCCCCAGCAGATGGTGTTAAGAACGACGGGCGTCGCGTCTTGGCGAATAGCATCGTGGACTGGGGTATTTCTCGCAAGAGGGCCCGGCGACCGTCGATGGACCCTGGAGTGCGGGGTCGGCGACCCGTCCGGCGGCCCGCAGGTACTCGGATTACACTCACCGCATGAGCAGGATCTTCCAGACCCGCTTCGCGGCGGTCTACCCCCTCTATGTGGCGAAGGCAGAGAAGAAGGGGCGCACCAAAGAAGAGGTGGACGAGGTCATCGAGTGGCTGACCGGCTTCGACGATGCAGAGCTCAACCGGCACCTGGTCGATGGCACGACCTTCACGGAGTTCTTCGATGACGCCCGGCTGAACCCGAATGCCTCACTGATCACCGGAGTCGTGTGCGGAGTGCGCGTGCAAGAGGTCGAGGACCCGCTGATGCAGAAGATCCGATACCTCGACAAGCTCGTCGATGAACTCGCCCGAGGCAAGGCGATGGAGAAGATCCTCCGCGCGGCGTGACGGTCGGGACCCGTCACTCCTCGCTCAATCTTCGTGAAGCACCACGCTGCCGGCGCGTGCCGGTTTTCCGCCCGCAGACGGAGGGTGTGACGCGCTCTTCTGATGCCGCGCGCGGTCGCGGGCCCGGCGCGCTCAGCGGTAGCGGTAGTGCTCGGACACGGCATTGATCCACGTGGCGAACTGTCGGGCCTCGGCCTCCTGACCCGCCGGCACGGGCGCCAACCACACCTGCCCCGCCACTTCCACGAAAAGGTAGGTCGCCGCCGCCTGGACCGACCGGGGCAGCAGGCGAGGTGTGATCTGCCCGCCGGGGCCGAACAGGATCCGCGCGGTCGCGGGCTTGCCGAGCAGCCCGCGTTTCAGCAGCACCGACCCCGTCTCGGACGAAGCCTGCGCACCGGCCGCCGGTTCGCTCAGGGCGCCGAAGTGCATCCATCGGCCGTCGACCACGATTCCGGCGAACGATCGCTCCTGCCCGCTGAATTTCGCGGCATCCGTCCAGCGCGTTCCGTCCCACCAGCGCTGTCGACCACGCCCGTCGTCATACCAGCCCTGACCGGCCGAACCGGTGACGGGTGGACCCGCGTCGGCGCGCAGTTCGATCGCGGGTTCGCTCAGATCGATGTAGTCCCGAGTCCACCGCGAACCGTCCCACCAGCGTTGTTTGCCGCTGCCGTCGTCGTACCAGCCCGCTTCTGGTCCCGTCCCCATGCCTCGAGGGTAGATGCGAGCACGCGTCGTTGCGACACCGGCTCGAGCAGCCGTGGCGCGCACCATCGCTCCTGTCGCATGTCGGTACCGCGCCCTACCGTGTCCGCATGGACGTGACCGCGTGGCTGCTCGACTCGGATCCCACGCTGCGTTGGCAAGTCCAGCGCGACTTCCTCCATGCGGCGCCCGAAGTCTGGCAGGCGACGCGGGCGCGCATCGCGACCGAGGGCAACGGGGCCGCACTGCTCTCGCACCAAGACGCTGACGGGCAGTGGGCGGGCGGCGCCTTCTTCCCCGCAAACAGCAGTGACGACGAACCGGGGCAACCATGGACGGCGACGACATGGACGCTGACGACCCTGCGGGAGTGGGGATTGGATGCCGGGGCACTGGCCGGCACGGCTGACAAGCTGGCCCGGAACTCACGATGGGACTATGACGACCTGCCGTATTGGGGCGGTGAGGTCGACGTCTGCATCAACGCGATGACGCTGGCGAACGGTGCGTGGCTCGGTGTCGATGTCGCACCGCTCGCGCAGTGGTTCGCCGAGCACCAGCTCGCCGACGGCGGCTGGAACTGCGAGTGGATCGAAGGCTCGACGAGGTCCTCGTTCCACTCGACGATCAACGCGCTGGAGGCCCTGCTCGAGTACGAGCAAGGTCCGGGCGGGACGGCGGAACTGCGCGCCGCACGCAAGAGAGGAGAGGAGTACCTTCTCGAACGGCGCCTGCGCTATCGTCTCTCGACCGGCGAGGAGGTCGGCTCGTGGGCGACGACCATCCTCTATCCGTTCCGTGCCCCCTTCACCGCACTGAAAGCCGTCGACTACTTCACCCGGTCAGCGCGCCACGACGGCGAACCGCTCGACCCGCGGGCGGCCGACACCCTTGAGCTGGTCCGATCGCGTCGGCTGCCCGACGGTACCTGGCTGCAAGAGGACGAGATCCCGGGCCGCACGTGGTTCCCGCCCGATGTGCCGCCGGGGGAGCCGTCCAAGTGGATCACCTTCCTCGCGCTGCGCGCGTTGGGCGAGTCGGCGACCGACCTCGATCACGCTCGCGCCGAAGGAACCCGCGTAGCCTGATCGGATGCCACTGGACCCTGCCCGCCCGCGCGCCCGCGCACAGCTCATCGGCGTCGCCGAGACCGCCGCCGCCGGCCTCGGCGGGTCCGAGTTCGAAGCCCTCACCCGTGTACCCGTCGAGAAGGACTCCCGTCCTGCGGCGGTGCTGGTGCTCTTCGGAATCCTCGACTCGCTCCCCAGTGAGCACGTCGCCGATTCCGATGCGGTATCACGCGATCTGGACCTGCTGCTCCTCTCTCGCGCGACGACGCTGCGATCGCACCCGGGGCAGGTGGCGTTGCCCGGCGGGCGGGTGGATCCCGAAGACGACTCGCCCATCGCTGCCGCTCTTCGCGAAGCGCGTGAAGAGACCGGACTCGACCCGGCCGGCGTCGAGGTGCTGGGCACGCTCGAGGACCTCCCGCTGGCGTACTCGCGGCATGTTGTGACTCCCGTGCTGGCGTGGTGGCGGCATCCGTCACCGGTGCACGCCGTCGACCGGGCCGAGTCGGCCGATGTCTTCCGCGCACCCGTCGCCGATCTGATCAACCCGGCGAACCGCGGTGTGACGGTGATCAGGCGCGACGGACAGGAATGGCGCGGACCCGGCTTTCTGGTCGGGCAGGGCGAGGACGCCCATCTCGTCTGGGGTTTCACCGGGATGCTGTTGAACGGACTGTTCGACCGTCTCGGGTGGACGGAACCGTGGGATGACACGCGCGAGCTTCCACTGGTGCTGCCCGACGAACCGGAGCCGGGGCTGACGTAATCCGGCAGAAGCCTACGATGGGAGACACGTCCCCACGAGGGAGGAGGGCCGATGATCCAGGTTCGCGTCGCCGGAGTCGCGCTCGACCCCACGGGCCAGCACGTCATCCTGCTCAAACCACTCGACGAGATTCCCGGTGAGGGCCGCATCCTGCCGATCTGGATCGGTCAGATGGAGGCCACCTCGATCCTCGTCGCGGTCGAGGGCGCGGCCGTGCCGCGTCCCCTCGCGCACGACCTGATGCGGTCCCTGCTCGACTCGCTGGGTGCGTCGGTGACCGGGATCGCGGTGACCCGCATCGAGGAGGGCACGTTCTACGCCGAGGTGACGCTCTCGAGCACGCTGGGGCAGCGCATCGTCGACGCCAGGCCGTCGGATGCCGTCGCCCTGGCGTCGCGCGTCGGAGCACCGATCTGGGTGGCCGAAGCGGTCATGGATGACGCCGGCGTGCCCGACACGGTCACCGAGAGCGACATCGAGACGGAACTCGAGGCCGAGCTCGAGACACAACTGGAGAGCGGTGCAGAGACGGCGATCGAAGCCGAGGAGCGGCTCGACGAGTTCAAGCGCTTCCTCGAAGACGTCGACCCCGACGATTTCAAGGGCTGACGCCGCCGCGTACGGCTGCGGGGACGTCCGCCGGTCTGCCGCTCCAGGGCGTGCCATGACCGGGCAGCACCCACGCGGCATCCAGTGTCCGAAGGCGCTCGAGGGAGTCGAGTGCGAGCGACGGGTCGTCCGTGAAGGGCGCCGGCTGCAGGCCCTTCCGGCCGGTCAGAACGTGCCGCGTGGTCAGTGCGTCACCGACGAAGACCGCCTGGACGAATGGCACATGCACGGCGATGCTGCCGGGGGAGTGACCGGGCAGCCCGATCACGACCGGCGCGCCGGGAAGGGGCAGGACGTCGCCGTCGGCGACTTCCACGACCTCGGACAGGTAGTGCGTCCGCAAACCGCCCTTGCGCAGCGCGTAGGCGAAGAACCCGGCCGTCGCGCCCGGGCGCATCGGCCCCATGGCGAGCTTCGGCTTCTCGGCGCCCCGGGCGCGATCCGCATCGGCGGCGTGCACATAGACCGGAACACCCTGGGCCGTGCGAAGTCGCTCCGCGAAACCGATGTGGTCGCTGTCCCCGTGAGTGAGGACGACGCCCCGGATGTCTTCGAGCGACCTGCCCATCGCCTTCAGCTCGGCCTGCAGATCTCTCCAGTGGCCAGGCATGCCCGCGTCGATCACCGTGATGCCCTCCGGTGCGTCGACCAGGTAGGCCGCGACGACGTCGTTGCCGATCCGGTGCAGGTGCGGTGCGAGTTGCATGACGTTCTCCTCGAGTCGGTGGCCAAGCGATGGCTATGCTACATAGCTATGATAGCTTCGGTCAATAGCCATCGTCACCTGCTGCTTGGAGGACCGCTCATGCCCACCCCGGATCGCACATCGCTCACCGAGATCGTGGACGCAGGACGCGGCATCCTGGAATCGGGGGGTCCCGCCAGGCTCACGATGCAGGCGGTCGCCGAGCGGGTCGGCGTGCGCGCGCCCTCGCTGTACAAGCGGGTCCGCGATCGGGACGCGCTGCTGACGCTCGTGGTCGAGGCCACCGCGAATGACCTGGCGCACCGGCTCGAGGAGTCCGACCCGACGATCGCCGGGCTGGCCCGCACCTACCGCTCCTTCGCGCACCGGCGTCCCGAGGGCTTCCGCCTGCTGTTCACCGTGGAAGGCGCAGACGCGGCGATGTCCCGTGCTGCCGTACCCGTGCTTCGGGCCGCCGGCGACCTGGTGGGGCCGGATGCCGCTCTCGACGCGGCGAGACTGCTCACGGCGTGGGCGACCGGCTTCGTGAACATGGAGCTGTCGGGATCCTTCCGTCTCGGTGGCGACGTGGAGGAGGCGTTCGAGTACGGACTGGATCGGCTGGCGGTCGCGCTGCGGGCGCCGCTCGCAACGGCGCCCCCAGCGCCGAAATAATGCGGGCCGCGGCAGCGTTTCTGGTACTGTGAAACGTCACCTTTGTGGCTTCATTGCCGTGCGTGCGTGACAATCGCAATCAAATCCACCCCGCTGAGTCTCCCGGTATCTGTATGCCCGTGTGCCCAGCCCGACACCAACCCAACAAGGACAACCCACTACATGACTATCGCAACGACCGCCCCGGCCACCAAGCAGGTCGCCATCAACGACATCGGATCTGCTGAGGACTTTCTGGCCGCGGTCGAACTGACTCTGAAGTTCTTCAACGACGGCGACCTCATCGAAGGAACCGTCGTGAAGATCGACCGCGACGAGGTGCTCCTCGACGTCGGCTACAAGACCGAGGGCGTCATCCCCTCCCGCGAGCTTTCCATCAAGCACGACGTCGACCCCAACGAGGTCGTCAAGGTCGGCGACACGGTCGAGGCCCTGGTTCTCCAGAAGGAGGACAAGGAAGGCCGCCTCATCCTGTCCAAGAAGCGCGCGCAGTACGAGCGTGCGTGGGGCGACGTCGAGAAGATCAAGGAGACTGACGGTGTCGTCACCGGCTCCGTGATCGAGGTCGTCAAGGGCGGGCTCATCGTCGACATCGGCCTGCGTGGGTTCCTTCCCGCTTCGCTGATCGAGCTGCGCCGGGTCCGCGACCTGACGCCGTACCTCGGTCAGGAGATCGAGGCGAAGATCCTCGAGCTGGACAAGAACCGCAACAACGTGGTTCTGTCGCGTCGCGCTCTGCTCGAGCAGACGCAGTCCGAGTCGCGCACGTCGTTCCTCAACAACCTGCACAAGGGTCAGGTCCGCAAGGGCACGGTCTCGTCGATCGTCAACTTCGGTGCGTTCGTCGACCTGGGTGGCGTGGACGGCCTCGTGCACGTCTCCGAGCTGTCGTGGAAGCACATCGAGCACGCCTCCGAGGTCGTCGAGGTTGGCCAGGAAGTCACCGTCGAGATCCTCGAGGTCGACCTGGACCGCGAGCGCGTCTCGCTGTCGCTGAAGGCGACGCAGGAGGACCCCTGGCAGGTCTTCGCCCGCACCCACGCGATCGGTCAGGTCACGCCGGGCAAGGTCACCAAGCTGGTTCCGTTCGGTGCGTTCGTTCGCGTCGCGGACGGCATCGAGGGCCTCGTGCACATCTCAGAGCTCTCGGGCAAGCACGTCGAGCTCGCCGAGCAGGTCGTGTCGGTCGGTGAAGAGGTCTTCGTCAAGGTCATCGACATCGACCTCGAGCGCCGTCGTATCTCGCTCTCGCTGAAGCAGGCGAACGAGTCCGTCGACCCGAACGGCACCGAGTTCGACCCGGCCCTCTACGGCATGGTCACCGAGTACGACGAGAACGGGGAGTACAAGTACCCCGAGGGCTTCGACGTCGAGACTCAGGCGTGGAAGGAAGGCTCCGACGCCGAGCGCGAGAAGTGGGAGCTCGAGTACGCAGCCGCCCAGGCTCGCTGGGAGCAGCACAAGGCTGCTGTCGCCAAGGCCATCGAGGCCGAGGCCGCCGCTCCGACCGAGACCAGCTCCGCATCGAGCTCGTTCGCGTCCGACATCGGCAACAGCGGAACCCTGGCCGACGACGAGGCGCTTGCCGCGCTTCGCGAGAAGCTGTCGGGTCGCTGATCCTCAGCAGGTTCTGAACGCGAAAGGCCGTCACCTCCGGGTGGCGGCCTTTCGCCGTTCCCGGCCGGGAGTGTCCGGGCTCCGACGTAGCATCCTGACGTGCCCACCTCCTGTGCGATCGACGGATGCCGCGATGCGGTGCCGCGTGAGGCACCCGTCGAACTGTGCGAACGGCACCTGAACGCGGCGGCGGAGTGGTCGGGTCGCGAATTCGGTGCTCCCGACCTCCTGCCGGGCCCGTGTCGTCTGTGCGGCTCACGTCTCGGAGTCCGCTACCCGTCCGGCTGGCTGTGCGCCGTCTGCGAGTGGGTGCATGGGGAGCTGATCGACACGGAGCTGCCCCCGCCGCGCGTTGACGTCGTATACTACCTGCGCTTCGGGGATCGCGTGAAGATCGGTACGAGCGCGAATCCGCGGCAGCGGCTGGCCGCGATCTGGCACGACGATCTGCTGGGCTTCGAACGCGGCGACCGCCGACTCGAGCGTCGACGGCACGAGCAGTTCAGTGACGAGAGATTCGACCGCACGGAGTGGTTCCGGTTGACAGACCGGCTCGGGGCCCACGTCGACACGGTGCGCCGCGGCATCGACGATCCCTGGGACCTCTACGCGCGATGGCTCAGCGAAGCTGTGGCACTGCGGGGCTGAGCCCGTTTCGTGAGGCGCAGGGACCGCGGCATCCGTTACCGTCACGGTATGGCCGTAGCGACCCAGCAGAACGCCCCGGAGGAGTCCGCGCGCCATGCGCGCGCCCGGCGGGCGGCCTGGCTGAAGGAGGACTTCGTCGACCGCACCCGTGCGCGAGCGGCGACTCTGAACCAGTTGCTGCTGGGTTCCGTCGTCTTCGCGCTCGCCTTCATGGTCGTGTTCGGACCGTTCGCGGGCGATGTCATCCTGTTCTTCACGGGGGCGGTCATCATCGTGCTCGTCACCGGTGCGACACTCGTCATCCCGTGGAATCGCGTGCCATCCGGGTGGGTCGCGCTGGTGCCCGCGATCGATATCGTCGCCATCACACTGATCCAGGTCTCGGCGCCGGGTTCCGCACTCGGGCTGCTCTGGATCTTTCCGACCACCTGGCTCGCGGCGGGTTTCGGGCTTTTCGGACTGGTCGCCGTCGTCGTGGCCGGGGTCGGCATCGCCTCGGTGCTGACGGCTCTGAACGACCTGCAGTTCACGCACGCGACCCTCCTGCTGCCGCTGGTGCTGATCGCGGTGGCGACCACGAGCCACCTCTCCGCGCGCCGTTCGGATGCCCAGCGGATGCTGCTGGCCAAGCAGTCGCACCTCCTGCGTCGGCTGCTGGAGCGCACGCGCAGGCAGGAGCAGGAGCTGACCGAGGTGCTGGACGCCGTCGATTTCGGCGTCATCCGCGTCGCCCGCGACGGCCAGGTCGCCGTGACCAACGAGGCGCACGGTCGTCTGCAGCAGGTCGTCCTGCCGGACGAGGACGCCGCGAGCGACGACGTCCCCGCCTTCCGCGATGACGGGCGCACGGCGTTGCCTCAGGAGGAGCTGCCGCTCGAGCGGGCGCTGCGTGGCGAGGCGTTCGACGGGCAGATCGTCTGGTTCGGCGGAGAGCAGGGGCCACGACAGGCGCTCAGCATCACCGCGCGCCGCCTGACCGATTCGTCGGGACAGGATGCCGGAGCGGTTGTCGTCTCGCGCGATGTGACCGCGGAGCTGAACGCGCTGCGGGCGCGCGACGAGCTGGTCGCCTCGGTCTCCCACGAACTGCGTACGCCGCTGACGTCGATCCTGGGCTACCTCGACCTCGCGATCGAGGATCCCGACCTTCCGGACCACCTCCGGTCGAACCTGGATATCGCCGAGCGCAACGCAGAACGCCTGCTGCGGATCATCGCCGACATCCTGGCGGCGTCCAGCTCGTCCACATCGGTCGCGGCATCCCTCTCGCCCGTATCGACCGACGCCCGAGACATCGTGAGAGCCTCGGCTGAGGCGCTCGCGCCCCGCGCCGCAGGCAGATCGATCACGATCGACGTCAGCGGCCTGGAGGAGGCGATGGTGTGGGCGGATCCGCTGCGCATCCGCCAGGTGGTCGATAACCTGCTCTCGAACGCGATCACCTACAACCGCGACGGCGGAACGGTCTTCCTCGGCACGACCGGCGACGCGGTCTCGAGCTGGATCCTCGTCCGCGACACGGGGACGGGGATGACCGAGGCGGAGCGCACGCGCCTGTTCCAGCGCTTCTACAAGGCCGGACCGTCCCGTCGCGCGGGGACGGGGCTGGGACTGGCCATCAGCCGGGACATCGTGCGCGCCCACGGCGGCGAGCTCGGCCTGCACAGCGCGCCCGGCGTCGGAACGACCTTCATCGTCAAACTCCCCGCAACAGCCCCGGAAGGGACCCTCTCATGAACCTCGCCCTCGATCTCACTAGCGTGCTGGTGATGAGCGCGCTGGTGGTCAACGTCAGCGGTGTCCTGTTCATCATCGGGACGCTCCTGCGCCGCGATGAAGGCGCCGGGCGCATCTGGGCGCTCGGGTTCCTCGCCGCCATGCTGACCACGCTCGCCTACCTCATCTGGGCCCAGTCGTCCGATGCGTGGTGGGCCGTGGCCATCGGAAACGGCGCTTTCGTCGCCGGCACCGGGTGCATGTGGCTGGGATGCCGTCGCTTCAATGGCCACCGCATCGACTGGCCCTCGATCGTCGTGGCACTGGCCACGCTCGGCGCGGCCGGTTCGGTCTTCGCGGCCGGCCCCACCGGTGGGGACTGGGCCGGCGCGCTGTGGCTGTTCCTCCCGCTCGTCGTCCTGGCCGGAGCGGCGGCGGGGGAGTGCCTGCGCGGGGAGCTGCGATCGTCCCGCACGGCGTGGGCACTGGCTGCCGTGTTCAGCGTCCAGTCGCTGTTCTTCCTCGGCAGGACGATCGTGTACCTGACCGCGGGCGTGGACAGCGCCCTGTTCCAGCGCGCGTTCGGCACGGTCGCGGCGAGCTTCGTCACGGTCACCCTCTCGATCGTCGCCGTCGTCGCGACGTCCGTGCTGCGGGCTTCGCGCGCACCGATGCGCGGTCACTTCCGGCCGGCCGGGCTCGGCACGGCGCGTGACGGGATACTCGCGCAGGACGTGTTCCTCGCTGCTCTGGCAGACCTGTCCGATCGCGCTCGACGACGGTCCGAGCTGGTGGGGGTCATCGCGGTGCGCATCGATGACCTCGAGCAGATCTCCACCGCCTTCGGCAGCGATGTCGCCCGCACCGTGACAGAGACCTGGCGCGCCGGGGTGCGCCGCCACGCCCCGTCGAATTCCTTCGTCGCCGAGGACGGACTGAGCGGTCTTCTCGTCGGGGGCCTCATGGAGTCGCCTCGTGAAGCCCGCCGTCAGGCCGGTGCGATCTACCGCGGGCTGTTCGACGATCTGGGCACCGTCGGAGCCGGCGGCGATCTCGGCGCGGTGATCCCCGTCGTCGGGGTCGGGGTCGCGCTCAGCGACACGACCGGCTACGACGCCGAGGCGCTGTCGGGTGTCGCGCGCGGCGCGGCTCGTCGCGCGGCGACGAGCGTGGACACCTCGATCCTGGTCGGCGAGGCCGAAGAGGATCAGGCGGTCAGCCGATAGCCGACTCCGCGCACCGTCTCGATCCAGCGCGGGCTCGCCGGCGACTCGCCCAGCTTGCGGCGCAGATTCGCCACGTGCACCTCGATGGCGCGCGCATCGCTGTCGCTGAAGAACTCCGCGCCGGTGACCTGCTCGCCGCGCAGCATCGTGGCCAGATCGGATTTGGCGCGCACACGACGTCCCGACCGCAGAAGCTCCGCGAGGATGTCGAACTCGCTGCGGGTGAGGTCCAGGCCGGTGCCTTCGAGCGTCACGATGCGGGTCTGCGGATTCAACCGCACGCCCTGGTGCTCAAGCCAGCCGATCGGGGCGTCGTCCACCTCGTCGGCGGCGGGCGACGCCCCGGTGGCGAGGTGATGTCGCGGTCGCCGCAGCATCGCGTCGATCCGTGCTCGCAGCTCGCGGGGGCGGAACGGTTTGGCGACGTAGTCGTCCGCACCCGCTTCCAGTCCCTGCAGCGCATCGATCTCCTCGGTGCGCGCACTGAGCATGACGATGTAGGTCGTGCTGATCGCTCGGATGCGCTTGGCCGTCTCGAAACCGTCCATGCCGGGCATGTTCACGTCGAGGGTCGTCACCAGCGGCGAATGCTTGCGGACGAGCTTCAGGCCCTGCTCACCGGTGGCGCCGGCGTGGACGGCGAATCCCGCCTGCGACAGGACGGCAGACAGAAGCGACCGGATGTCTTCTTCATCCTCGATCACGACCGCGACGCGTGCTTCTTCCACCCTGGCACCTTCCGGCGCGGACGACTCGATCGCCGGCGCCCGAACGTCGGTAATGATATCCCAGAAGGCGGTCTGAAACTTCCTGTCCGGGTCGCTCATCAGCGCGCCAGCGGAACGGTGTGGGATGGCGATCGCCCCCACGATCGCCATCCCGCCGTACCGAAATCAGATCCTGCACCCGTCAGCGATGCTGCATGGTGCGAACGGACGGCGCGAGGCCTTGACGCCGCACGGTCGCGTCCGCCTGCCATCGCATATCCTCCCCCAGAGACCGTCCGAGGATCCGCTTTCTTCGGGTGCCATCGACGATACGCGGCCGGACTCAAGTCCGGCTCAGGAGCACCTCAGGACTCCCCAAAGTTCTGAGCATGGCATCCTCGATGCATGCCACTCGTCGCCCTCACCGGAGGCATCGCCTCCGGAAAGTCCACCATCGCCCGGCGCCTCGCCGAGCACGGAGCTGTTCTGGTCGACGCCGACCAGGTGGTCCGCGATGTCCAACTGCCGGGATCCCCGGTGCTCGCCGCCATCGCCACCGAATTCGGCGACGTGATGCTGCGATCCGACGGTTCGCTCGATCGCGCTGCGCTCGGCTCCCGCGTCTTCGGCGACCCGGCGGCCGTCCAGCGGCTGAACGCGATCGTCCACCCGGCGGTGCGCCTCGAGTCGCAGCGGCAGTTCGACGAGGCGTTCGCCGCTGACCCCGATGCCGTGGTCGTCTATGACGTTCCGCTGCTGGTCGAAGCGCGGCTGAACGACCACTGGGACCTGATCGTCGTGGCGCACGCGGCGGCCGATGTGCGACGCAGGCGCCTGGTCGACCTGCGGGGACTGTCCGAGCAGGACGCCGCCGCGCGCATCGCGTCGCAGGTGTCCGACCAGGAGCGGCTGGGCCTCGCCGATGTCGTGATCGACACGGCCGGCTCGCTGGAGGACACCTTGCGTCAGGCCGACGAGCTCTGGGCGGGACTGCCTCGGCTGCTCGCCCGGGAGTAGCCTGGAAGCAGCAGCAATGGAGGTGCGGCATGAGCATTCTGTCGAGGTTTCGCAGGCGCAAGAACCCCTACGTCGCGGTCACCGAAGAAGAGCAGATCTCCCGTTACGTGTACCTGCTGAACACGCTCCCCGCGAGCGTCATCGAGAGCGCTCACGCGTCGGCGTTCGCGGACGTCCCGGTCGCACGCCGGCGCGAGATGTTCGAGCAGCTGCGTCCTTTCATGTCCGAGGCCGAGCGCAACGCCTCGCCCGAGGACCCCTCGGTTCTGGCCAAGCTCGTCAGACGCGCAGAGGAGCGTCGCGTCGAGCGTGCGGCCTCGCATGGGGGACCGGATGCCGAGGCCGAAGCATCCGTTCGTACGAGCACCGCCGTCGCAGATCGGAACGCGTTCGTCGACTCGCGAGACGTGATGGCGCAGACCGGTGTCCTTGCGATCGTCGCGTACCAGTTCGTCGCGACCACGTCCGTGATGTCGTACTTCACGGTTGGCGCCGGGTCCCTGATCGTCGGCGACCAGCCCGGCTGGGTGGGTGACATGGTCAGCCCCAGCGGCACCGGAATCGACGCCGGCGGCTCGGGCGGATACGACGGCGGGGGCTTCGACGGCGGCGGATTCGGCGGCGGCTTCGATGCAGGGGGCTTCGGCGGCGGTTTCGACGGCGGAGGCGGCTTCGGCTGACGGCGAACGTCGGCCGCGATGTCCGGGGCCGCGCTTAGCCTGGACTGATGCAGACGACACGATCCGTGCGGCCGTTCGAGGTCGTCAGCGAATACGTCCCCTCGGGTGATCAGCCGCAGGCCATCGCCGACCTGGCGGCCCGCATCAACGCCGGCGAGACCGACGTGGTGCTGCTCGGCGCCACCGGAACAGGCAAGTCGGCGACCACGGCCTGGCTGATCGAGCAGGTGCAGCGCCCGACCCTCGTGCTGGCGCACAACAAGACGCTCGCGGCCCAGCTCGCCAACGAGTTCCGCGACCTGATGCCCAACAACGCCGTCGAGTACTTCGTGTCGTACTACGACTACTACCAGCCTGAGGCGTACGTGCCGCAGACGGACACCTTCATCGAGAAGGATTCCTCGGTCAACGCCGAGGTCGAGCGCCTCCGCCACTCCACCACCAACTCCCTCCTCAGCCGGCGCGACGTCGTCGTGGTCTCGACCGTCTCGTGCATCTACGGACTCGGCGCGCCCGAGGAGTACCTGCGCGCGATGGTGGCGTTGCAAGTCGGCGAGCAGTACGACCGCGATGCCCTGATCCGCAAGTTCATCGCGATGCAGTACAACCGCAACGACGTCGACTTCTCGCGCGGCAACTTCCGGGTCCGCGGCGACACGATCGAGATCATCCCGGTGTATGAGGAGTACGCGATCCGCATCGAGCTCTTCGGCGACGAGATCGAAGCGCTCTACATGCTGCACCCGCTGACCGGCGATGTCGTGCAGAAGCTGGACTCCGTGCCGATCTTTCCGGCCTCGCACTACGTGGCCGGCACCGATACCGTGCATCGGGCGATCGGCACCATCGAAGAAGAGTTGGCCATCCGACTGAAGGAATTGGAGTCGCAGGGCAAGCTTCTGGAGGCCCAGCGCCTGCGCATGCGCACTACTTTCGACCTCGAGATGCTGCAGCAGCTCGGGTTCTGCTCCGGCATCGAGAACTACTCGCGCCACCTCGACGGACGCGCGCCGGGTGAGGCTCCGCATTGCCTGTTGGACTTCTTTCCGGACGACTTCCTCGTCGTGATCGACGAGTCGCACGCGACCGTTCCGCAGATCGGGGCCATGTACGAGGGCGACGCCTCACGCAAGCGCACGCTCGTCGAACACGGCTTCCGCCTGCCCAGCGCGATGGACAACCGCCCGCTGAGGTGGGACGAGTTCAAGAACCGCGTGGGTCAGACCGTGTATCTGTCCGCGACGCCGGGTCGATACGAGATGGGCATCGCGGACGGCATCGTCGAGCAGATCATCCGCCCGACCGGGCTGGTCGATCCGCAGATCGTCGTGAAGCCGTCCAAGGGCCAGATCGATGATCTGCTCGAGGAGATCCGCGTTCGCGCCGAACGTGACGAGCGCGTGCTCGTCACGACGCTCACCAAGAAGATGGCTGAGGAGCTGACGGACTTCCTGAGCGAGCACGGGGTCCGGGTCCGTTACCTCCACTCCGATGTCGACACCCTCCGTCGCGTCGAGCTGCTCACCGAACTCCGCGCCGGCGTCTACGACGTGCTGGTCGGAATCAACCTGCTCCGCGAGGGTCTCGACCTTCCCGAGGTGTCGCTCGTGGCGATCCTGGATGCCGACAAGGAGGGCTTCCTGCGTTCGGGCACGTCCCTCATCCAGACCATCGGCCGCGCCGCACGAAACGTCTCGGGCGAGGTGCACATGTACGCCGACCGGATCACCGACTCGATGAAGGCGGCGATCGGCGAGACGGACCGACGCCGTGAGAAGCAGGTGGCCTACAACCTCGAGAACGGCATCGACCCCACGCCGCTGCGCAAACGGATCGCCGACATCACCGACGTGCTCGCCCGCGAGGGGGCCGATACTGCCGCGCTGCTGTCCCGCCGCCACGCCGCGCTGTCCAAATCCGGCAAGGGGAAGTCGCCCACGCCGCGGCTGCGCCGCGAGGGCATCGCAGCTGAGGGCGCAGACCAGCTCGAGGCGACCATCGCCGATCTGTCGAATCAGATGCTCGCTGCCGCAGGCGAGCTCAAGTTCGAGCTGGCCGCACGTCTGCGCGACGAAGTGCAGGACATGAAGAAGGAGCTGCGGGCCATGGAGCGTGCCGGGCACGCCTGAGCGAGCAGGGTCCGATCACGGGCAGTGCATGAGCGGTTTTGGACCGGAGCGGTCGAACGTGTGCGCCGTCATCGGGTGTCCGCACAGGGGACAGGCCCGGTCCGCGCGTTCGGCGACCGTCGGTGGGGGAGTGCTCTCGTAGGGGCCGACGGCCGCCGGCCCGGCCAGGCGGATGAGATTCGTGTTGAACCACGCGTACCAGCCACCCGCTTGGCGAACCCTCTTGCGCAGCGGCATCCTGTCGTCGGTCATGTGATTAGTGTACTAACTATTCGTGGCCGTAAGATTCAACTATGACCGAGAACGTCCTGGCGCTGGAGAACCAGCTCTGCTTCGCCGTGGTGACCGCGGCCCGCAACGTCGTCGCCCTATACCGGCCGGTTCTCGAGCCGCTCGGCCTGACGCACCCGCAGTACCTGGTTCTGCTCGCCCTGTGGGAGCGGTCGCCGCGCTCTCTCGGTGACCTGGCGGGGGAGCTGGCCATGGAGCCGGCGACGCTGTCGCCGCTGATCAAGCGGCTGGAGTCGCAGGGGCGGGTGACCCGCACCCGGCGCACCGACGACGAGCGCGTGCTCGATATCGCCCTGACTGAACAGGGCGAGGCGCTGCGCAAGGACGCGCTGCAGGTGCCCCATCAGATCATGGAGCGGGTGGGGATGGATTCTGCCGAGATCATGGCCGTGCGCGATGCGCTGGTGCGCTTCGCCGGCCGCGCACCGGTTGCCGCGGCGGGCTGATCGGACAGACCGTGCCGGTCCCCTTGCGGCCCGATGAACACTGCATCGCACTCTTGGCAGACTCGCGGCGGACTCATAGGCTCGACTGAGGTGCAGCGCTGCCCGGCTGATACTCGCGCTGTGTCGCACCGTCCCCATCGGTCTAGCCCCAGAGGATGCGTCATGCGATCTCGGTCAGTCCCACGGTCACACACCGACCACACCACACCGCCCACTCGCCGGCGCTTCGCCGTCGCGGCGATTGCGACCGTCTTCGCCCTCGGCGCGGGCGCGCTCGTCGCACCCGCCGCGCAGGCCGTGGGCGAGGTGAAGATCAACCTGGTCACGGTGAACGACTTCCACGGTCGCATCGAAGCAGTGGCGCCCGCCGGGGGCGTTGCCGCGCTGGCCACCGCGGTGAACCAGGTGCGTGCCACGAATCCCAATACGGTGTTCGCCGCCGCGGGCGACATGATCGGCGCATCGACTTTCACGTCGTTCATCCAGGACGACGTGCCGACGATCGAGACGCTCAACGCTGCCGGCCTCGACGTCAGTGCCGCCGGAAACCATGAGTTCGACCAGGGCTGGGCCGACCTCCGTGACCGCGTGCAGGGTCTTGCGGACTGGGAGTACATCGCGGCGAACGTGTGGGACACCGAGACGAATGACTACGCTCTCGCGCCCTACTGGACCGAGACGTTCGAGGGCGTGACGATCGGCTTCATCGGCGCCGTCACCGAGGAGCTTCCCGCGCTGGTCAGCCCCGCCGGCATTGCGACGCTGGATGTGAACCCTGTCGTGGAGAGCGTCAACGCCGTCGCCGCCCAGCTGTCGGACGGCGATGCTACCAACGACGAGGCCGACGTACTGGTCCTGCTCGTCCACGAAGGCGCTACTCAGCCGACCCTGGCTTCGGCGACCGATCTGAGCACGCCCTTCGGCAAGATCGTCGCAGGCGTGACGGATGAGGTGGACGCGATCGTGTCCGGCCACACCCACCTCGCCTACAACCTGGTTGTCGACGGACGCCCGGTGATCTCTTCGGGTCAGTACGGCGAGCGCTTCAGCAACATGGAGATCCTCGTCGACCCGGCCACGAAGGACATCGTGTCGATGGTCAACACCACGTATGCGATGTACACCGGCGCCGGCACCACCGCGAACCCGTACGTGGCCAATTACACGCCTGGTGCCGCCGAGCAGCCGATCGTCGACCTGGTCACGGAGTCGGTGGCTTACGCCAAGGTTGCCGGAGGCGTGAAGGTCGGCGACATCACGGCGAGCTTCCAGCGCGGGCTCCAACCGCGAACGCCGACGCCGGCCGACCCCGCCACGACTCAGGAGGCGCGCGGCGCCGAGTCGACGCTCGGCAACTTCGTCGCCGACGTGCAACTCGACCAGACGCAGGTGCGTTTCCCTGAAACCGATATCGCGTTCATGAACCCGGGCGGTCTCCGCGCGAACATGACCTACGCGAGCAGCGGCCCGGAAGACCCCGACGGCAACGTGACATACGCCGAAGCGGCCGGTGTTCAACCGTTCGCCAACACGCTCGTGACGATGACGCTCACCGGTGCGCAGGTGAAGTCAGTGCTCGAGGAGCAGTGGCAGCCGGCGGCGGCATCGCGTCCGTTCCTGAAGCTCGGTGTGTCGAAAGGCCTGACGTATGTCACCGACTACACGGCCCCCGCGGGCTCGCGAGTGACGAACCTGGAGTTCGACAGCGAACCGGTCGATCCGGCGGCGACCTACCGGGTCGTGGTCAACTCGTTCCTCGCGTCCGGCGGCGACAACTTCTTCACTCTGGCTGAGGGCACGCAGCGCGCCGACTCGGGTCTGGTGGATCTCGAGGCCATGGTGAGCTGGTTCGCCACGAACGGAGAGGCCTCGCCGGATCTCGCGCAGCGCTCGATCGGTGTGAAGCTTTCCGCGCCCGGCGCCAACGGCTACGGCGCGACGGAGACGATCCAGATCGATCTGTCGTCCCTCGAGTTCACTCAGACGCCGACGCCGGCCGGCACCGTGAGCGTGGCGATCGCCGGCGAGACGGTCGGCACCGCGACGATCGACGCGAGCCTCGTCCCGAACACCGACGAGGCGGGCAGGGCGAGCCTGACGGCGACGATTCCGAGGCGGGTGCAAGGCACTGTGCCGCTGACGATCACGACCCCGACGGGTACGTCCTTCGACATCCCCATCCAGGTCGTGAAGAAGGAGAAGTCCACCCTCGTCGACCGGACCACCGGAGGGAAGAAGGGCGAGCCGCTCTCCATCGTCGTGACGGTGAAGGCCAAGGGCACGCCGACCGGCACGGTGGTGTTGAGCAACGGTGGCACCGTGGTCGGCACGGCGAGTGTCGTTTCCGGCAAGGCCGCATTCGTTCTGCCGGGTCTCGCGCCCGGCCGCTACGCGTTCACCGCGGTCTACTCCGGTGACGCACTGACCCTCGGTTCCGACGCGACCGTTCGGGCGACGGTCCGCTGACGAGCGGGCGTCTGGCAACAGCCCGTGAAGGCGGGGTCTCCGGCGCTCGTGTCGGAGGCCCCGCTTAGACTTATCCGGTGCCCATCGTCCCTGTCGCCGCGCCCGGAAACTCCAGTGGCAAACTGAGTGTTCGCGGCGCCCGCGTTCACAATCTCAAGAACGTCGACCTCGACATCCCCCGCGATTCCCTCGTCGTCTTCACCGGCCTCAGCGGATCGGGCAAGTCCAGCCTCGCCTTCGACACGATCTTCGCCGAGGGCCAGCGCCGCTACGTGGAATCACTGAGCGCGTATGCACGTCAGTTCCTCGGGCAGGTCGACCGCCCCGACGTCGATTTCATCGAGGGACTGAGTCCCGCCGTCTCGATCGATCAGAAGTCGACCAACCGGAACCCGCGGTCGACGGTCGGCACGATCACCGAGATTCACGACTACATGCGCCTGCTCTGGGCGCGGATCGGCGTGCCGCACTGTCCCGTCTGCGGTGAGATCATCCAGCGACAGACCGTGCAGCAGATCGCGGACCAGCTGATGGAGCTGCCTGAGAAGACGCGGTACCAGATCGTCGCACCGGTGGTCTCGCAGAAGAAGGGCGAGTTCGTCGACCTCTTCAAGGAGCTCTCGGCCAAGGGATACGCCCGTGCGGTCGTCGACGGTGAGTTGATCCAGCTCGCCGAACCCCCGGTCTTGAAGAAGAGCTACAAGCACGACATCGCCGTGGTCGTGGACCGGCTCGTCGCCGGCCCGGAAATCCTCAGCAGGGTGACGGACTCCGTCGAGACGGCGCTGGGCCTGGCCGGCGGCATCATGCAGGTCAACTTCGTCGACGAGGAGGGGGATGCCGCGTGGCAGTCGTTCTCCGAGAAGCTCGCGTGCCCCAACGGGCACCCGCTCCAGCTCACGGAGATCGAACCGCGCACCTTTTCGTTCAACGCGCCGTTCGGAGCCTGCCCCACCTGCTCGGGCCTCGGCACTCGCATGTCCGTGGACGTGGATCTCATGCTCGGCGACGACGAACTGTCGATCCGCGAAGGCGTCATCATCCCGTGGACCACTCAGGGCAAGGGTCTCTTCCAGTACTACGAGCGGCTTCTTGAGGGTCTGGCCGCCGACCTCAACTTCTCGCTGGATACCCCCTGGCGCGACCTTCGGTTCGATGTGCAGGAGGCCGTCCTGCGGGGCGAGAACTACAAGGTCACCGTCAAGTGGAAGAACCGGTACGGCCGTGAGATGCGCTATTCGTCCGGTTTCGAGGGAGTCGTGCCGTACATCGAGCGTCAGTACGTGCAGGCCGACTCGGACTCGCAGCGTCAGCGCTGGTCGGAGTACCTGCGCGAAGTGCCGTGTCTGTCCTGCAACGGCGACCGGCTCAAGCCAGAGGTCCTCGCTGTTCTCGTGCACGGGCACTCGATCGCGGATGCCTCGCGCCTGAGTCTGGGCGATGCTCAGGAGTATTTCGCGCAACTCGAGCTCACCGAGCGCGAGGCGAAGATCGCCGCACAGGTGCTGCGGGAGATCCGTGCCCGCCTGAACTTCCTGCTGCAGGTCGGGCTGAACTACCTCAGCCTCAGCCGGTCGGCCTGGTCCCTCTCGGGCGGCGAGGCACAGCGGATCCGCCTCGCCACGCAGATCGGCTCCGGTCTGACGGGCGTGCTGTACGTCCTCGACGAGCCTTCGATCGGTCTGCACCAGCGTGACAACCGCCGGCTGATCGAAACGCTGCTGGCCCTGCGCGATCTCGGAAACACGTTGATCGTCGTCGAGCACGACGAGGAGACCATCCACGCGGCCGACTGGGTCGTCGACATCGGCCCGCGGGCGGGCGTCGACGGGGGCCACGTCGTGCACTCGGGTCCGCTCGCAGACCTGTTGAACGATCCCCGGTCGATCACCGGCGACTATCTGGCCGGCCGCCGGGCGATCCCCACGCCGAGCAAACGCCGTCGAATCGACAAGAAGCGCATGGTGACCGTCGTCGGGGCGCGCGAGAACAACCTCCGCAACGTGACCGTCGACTTCCCGCTCGGCGTGATGACCGCCGTGACCGGTGTCAGCGGCTCGGGCAAGTCCTCACTGGTGAACGGCATCTTGTACGAGGTGCTGGCCACACGCCTCAACGGGGCACGCCGGATCGCGGGCAAGCACACGCGAGTGACGGGCCTGGACAACCTGGACAAGGTGGTGCACGTCGATCAGGCGCCGATCGGGCGCACGCCTCGTTCCAACCCCGCGACGTACACGGGAGTCTTCGACCGCATCCGGGCGCTGTTCAGCGAAACGCCCGAGGCGAAGGTGCGCGGCTACCAGCCGGGCCGCTTCAGCTTCAACGTCAAGGGCGGACGCTGCGAGGCGTGCTCGGGCGATGGCACGATCAAGATCGAGATGAATTTCCTGCCCGACGTCTACGTCGACTGCGAGGTGTGCCACGGCAAGCGGTACAACCGCGACACGCTCTCGGTCCACTACAAGGGCAAGAACATCGCCGAGGTGCTCGAGATGCCGATCGAGGAGGCCGCCGAGTTCTTCGAGCCGATCCAGGCCATCCACCGCTACCTGAAGACGCTCGTCGACGTCGGCCTGGGCTACGTCCGCCTGGGTCAATCGGCGACGACGCTCAGCGGCGGCGAAGCGCAGCGCGTCAAGCTGGCCACCGAGCTGCAGCGTCGCAGCAACGGGCGCAGCGTCTACGTGCTCGACGAGCCGACCACGGGCCTGCACTTCGAGGACGTGCAGCGTCTGCTCGAGGTGTTGAACAGCCTGGTCGACAAGGGCAACACGGTGATCGTGATCGAGCACAACCTCGATGTCATCAAGTCCTCGGACTGGGTCATCGATCTCGGCCCGGAGGGCGGATCCGGCGGCGGCCAGGTCGTCGCGACGGGAACCCCCGAGCAGGTGGCGCAGACGGAAGGCAGCTTCACGGGTGCCTTCCTGGCGGAGGTGCTCGGCATCACCGCGGTGCGCAAGGCCGGGTGAGCATGCCCGCATCCCTGCCCACGGTCGCGTACAAGCCGCGACCGGGCGAGATCCCCACGAACCCGGGTGTCTACCGATTCCGGGATGCCGCGGGCCGGGTGCTGTACGTCGGCAAGGCGAAGAACCTGCGCTCGCGACTGTCGAACTACTTCGCCCCACTGCGCACCCTTCACGAGCGCACCCGCCGGATGGTCACCAGCGCGGCATCGGTGGAGTGGACCGTCGTGGACAGCGACGTGGATTCGCTGCAGCTGGAGTACATGTGGATCAAGGAGTTCGATCCGCCCTTCAACGTCCGCTACCGCGACGACAAGTCCTACCCGTTCATGGCGATCACACTCGCTGATGAGGCCCCGCGCGTGCTCGTCACGCGCAACCACCGCATCAAGGGAGCCAAGTACTTCGGTCCGTACCCGAAGGTGTGGGCGGTGCACGACACGATCGATCTGATGATCAAGGTCTTCCCGATCCGCACGTGCAGCGACGCGTCCTATAAGAAGGCGATGGCCAGCGGTCGCCCCTGCTTCCCGGGGCAGATCGGGCGCTGCGGCGGCCCCTGCTCGATGAAGGTCACGATCGAGGAGCACCGCGCGATCGTCGACGACTTCATCGCCTTCATGGCCGGCGGCGACCAGAGGTTCGCCAAGGAATTGAACGCGCGCATGCGTGAGGCGTCCGCCGCGATGGACTACGAAGCGGCGGCCGTCTACCGCGACCGCCTCGCCGCGATCGACGCGGTGCTGTCCAAGAGCGCCCTCGTGCTGGCCGCCGACACCGACGCCGACCTGTTCGGCATCGCCGAGGACGAGCTGCACGCAGCCGTCCAGCAATTCGTGATCCGCGGCGGCCGCGTGCGCGGCGTGCGGGCGACGACGGTCGAGAAGGAGCTCGACATCACCGGCGGCGAACTGGTCGACCAGGTGCTGCAGCGGGCTTACGGCGACGCCGCGCCCGCCGACATTCCGCGGCAGGTGCTCGTCCCGTCCCTCCCCGATGACGCGGGAGATCTGGAGGTGTGGCTGCGCGACCGCCGCGGCAAGCAGGTCTCGATCCAGGTCGCCCAACGCGGGCGCAAAGCCGATCTGCTCAAGACCGCGACGCTCAACGCGCAGCAGGCGCTGATGATCCACAAGACCCGGCGTACCAGCGACTACGTCGCGCGCACGCAGGCCCTCAGTGATCTGCAGGAGGCCCTGGGGTTGGTCGAGGCACCGTTGCGCATCGAGTGCTTCGACGTCTCGCATCTGAGTGGCACCAACGTCGTCGCGTCGATGGTCGTGTTCGAGGACGGTCTGCCCCGAAAGGATCAGTACCGGTCGTTCGGCGTCCCCGAGACCACCGACGACACGGACTCGCTCTACCAGGTGCTCACGCGCCGGCTGGCCTACCTCGATCGGCCCGAGGAGCAGGCGGACGCCGATGAGGGTACGCGACGGCGACCTCGTTTCGCCTACCCGCCGCAGCTGCTCGTCGTCGACGGAGGAAAGCCGCAGGTCGAAGCCGCTGCCCGCGCTCTCGCCGATGCCGGCCACGAGGAGATCGCGCTGTGCGGCATCGCGAAAAGGCTCGAGGAGGTCTGGATGCCGGGGGAGGAATACCCGGTGATCCTGCCGCGCACGAGTGAGGCCCTGTACCTGCTGCAGCGGCTGCGCGACGAGGCGCACCGCTTCGCGATCTCGCACCAGCGACGGCGGCGTCGCCGCGACATCCACAGCGTTCTGGCCGAGGTGCCCGGCTTGGGCGAGGCGCGCATCAAAGCGCTCCTTCGGCATTTCGGCTCGGTGGCCGCGTTGAAGCGCGCCACCCCGGAGGAGATCACGGAGCTGCCCGGGGTCGGTCCGAAGCTCGCGGCCGCGATTCACGCCCATCTCACGAGTGGGTAGGCTGAAGGGCGACGACGGGGGTGGGAATGACCAACGCTGAGGCAGACGCGCTGGATGCTCCCGTCGATGAGCGTCGCCCGCCCGGTGAGGTGCTCATCGTCACAGGAATGTCCGGCGCGGGCCGCTCCACAGCAGGCGACGCCCTCGAGGACCTCGGCTGGTACGTGGTCGACAACCTGCCGCCGCAGATGCTCCGCCCGTTGCTGGAGCTGACCGAGCTCGCCGCCGGCGCGCTGCCTCGGGTCGCCGTGGTCGTCGATGTCCGTGGCCGCGATCTGTTCGTCGCGCTGCCCGAGATCACGCGGGCGCTGCGGCACGGACGCCCGGTGCGGGTCATGTTCCTGGACGCCTCGGACGAGGTGCTGGTGCGCCGCTTCGAGGCCGTCCGTCGCCCGCACCCTCTTCAGGGCGACGGGACGATCCTGGACGGCATCCGGATGGAACGCGATCGTCTCGCGGCCGTTCGCGAGAGCGCGGACGTCATCATCGACACCTCCGCCTTCAACATCCACCAGCTGGCCACGCAGGTCATCGATCTGTTCTCAGCGGAGGGTGCCGCGCGCCACTCGGTGACGATCATGAGTTTCGGATTCAAGTACGGGATGCCGCCGGACGCCGACCTCGTCGCCGACATGCGCTTCCTGCCGAACCCGTTCTGGAACGACGAGCTGCGCGCCTTCACCGGCGAGAGCGACGAGGTGCGCGAGTTCGTCTTGAGCCAGGAGGGGGCCATGGAGTTCATCGACGCCTACACCGCTGCCCTCCAGCCGGTCCTGGCCGGATACCAGCGCGAGAACAAGGGTCACTCCGTGATCGCCATCGGCTGCACCGGCGGGAAGCACCGATCCGTGGCGGTGGCGCGGGAACTGGCGGCGCGGCTGTCGAGCGTGCCGGGGGTCGCCGTCCGGGTGAAGCATCGTGACCTGGGTCGTGAGTGACCGGGGTCCCGAGTAGGCTTGATCCTCGTTCCCACCCCCAATCCGCATCATCGCTTGCGAGGAGATCCGTGTCGCTGACCGCTGACGTGAAGGCTGAACTGACGGCTGTGCGCGATCCGAGTCCCACGGCTCGAGTGGCCGAGTTGACGTCCCTCCTTCGCTTCTCGGGCGGTCTGCACTCGATCGCCAACCGCGTGGCCGTCGAGGCGGAGTTGGACTCCGACGTACTCGCTCGACGCGTCGCCCGCGACCTCATGGAGCTGTACGGAGTGCGACCTGAGCTCGTGCACGTGCAGGGATCGGGCGCCCGAAACGGCAGCCACTACGCAGTACGCGTGATCGAGGGCGGCGAGACCCTCGCCCGCCAGACCGGACTTCTGGATCAGCGGCGCCGCCCGGTGCGCGGCCTGCCGAACAAGTTGACGACCGGATCCCGCTCCGACCTGGCAGCGATCTGGCGGGGCGCCTTCCTCGCGGCGGGAACCCTCAGCGAGCCCGGCCGCTCGGCCGCCCTGGAGATCACCTGCCCGGCGCCGGAGGCGGCGATGGCTCTGGTGGGCGCCGCGCACCGTCTCGGCATCCCGGCGAAAGCCCGCGAAGTGCGCGGTGTACCGCGCGTCGTCGTCCGGGAGGGTGAGGCGATCCGAGTCGCCCTCGCGCAGATGGGCGCCAGTCGCGCCTCGAGCGACTGGGACCAGATGCGCCAGCGCCGCGAAGTGCGCGCCGGCGTCAACCGCCTGGTCAACTTCGACGATGCGAACCTGCGTCGGTCCGCCCAGGCGGCCGTCGCGGCATGCGCCCGCGTCGAGCGCGCGCTGGAGATCCTCGGCGACGAAGTGCCCGCGCACCTCCGCGAGGCGGGCGAGCTGCGCCTGGCCCATCGCGACGCGAGCCTCGACGAGCTCGGCCACCACGCGGACCCGCCTCTCACCAAGGACGCGGTCGCCGGGCGGATCCGCCGTCTGCTGGCGATGGCCGACAAGAAGGCCGAGCAGGACGGTATCCCCGACACCGAGGCTGCGGTCCCGGTGGGCGCCGAGGACTGAGCGCCCGGCCGCGCCGCATCAGTAGGCTAGACACGTCACGCTCGCTGCGTCGAGGAGTATCGGCGCAGCGCCGATAGGAAGAAGAGAACATGGCGAACTACACGTTGCCCGACCTCCCCTACGACTACGCCGCTCTTGAGCCGCACATCAGTGCGACGATCATGCAGCTGCATCACGACAAGCACCATCAGGCGTACGTCACCGGCGCCAACACCGCCCTCGAGCAGCTTGCCGAGGCCCGCCAGAGCGGCAACCTCGCGAACGTCAACAAGCTGCAGAAGGACCTCGCCTTCAACCTCGGCGGGCACACCAACCACTCCATCTTCTGGACGAACCTCTCCCCGGACGGCGGCGACAAGCCGACCGGCGAGCTCGAGTCGGCCATCGGCGACTTCTTCGGATCCTTCGATGCGTTCCAGGCCCAGTTCACCGCCGCCGCGCTCGGCGTCCAGGGCTCGGGATGGGCAGGCCTGTTCTGGGACTCGATCGGCCAGAACCTGATCATCCAGCAGTTCTTCGACCAGCAGGGTCAGATCGTGGCCGGCACGGTGCCGCTGCTGCTTCTGGACGTCTGGGAGCACGCGTACTACCTGGACTACAAGAACGTCCGCGCCGACTATGTGAAGGCGTTCTGGAACATCGCGAACTGGGCAGACGTCCAGTCGCGCTTCACCGCCGCCCGCGAGAAGACCTCGGGCCTGCTGGTACTGTCATAGCGAGTGGGCGTCCCGGCGGGGTGCCCCCGCCGGGACGCCGTTGTCCACCCCTGCAACCGCATCAAACGCGCTGTCGCGCACCACATATCTCAGGAGAATCTCCGTGGCTGTCAAGATCGGAATCAACGGCTTCGGCCGCATCGGACGCAATTACCTCCGCGCGGCGCTCGCGCAGGGTGCAGACCTGGAAATCGTGGCGGTGAACGACCTCACCGACAACAAGACCCTCGCTCACCTGCTGAAGTACGACTCCGTGAGCGGCCCCCTCGGCGAAGAGGTCTCGTACGACGAGGACTCCATCACCGTCGGCGGCAGGAAGATCAAGGTCTTCGAAGAGCGTGACCCCGCCAACCTCCCCTGGGGCGAGCTGGGCGTGGACATCGTCATCGAGTCGACCGGCCGCTTCACCAACGCAGAAGACGCGAAGAAGCACATCGCCGGCGGTGCCAAGAAGGTCCTCATCTCCGCACCCGCCACCGGCGACGACGTCACGATCGTGATGGGCGTGAACGAGGGCGAATACGACCCGGCCACCGACGTCATCATCTCCAACGCGTCCTGCACCACGAACTGCCTCGCACCGCTCGCGCAGGTCTTCAACGACGCTTTCGGCATCGAGCGCGGCTTCATGATGACCGCGCACGCCTACACGGCCGACCAGAACCTGCAGGACGGCCCGCACAGCGACCTCCGTCGTGCGCGTGGTGCCGCGATCAACATCGTCCCCGCCTCGACCGGCGCAGCCAAGGCCATCGGCCACGTGCTTCCCGAGCTGAGCGGCAAGCTCAGCGGCTCGTCCTACCGGGTGCCGGTGCCCACCGGCTCGATCGTGGACCTGACGCTCATCACCCCCACCGAGGGTCTCACCGTCGACCAGGTCAACGCCGCCTACAAGGCCGCCGCGGCCGATGGGCGACTGGTCGGGTACCTCGAGTACACCGAGGATCCCATCGTCTCCAGCGACATCCAGGGCAACCCGCACTCGTCGATCTTCGATTCGGAACTGACGAACGTCAGCGGCAACCTGGTCAAGGTTTCGGCGTGGTACGACAACGAGTGGGGCTACTCCAACCGTCTCGTCGACCTCACCGAGTACGTCGCCGAACGCCTCTAAGCGATCATGCCTCTGCGCACCCTCGACTCGCTGGGTTCGCTCGCCGGCAAGCGGGTCATCGTCCGCTGCGATCTCAACGTCCCCCTGAAGGACGGCGCGATCACGGACGATGGCCGCGTGCGAGCGTCGCTTCCCACTCTCAACGCGCTCATCCAGCAAGGTGCCCGCGTCGTGGTCTGCTCGCACCTGGGTCGCCCTGAGGGCGCCCCTGACGAGAAGTACAGCCTCGCACCGGTCGCGCAGCGGCTGTCGGAGCTGCTCGGCAAGCCGGTCGCGTTCGCGCTGGACACGGTGGGGGAGTCCGCCTCCGATGCGGTGGCCGCACTCGAAGACGGCGACGTCGCGGTGATCGAGAACCTCCGATTCAACCCCGGAGAGACCGCGAAGGACGACGCCGAGCGCCGCGCCTTCGCCGAGCAGCTCGCGGAACTCGGCGACGTGCTCGTCTCGGACGGTTTCGGAGTCGTGCATCGCAAGCAGGCGAGCGTCTACGAGCTCGCCGAGATCCTGCCGTCCGCTGCCGGGCTGCTGATCGCGGCCGAGCTCGACGTCCTCGACCGTCTGACCGAGAACCCGGAGCGCCCCTACACCGTCGTGCTCGGCGGCTCCAAGGTCAGCGACAAGCTGGGTGTCATCTCGCACCTGCTCCCGCGGGTGGACCGGCTGCTGGTCGGGGGCGGGATGCTGTTCACCTTCCTCGCCGCCCAGGGCCACCGCGTCGGCGCAAGCCTGCTGGAGGCCGACCAGCTCGACATCGTGCGCCAGTACGTGAAGACCGCAGAGGAGACCGGGGTCGAGATCGTCCTGCCGACCGACGTCGTCGTTGCGTCGAAATTCAGTGCGGATGCCGAACACGTCGTGACGGCCGCCGACCGGATCGAGGACACACCGTTCGGTGCGTCCGGTCTCGGGCTGGACATCGGGCCCGACACCGCCGCACGTTTCGCGGAGGTCATCCGCGACAGCCGGACGGTGTTCTGGAACGGCCCCATGGGCGTGTTCGAACTCGCACCGTTCGCAGCCGGCACGAAGGCAGTCGCACAGGCTCTCACCGACGTGCGTGGACTGAGCGTCGTCGGCGGCGGCGATTCGGCCGCGGCCGTGCGTCAGCTGGGATTCCAGGACGATCAGTTCGGTCATATCTCGACGGGCGGCGGAGCAAGCCTGGAATTCCTCGAGGGCAAGAAGCTCCCCGGACTGGAGGTCCTCGGATGGCAGTGACAGGTCGCACCCCGTTCATCGCGGGCAACTGGAAGATGAACCTCGACCACCAGCAGGCGATCGCGTTCGTGCAGAAGCTGCACTGGTCGCTCAAGGAGGCCAAGCACGTAGAGGGCAGTGTCGAGGTGGGGATCTTCCCGCCCTTCACCGACCTGCGGACCGTCCAGACGCTGCTGGACGCCGACAAGATCTCTTTCGCGCTCGGCGCGCAGGATCTGTCCACGAAGGACTCCGGCGCATACACCGGCGAGGTCTCCGGGGCCTTCCTGGCGAAGCTGAACTGCGGGTACGTCATCGTGGGACACTCCGAGCGCCGCGAATACCACGATGAGACCGACGAGGTTGTCGCTGCGAAGGCGCAGGCGGCGCTTCGCCATGGGCTTGTCCCCGTGATCTGTGTCGGTGAGACGTCCGAGGACCTGGAGAAGTTCGGCGCCAGCGCCGTCCCCGTCGGGCAGCTCGAAGTCGCGCTCGAAGGCCTGCCGTCGGAAGCGGATATCGTCGTGGCTTACGAGCCGGTCTGGGCCATCGGCTCGGGCCAGGCCGCCACACCCGAGCAGGCGCAAGAGGTCTGCGCGAAGCTGCGCGACGTGATCGCCGCGAAGCTGGGACCGGACGCCGCCCAGCGGACACGCGTCCTGTATGGCGGATCGGTGAAGTCCACGAACATCGCGAGCTTCATGCGTGAACCCGACATCGACGGTGCACTGGTGGGCGGGGCTAGTCTGGTTGTGGGCGAGTTCGCGGCCATCGTCCGCTATCAGAAACACGTCGGCGTCTGACCGCGCTTATACTGGGGAATCGTGCGCCCGTCTCTCGGGCGCGGTGAAAGGCTTAGATCTGTGCAGATCCTAGAGTTCGTCCTGCAGGTGCTCCTGGGCATCACCAGCCTGCTGCTGACACTTCTCATCCTGCTCCACAAGGGACGCGGCGGCGGTCTGTCCGACATGTTCGGCGGCGGCATGACGTCTGCCCTGGGCTCCTCGGGCTTGGCTGAGCGCAACCTCAACCGGTTCACCGTCGTGCTGGCGCTCGCATGGTTTGTCTCGATCGTGGCCCTGGGGCTCCTGACGAAGTTCGCGAGCGTCTGATGGCCAGCGGAGGAAATGCCATCCGCGGAACGCGGGTCGGCGCGGGTCCCATGGGCGAGCAGGATCACGGCTTCCACGCCGAGCGCATCGCCATCTCCTACTGGGATGCCCTCGGCAACGAGACCGTCCGCCACTTCGCGGCAGGTATCCCCGAGGAGGAGATCCCGGAAACCATCGACTCGCCTCACTCGGGCCTCCCGGCCGGGCGTGACAAAGAGAACCCGCCCGCGCTGGCGAAGTCCGAGCCGTACAAGACCCACCTCGCCTACGTGAAGGAACGCCGTACCGAGGAAGAGGCCGAAACGCTTCTGGATGATGCGCTCAAGCAGCTGCGAGACCGCCGCGGGCAGGAGTAGATCCCCGCGGACGGGATCTCGATACGGCGCTGGCGCGCCTACTGGATCTTGACCCGGCGCGCATCAAGGCGGGCTTCGCTCGCATTGATCCGCGACGCGTCAATACTCCTGATCGATCAGCTCGGGCGGCACCTGCGATGCCGCAGCCTGGTCGACGAAGAAGACGGTGCGCTTCCGACCCTTCGCCCCGGCCACGGGCACACTCGCGTAGCTCGCGCCCGCCAGTGCGAGTCCGAGCGCGGAGGCCTTGTCGGTACCTGACAGCACGAGCCACACCCGCTGGGATCCGTTGATGACCGGCCGGGTCAGCGACACGCGGTCCGGCGGGGGCTTGGGCGAGTCGCGCACGGCCACAGCCACGCGGTCGGTGATCAGGATCTCGGGGCGGTCGGGGAACAACGAGGCGATGTGCCCGTCCGGTCCGACGCCCAGGAAGCAGATGTCGAAGGACGGCCACGGCGTGCCGTCCGCCTGCGGGTAGCGCGCCAGCTCTGCGGCGTACCGTTCAGCCGCTTCCTCCAGCTCGATGCCGTCATCCGTGGCGGCGACCGCGTGGATGTTCGCGGCCGGGATCGTCAACGAGTCCAGCAGAGCCGCTCGGGCCTGCCTCTCGTTGCGCTCCTGGTGATCGCGCGCCAGGAACCGCTCGTCGCTCCACCAGAAGTGAACGCGGGACCAGTCCACCCTGTCGCGGCGCGGGTGCCTCATCGCGGCGACGAGCACCGCGGATCCCATCGAGCCACCGGTGAGGGATACGTGGACGGTGCGCCCGCCCGCTCCCCGCTTGGCGAGGCGGTGGACCAACCGCGCGGCGACGGACTCAGCGAGAGCGGCCGGATCGGGGCTGATCACAACCCGCTTCTCGATGATGAATTCAGCCATGCGTCTCCGTCGCGGGTTCCAAGAGTTCGAGACCCTCCGTGATGACTCGACCATACAGGACGTCAGGATCGAGACTGCGAAGCTCCTCAGCGAGGCACTCGCGGAGGCTGCGGCGCGGGAAGGCGAGGTCGTGGGTCGGCTGCCCCGGCTGTGTGAGCACCGCGACGGCGGGGCTCGGCCGCTCCAGGAGGGTCACGCCGCTGGGACGCTCCAGCCGGACGGATTTGATGCCGCCGGCCCACTCGTCGTGCGAAAGGTATTCGTACTTCACGTCGACGTCCAGCTTCAGGCGCAACCACGCCGCCAGCAGCGCCGTAGAGGGCGAATCCCACGCTCCGCGCACTTCGACGGCCGTGACAGGTTCGTAGGGCGGCTGGTCCAGCACCGCCGCCAGCTGCTCTCGCCAGCGGGTGATGCGGGTCCATGCGAAGTCCGTGCTGCCGGGTGCGTAGTGCGCGCCGAGGGTGCTCAGCCACGCGGCCGGATCCTTCTGTGCGGAGGCGTCCGTGATGCGGCGCTGCGCGATGCGCCCGATCGGCGAGGTCGACAGGACCTCCGGCGTCTCCGCCGGCCACCACGCCACCACCGGCGCATCCGGCAGGAGGAGGCCGGTGAGGAGGCTGTCGTGACTGGATGCCACGGGCCCCTGCGCGTGCAGGACGATGACCTCGCTGGCGCCCGCGTCTCCGCCCACGCGAATCTGGGCATCCAGTCGCGGCGGGCTCTTCTGGTCGCCGAGCATGATGACGATGACGCGCATGGGGTGTTCGCGCGAGGCATCGTTGGCTGCTTCGATGGCCTCTTCCTCAACGCCTCGCCGGGTCGCGATGATCAGGGTGAGCACGCGACCCAGAGCGACCGCGCCGCCCTCTTGGCGGACGTTGACCAGCGCCTTGGAGATCTTGCTCACGGTCGTATCAGGCAGGTCGATGATCATGGTCGCCTCCACGAGCGTCCGTCGCGAGCGAGCATGGCGTCGGCGGATGCCGGACCCCACGAACCGGGCGGATACTGTTCGAGCGGGCCGCCCTCCTGCTCCCAGAAATCCTCGATCGGGTCGAGGATCTTCCAGGAGAGCTCGACTTCTTCATGCCGAGGGAACAGCGGCGGATCGCCCAGCAGGACATCCAGGATGAGTCGCTCGTACGCTTCGGGGCTCGCTTCGGTGAACGCGTGGCCGTAGCCGAAGTCCATCGTCACGTCGCGGACCTGCGCGCCGGCACCCGGCACCTTCGACCCGAAGCGGATGGTGACGCCCTCGTCGGGCTGAACACGGATGACCAGCGCGTTCTGCCCGAGTCCGGAGGTCTGCCCGCGAGAGAACAGCAGTTCCGGCGCACGTTTGAAGATCACCGCGATCTCGGTGACTCGACGGCCGAGCCGTTTGCCGGTGCGGAGGAAGAAGGGCACACCTGCCCATCGGCGCGTGTTGATCTCGAGGGTGATCGCCGCGTACGTCTCCGTGGTCGAGTCCGGCTTCATGCCGTCCTCTTCGAGGAAGCCGAGCACCTTCTCGCCGCCCTGCCACCCGCCCGCGTACTGTCCGCGCGCGGTCGAGGCGCTCAGATCGTGAGGAAGCGAGACCGCGGCGAGCACCTTCTCCTTCTCGGCGCGCAGGTCCTTGGCATCGAAGGAGATCGGCTCTTCCATGGCGGTCAGCGCGAGCAGCTGCAGGAGGTGGTTCTGGATGACATCGCGGGCTGCGCCGATGCCGTCGTAGTATCCGGCACGGCCGCCCACGCCGATGTCCTCCGCCATGGTGATCTGCACGTGATCGACGTAATTGCGGTTCCAGATCGGTTCGTACAGCTCGTTCGCGAAACGCAGCGCGAGGATGTTCTGAACCGTCTCCTTGCCGAGGTAGTGGTCGATCCGGAAGATCGAGTCGGCCGGGAACGCGGACCGCAGGGCGTCGTTGAGCGATCTGGCCGAGGCCAGGTCGTGGCCGAACGGTTTCTCGATGACGACGCGTCGCCAGCGCTCCGGCTGGTCGGCGGTGTCATCGACCAGCCCCGAGTCCTTCAGCTGCTTGGCGACCTGCGGGAAGTCCTTCGGGGGGATCGAGAGGTAGAACGCGTGGTTGCCCATGGTCCCGCGCTCCACGTCGAGCTTCTCGACGGTCTCGCGGAGACGGCGAAACGCATCCGGGTCATCGAACTCGCCCGGGACGAAGCGGATGCCCTGGGAGAGCTGTTCCCAGGTCTCTTCCCGGAACTCCGTGCGGGAGTGCTCCTTGACGGCGTCCTTCACCACCTGCGCGAAGTCCTGATCCTCCCAGTCCCGGCGTGCGAAGCCGACGAGTGCGAAGCCCGGCGGCAGCAGACCGCGGTTGGCAAGGTCGTACACGGCCGGCATGAGCTTCTTGCGGGAGAGGTCGCCCGTCACACCGAAGATCACCAGCGCGCTCGGCCCGGCGATCCGGTTGAGGCGAAGATCCTCGGGGTCGCGCAGCGGGTTATGGCCGCGTGAGATCTCGACGGTCATTGCGCAGCCTCGAACAGCGTGAGCACCTCGGCCTGTGGATCGGTGAGCGTGAGGGTGACCACGGGGCGTCCGTGACCGGCGAGGACGGCGGCATCGCCCGCGGCCTGCGCCTGGATCAGCTCCCCGAACGTGAAGGGACGCCCGGGGATCTCCAGGTCGACGTCGGTCTGCTCCAGAATCTGCAGGAAGACGCCGACGGCCGGACCGCCCTTGTGGAACTGGCCGGTGGAGTGCAGGAAACGCGGTCCCCACCCGAAGGTGGCAGGCCGTCCCGAGTCGGCGGCGACGAGTTCGCGAAGCCCTTGCAGCTGCGGCAGGCGCAACCGGTCGACGTACGCCTGGACGGACACGTAGCCGTCCGCGGGCAGCCGCGCCCAGAGTGCGTCCAGGACGCCCGCGACCGTTCCGGACGCCGCGAGGGTCGGATCGGAGACGCGAACCTCGACGCCGTCGACGGTGAACGCGGGGTCGGTGGCTTCGGGCCGCGCGTCGAGGAGTCCGCGGGTGGCGATCTTGGCGGATTCGACGTCGGGCTGATCGAACGGGTCGATGCCCAGCATCCGTCCCGCGATCGCTGTCGCGTACTCCCAGACGACGAACTGCGCGCCCAGGGAGCCGCTGACCAGGACCTCGCCCTCGTGCCGCTCGCGGAAGTGGAACTCGTTCGCCTCGTCCACGAAGCGCACGATCTGCATGTCTGCCGGCGTGCTGTCGGCCTCGGGGGAGACGGGCAGGAGCACGACGGGCAGGATGCCGGTGCCGTCCTTGCCGGTGGACTCGGCGATGAGCTGTTCGATCCAGTCCGGCAGGCCGACGATGTGCGTCCCGTCGGTGATCAGGCCCAGCTTGTCGCGCCGCGGGTTTCCGCCGGCGATCGCCGCAGCCAGCACCAGAGCGGGATTGTCGGCGCTGTCGATCGCGACCTCCAGCAGCGACGCCTCCGCCTCGTCGAGCAGCTCGGAGATGTCGACACCCGCGAGCCCGGCGGGAACCAGCCCGAAGGCGGTCAGCGCCGAGTAGCGTCCGCCGACCGTCGGATCCGCAGTGAACACGCGGTATCCGTCTGCGCGTGCGCGCTCATCCAAGGGCGAGCCGGGATCGGTGACCACGACGATGCGCTCGGCCGGGTCGATGCCGAGGTCGCGGAACGCCGCCTCGAAGGCGCGCTTGGCCGAGTCGGTCTCAACGGTGGAACCGGACTTCGACGAGACGACCAGCACGGTCTGCTCGAGCCCGCCGGCCTCGGCGTCGCCGTCGATCGCAGCCAGGACCTGGCTGGGTGCGGTCGAGTCGAGGATGACGAGAGGAACCCCGGCGGTCTGCGCGATCACCTCGGGCGCCAGCGAGGACCCGCCCATGCCGGCCAGCACGACGCGGGTCACGCCACGGGCGACCAACTCGGCGCGGAGCGCCTCGATCTCCGGAACGAGCGGCCGCGAGATCGACACCGCCTGCACCCAGCCCAGACGATCGGATGCGCCGGCCTCGGCATCCGGACCCCACAACGAGGCATCGCCGGCAGTGATGCCGGACGCCACGAGGTCGGCGATCAGGCCAGGGAGAGTGTCTTGGACGACGGACTTGACATGCCCGGTCAGGTGGATCTCAAGGCTCATCGGCCGGACTGCGCTGCCTCGAGAGCGTTCTTGACGGTGGCCTGAAGCTCGTGCCAGGAGGTGATGAACTTCGACACTCCCTCGTCCTCGAGCAGCTGGGTGACATCGGCGAAGTCGACGCCGACGCCCGCAAGCCTGTCGAAGACCTCGTGTGCGCCGGCGTAGGCACCGGTCACGGTGTCGCCGGCGATCACGCCGTGATCGAACGTCGCCTCGAGCGTCTTCTCGGGCATCGTGTTCACGGTGCCCGGCGCGACCAGTTCGGTGACGTACAGCGTGTCGGGCAGGGCCGGGTCCTTGACCCCGGTCGAGGCCCAGAGCGGCCGCTGGACGTTGCCGCCCGCATCGGTCAGCGCCTTCGCCCGGTCCGTCGCGAACTCGCGTTCGAACAGCTCGTAGGCCAGGCGCGCGTTCGCGACGCCGGCCAGGCTCTTCAGCCCCGCGGCCTCCTCGGTGCCGATCGCCGTGAGGCGTTTGTCGACCTCGGTGTCCACGCGCGAGACGAAGAACGACGCGACGGAGTGGATTCCGGACAGGTCGTACCCGGCCGCTTGAGCCTGCTCGAGACCGGCCAGGTACGCGTCGATGACCGCGGCGTAGCGCTCCAGGCTGAAGATCAGGGTGACGTTGACCGAGATTCCGGCTCCGATCGTCTCGGTGATCGCCGCCAGGCCCGCTTGGGTCGCCGGAATCTTGACGTGGATGTTGGGGCGATCGACCTTGGCCCACAACTCCTTGGCCTGCGCGATGGTCGCCGCGGTGTCGTAAGCCAGATCGGGGGAGACCTCGATAGAGACGCGACCGTCCACTCCGTTCGTATCGTCGTACACGTGCCGGAACACATCGGCGGCGGCGCGGACGTCATCGGTGGTGATCTCGAAGATCGCCTCATCGGCGGTCGCGCCGCGATTCGCGAGCACGCCGACCTGCCCGGAGTACGCCTGCGAACCGGAGCCGATCGCCCCCGCGAAGATCGTCGGGTTCGTGGTGATTCCGGACACATTGCGGGTGGCGATCAGATCGGCCAGGTTGCCGGTGACGATCCGATCGCGAGAGAGGTCGTCCAGCCAGATGCTGACGCCCTCGGCGACGAGGTGTGCGGTGGGGGTGCTCATGAGTTCTCCTTAAGAGTCTCGCGTGCCGCCTCGACGACGGCCTCGGCGGTGACGCCGAACTTCTCGAACAGGGTCTTGTAGTCCGCCGATGCGCCGAAGTGCTCGATCGAGACGCTGCGGCCCCGGTCGCCGACGAGGGCGCGCCACGGCAGCTTGATGCCCGCCTCCACGGACACGCGCGCTCGCACGGACGAGGGCAGGACGCTCTCGCGGTAGTCGAGGTCCTGCTCGTCGAACCACTCCAGCGACGGAGCGGACACGACGCGCGCCTGCACGCCCTCGGCGGCGAGCGTCTCGCGGGCGGCGACCGCGAGTTGCACCTCGGAGCCCGTCGCGATGAGGATCACGTCGGGTGCACCGCCGGGCGCCTCGGCCAGGACGTACGCGCCGCGCACGGCGCCCTCGGCGGACGCGAACGTGTCGCCGGATGCCGCGCCCTCGCCTCGCTCGAAGACGGGGATGTTCTGACGGGTCAGTGCGATCCCGGCGGGACCGGCGTGCCGGCGGAGCATCTCGAGCCAGACGACCGCGGTCTCCGCGGCGTCGCCCGGGCGAACCACGGTGAAGTTCGGGATGGCGCGCAGAGCGGCCAGCTGCTCGATCGGCTGATGGGTCGGGCCGTCCTCGCCGAGGGCGACGGAGTCGTGCGTCCACACGAAGATGCTCGGGATGTTCATCAGCGCGGCCAGACGGACCGGCGGGCGCATGTAGTCGCTGAAGATCAGGAACGTGCCGCCGAAGGCACGGGTCGGCCCGTGCAGGACGATGCCGTTGACGATCGCGCCCATCGCATGCTCGCGGATCCCGAAGTGCAGCACACGGCCGTACGGGTCACCGCTCCACTCGTGCGTGGACCACTCCTCGGGGATGAACGAGTTCGCGCCCTTGATCGTCGTGAGGTTCGACTCGGCGAGATCTGCGGAGCCGCCCCACAGCTCGGGAAGCTCGGCCGCGAGGGCGTTGATCACCGCGCCGGACGCCGCGCGCGTGGAGACATCCTTGCCGGGCGCGAAGGTCGGCAGTGCCGAGGCGATGCCCTCGGGCAGTTCGCGGGCGTTCATCCGGTCCCACAGCGCCTTGCGCTCCGGGTTCGCCGCAGCCCAGGCATCGAAGCGCTCCTGCCACTCGGCATGAGCCGTCGCACCCCGCTCACCGAGAGCACGCGTGTGCGTGAGCACATCCTCGGGAACGACGAAGGTCTCGTCGGGGTTCCAGCCCAGCACCTTCTTCGTGGCGGCCAGCTCGTCCGAGCCCAGGGCGGATCCGTGGATCTTGCCGGTGTTCTGCTTGCCCGGTGAGGGCCATCCGATGATGGTCTTCAGGATGATGATGGACGGCTTGGCGGTCTCGCCCTTGGCCGCCTCGAGGGCGGCGAACAGCTCTGCGGCATCCTCGACGTACTGACCGGTCTTCTTCCAGTCCACCGTCTGCACATGCCAGCCGTACGCCTCGTATCGCTTGGCGACGTCCTCGGTGAAGGCGACGTTCGTGTCGTCCTCGATGGAGATCTGATTCGAGTCGTAGATGACGACGAGACTGCCCAGGGACTGATGCCCGGCGAGGGAGGACGCCTCACTGGTCACACCCTCCTGCAGGTCGCCGTCACTGGCGATCACGTAGATCATGTGGTCGAACGGGGAGGTGCCCGCGGGGGCCTCCGGGTCGAACAGGCCGCGCTCGTAGCGGGCCGCGTACGCGAAGCCCACCGAGGAGGCCAGGCCCTGACCGAGCGGACCGGTCGTGATCTCGACCCCGTCGGTGTGGCCGTACTCGGGATGCCCCGGAGTCTTGGACCCCCATGTGCGCAGGGACTTCAGGTCGTCCAGCTCGAGTCCGAAACCGCCCAGGTAGAGCTGCACGTACTGCGTGAGCGACGAGTGGCCGGCCGACAGGACGAAACGGTCGCGACCCGGCCAGTGCACATCGGCGGGATCGTGGTTCATCACGCGCTGGTACAGCAGGTAGGCCGCCGGAGCGAGACTCATCGCCGTCCCGGGGTGGCCGTTGCCCACTTTCTCGACCGCGTCCGCCGCCAGCACGCGAGCGGTGTCCACCGCGCGCCGATCGATTTCATCCCAACGCAGATCCGACACCGGGCCGCCTTTCTCAGAAGAAGTGCACCCGGGTCCGCTGACCGCGCCGCAATCGGAGCAGCAGCCGGCGCAAGGCGCGTGTGGTTCTCAGCATAGCGAAGGGCCGGAAGGCGGCGGGTGCGGATGCCATAGACTCGGGGGGCAGGTTCAGTCGGTTGAGCGGGGAGCGATGGACACCATGATGACGGCGGACGTGTCCGCCGTACGACCTCGTTCGCTGGGCCGCACGATCCGGGCTTACATCGCGCTGACCAAGCCGCGGGTGCTCGAGCTGCTGCTGGTCACGACCGTCCCGGTGATGATCCTCGCCCAGGGCGGTTTCCCCGACATCTGGCTGGTGCTGGCGACCGTGCTCGGCGGTTCGATGAGCGCCGGATCCGCGGCGGCGTTCAACATGTACCTCGACCGCGACATGGACGCCCACATGCAGCGGACGGTGAACCGCCCGCTCGTGACAGGCGAGGTCTCGCCGCGCGGAGCGCTGGTGTTCGCGTGGACGCTGGCAGCGGTATCCACCGTCTGGCTCTGGCTCACCACGAACTGGCTTGCCGCCACCCTGTCGGCTGTGGCGATCTTCTTCTACGTCGTCATCTACACGATCATCCTCAAGCGCCGCACCGAGCAGAACATCGTGTGGGGCGGAATCGCCGGCTGCTTCCCGGTCGTCATCGGCTGGTCCGCCGTGACCGGCTCGCTCACGTGGACGCCGATGATCCTGTTCGCGCTGGTGTTCCTCTGGACGCCGCCGCACTACTGGCCGCTGTCCATGAAGTACAAGGACCAGTACGAGGGCGTGGACGTGCCGATGCTCGGTGCGACCCGCTCCGGGTCGCAGGTCGGTCTTCAGATCATCCTGTACGCGTGGGCGACCGTGGCGTGCTCGCTGCTGCTGATCCCGGTGGCGAACATGGGACTGGTCTACTCCGTGTCGGCGCTCGTGTTCGGCGGCTGGTTCATCTACGAGTCGCACCGCCTGTACACCCGCGCCGTGCGCGGGACCGAGCCGCGACCGATGCGCGTCTTCCACGCCTCGATCACGTATCTCACGCTCCTGTTCGTCGCGATCGCCGTCGACCCGCTCCTGCCGTTCTGACCGGGGCGTTCAGCCGGCCTCGCCCTCTTTGGGGAACTGGGCGCGCAGCGCGGTCTCCTCGGCGTCGATCGCCTGCAGCGCCGCGACGATAGCGGGTTCCTGGTAGCGCCCCTCGGCGCGCGCCTTGAGCACAGCCGCTCTCTCCGCATCCAGCATCGCCCTGCGGAGTCGGTACTTCGCCTCCAGCTGGGGGATCGATGCGTCCGGACCGTAAGCGTCCAGCGTCTCACCGAGGAACCCCGCGTCGCTGCGCAGAAGGGCGGCGACGTGCTTCTCATCCTCCGGAAGCTGCTGACCGTCCAGCAGATCGATGCCCGCCTGACGCGCCTCGGCCATCAGCAGCCGACGCTCGGCGAGCTCCTGCACCAGGCTGGGCTTCGGCAGCTTTAGGCGCCGGATGATCGCCGGCAGCGCCAGGCCGCCGAGGAGGCTCGCCACGACGACGACGAACGCGAGGAACTGCAGGTACTCGCGGCCGGGAGTCTCCTTCGGCAGCAGGAAGACGGCGGCCAGGGTCACGACGCCCCGCACTCCGGCGGAGGAGACGGCCACGCCGTTGCGCCAGGCCCAGCCGCGCTCCCGCAGGCGTCGCGGTCCCTTGCGGTACAGCAGCGTGGTGCCCATGACCCAGGCGAAGCGGGACGCGACGAGGGCGGCCAGGATGCCGATGCAGATCACGACGGTCGGCCAGAAGCCCGGGCCGGTGCTCATCGCCCCCTGCAGGATGCCCTTCAGGTTCAGGCCGATGAACAAGAAGACGGTGTTCTCCAGCAGGAACTTGATGGTGCGCCAGTTCAGCCGCTCGGCGACCCGGGCTTCGGCCGAGGAGACCGCCGGTGCCCGGTAGCCCAGGTACAGCCCGGCAAGGACCACGGCAAGGACTCCCGAACCGTGCAGGAACTCGCCGAGCAGGAAGGCGGCGAACGGCGTCACCAACGTGAGACTCGTATCCAAGACGGCGGAGTGGAGTCGGGAGCGCACGAAGGTGACGATCCATCCGACGCCGAAGCCCACGCCGGTCCCGACGACCACCGCGACGACGAACTCGATCCCGATCTCGGCGGGTGTCACGACGCTGACGATCGCGGCGATGGAAGCGTTCAGTGCGACCAGCGCGGTCGCGTCGTTGAGCAGGCTCTCGCCTTCGAGAATGGTCACCACGCGCCGGGGCAGCCCGAGCCGCCCGGCGATCGCAGTGACCGCGATCGCGTCGGTCGGCGCGACCACCGCCGCGAACGCGAATGCCGCGGCCAGCGTGACCGCCGGGATCAGAGCGAAGGTGGCGAATCCCACGACCACGACCGTGAACGCGACCAGGCCGACCGACAGCAGCAGGATGCTGTCGCGACGCGCGCGTACGTCGATCACGCTGGTGCGTATCGCCGCGGCGAACAGCAGGGGCGGGAGGATGCCGTAGAGGATCAGCTCGGGCTGGACCTCGACCTCCGGAATACCGGGGACGAACGAGACCGCGCCGCCGACGACCACGAGGGCCACGGGGGCGGACCAGCCGAGCCGGCCGACGATGCCGGTGACCGCGACCGTCGTGAGGACGAACAGAACGATCCAGGTGATCGTTCCGATGGGATCCACGGAGACAGTATTGCGTCCCGCCCCGTGGAAGGGGAGTCGATCAGCGCTGAGGTGCGACCTCGGGGGTGTGGTCGACCTCTGCCGCGACGTCGTCGAGTGCGTCGTCCTCAGCGGACCAGTCGAGCGACTCGATGAACTCCACATCGGTCACCGGCACGAACGAGCGCACAACGGCGACCACGAGCGTCAGGGCGAGACCGACGATGCCGGTCGCGATCAGGATGCCGCCGACGATCGCCCAGACCTGGCCGACGTAGACGTCGACGGGGGTTGCCGTCCCGGCGGTCAGCGTGGTGGACATCACGGCGAGCTTGTCGACGGTGAGCCACGCGCCGACGGCGGCGGTGGCGAGGGATCCGGCGAGCAGGATCCAGAACGGGATGCTGCGGATGAGGCTGGGGCGTGCGGTCATCGGGTGACTCCTTGGTTCGAGGGGGCATCGGGTGTGCCCGGAAAGTGGTCAGCGCCGGGTATGCACCGGACGGACCGAGCCAGAGTACGCGGCCCGATCGGGAAGAGCCTGAGCGCTCGCCTTGAGGTGCAGGACCACGGCGGTCATGGCGGCGACCAGCAGCACCGCCAGAACCATGTGGATGTTCACCAGCGCGACCGGCAGCCCGGCACGCGACTGCCACAGGCCCACCACCGTCTGGGCTGCTTCGACGGCGAGCAACAGCGCCACCCACAGCCGAAGCCGCAGGCGCGGGGGAGTGCGCCGCACACCGACCAGCAGCACGAGGGTGGCCGCGAGCAGCGCGTACGCCGGCCAGGAGTGCACGTGCTGCATGAACTCCGGATTCAGGCCGTTGCGCGCCGCACCACCGTCGCCGGCGTGCGGTCCCGATCCGGTCACGAGGATGCCGACGACGACGGTGACCATCACCAGCAGGCTCGTGAGGTGCGTCACCGCGGCGTACCAGGCCGGGACAGCGAGCACGCGTGGGCCCGGCGCCGCGTAGACCCGCTGGACCAGGACCGTGGCCAGAGCGACGAGCACGACCGAGGCGAAGTAGTGCAGACCCACCACGTACGGGTTGAGATTGGTCAGCACCGTGATGCCGCCGATGATCGCCTGCAGCGGCACGTACAGGCCGATCGCCAGGGACAGCCAGAACAGATCGCGACGTTCGCGGCGCATCCGGACCACGGACAGGAACATCGCGATGGCCACGACGACGAGGAGGAACGTCAGCATCCGGTTGCCGAACTCGATGATGCCGTGGATGCCCATCTCCGGGGTCGGCACGAGTGATTCATCGGTGCAGCGCGGCCAGGTGGGGCATCCCAGCCCCGACCCGGTCAGTCTGACCAGCCCGCCGGTGCCGACGATGCCCACCTGAACGATCAGCGTGGCCCAGGCCGCCGCGATGACGCGCCGGTCGACTCGAGCGGGCAGCCAAGCCACGAATCGCCGAAGCAATCCCAGGTCGGGAGTGGTTGTCGGGTCCGCGGCCATCGGGCCTCGCCTCCTGGAATGCGCTCCGACGTGGTCGGAGGAGGTCCCGGCCACCCGGCGCGGCGGCGGGACCCTGTAGAATCAAAGGGTCGGATGCTGGCGCGTCGCGCTCTGCATCACTGACAGTGTAGGCGCGCAGGACGGCGCCACTTGATTGGGCCCACCAAGCGGCATCCCCCTCCGGTACTCCACCGAAGGAGCAGGAATGCCGGGGCGGATGACACCGTTGCGGCCCGGAGGAGAGTGTGACGATGTCGGATGTCCTGATCGACCGACCCGAGCTGGCAAGCCTCGGACAGTACGAGTTCGGCTGGCACGATGACGATGCCGCCGGCGCGACCGCGCAGCGCGGTCTGAGTGAGGCCGTCGTTCGCGGAATCTCCAGTCTGAAGAGCGAGCCCGAGTGGATGCTCAAGACTCGGCTGAAGGGGCTGGCGCTCTTCGAGCGCAAGCCGATGCCCACGTGGGGCGCCGATCTCAGCGAGATCGACTTCGACAACATCAAATACTTCGTCCGCTCCACGGAGAAGCAGGCCGGGTCGTGGGAAGAGCTTCCCGAGGAGATCCGCAACACCTACGAGCGGCTCGGCATCCCCGAGGCAGAGCGTCAGCGCCTGGTATCGGGTGTCGCCGCCCAGTACGAGTCCGAGGTGGTCTATCACCAGATCAACGAGCAGCTCGAGGCCCAGGGCGTCATCTTCATGGACACCGACACGGCGCTGCGCGAGCACCCCGAATTCTTCGAGGAGTACTTCGGCACGGTCATCCCCGCCGGTGACAACAAGTTCGCGGCGCTGAACACCTCCGTATGGTCGGGCGGATCGTTCGTCTACGTGCCTCCGGGTGTCCACGTGGAGATCCCTCTGCAGGCCTACTTCCGCATCAACACCGAGAACATGGGGCAGTTCGAGCGCACCCTGATCATCGCCGATGAGGGATCGTACGTGCACTACATCGAAGGCTGCACGGCGCCGATCTACAAGAGCGACTCGCTGCACTCGGCGGTCGTGGAGATCATCGTCAAGAAGAACGCACGAGTGCGTTACACGACGATCCAGAACTGGTCGAACAACGTCTACAACCTCGTCACCAAGCGTGCGATCGCCCATGAGGGCGCGACGATGGAATGGATCGACGGCAACATCGGCTCGAAGGTCACGATGAAGTACCCGTCGATCTTCCTGGTCGGCGAGCACGCCAAGGGCGAGACGCTCTCGGTCGCCTTCGCCGGCCCCGGTCAGCACCAGGATGCCGGCGCGAAGATGGTGCACATGGCGCCGTACACGCAGTCCTCGATCGTGTCAAAGTCCATCGCGCGCGGTGGTGGCCGAGCCGGATATCGCGGTGAAGTGCGGGTGGACGCCAATGCGCACCACTCGGCGAACACCGTCCGCTGCGACGCGTTGCTGGTGGACACCATCTCGCGCTCGGACACGTACCCGTCGATCGACATCCGCGTCGATGACGTGCAGCTCGGCCACGAGGCCACCGTGTCGAAGGTCAGTGAAGAGCAGCTCTTCTACCTGATGAGCCGAGGGATGCCCGAGGACGAGGCGATGGCCATGATCGTCCGCGGCTTCATCGAGCCGATCGCTCGCGAACTTCCCATGGAGTACGCCATGGAGCTCAACAAGCTCATCGAGATGGGCATGGAAGGCAGCGTCGGTTAAATGACGACCTCGACACAGGCACCCGAAACGGTGCCGGGTTCTTCGGTGCCCGGCGCGAAGGGGCACACCGACGGCGCGTGGGCCCCGATCCAGACCCGTTCCGAGCGCGCGCGCTCGTACGATCCCGACGACTTCGAGCGGCCCACCGGCCGGGAGGTCAACTGGAAGCACACCCCGATCGACCGCATCGCGCCGCTGTTCGAGGATGCCGCGGGCACGCCCGGCGCGGTCGCCCTCGCCTTCAGCGGCGCAGCGTCGGTGGAGATCACATCCAAGCGGGTCGGTGACGCGCCGCGCGGTGAGGTGTTCACGCCCGAGGATCGCCCGGCCGCCATCGCGTGGCGACAGTCCGAGGAGGCGACCCACCTGCGCATTCCCGCCGAGGTCGAGCTCGCCGAGCCGGTCGTCGTGGACATCACCGGCCATGGCGCCGACGGGAACAGCGCGCTGGCGCACGCGCACCTCATCATCGAAGCGGCCGCGAACGCGCGCGGCGTCATCGTCCTGCGTCATCGCGGTGAGGCGCACTTCGCCGAGAACGTCGAGATCATCGTCGGCGACGGCGCCCATCTGACCGTGATCACGGTGCAGGAGTGGTCGGATGCCTCCGTGCACGCGGCATCCCACCAGGCGCGCGTAGACCGGGACGCGACCCTGCGCCACATCGTGGTCAGCTTCGGCGGCGGCCTCGTGCGCATCAACCCGAGCGTCGAGCTGGCAGGCCCCGGTTCGCAGGGGCAGCTGTACGGGCTGTCGTACTCCGATGCCGGACAGCACCTGGAGAGCCAGGTCTATCTCTTCCACAAGGGCCGCGACACGCGCGGCGACGTCCTCTACAAGGGGGCCCTTCAGGGTGCCGGCGCACGGAGCGTCTGGATCGGCGATGTGCTCATCGGACCGGATGCGGTCGGAACCGATTCCTACGAGGCGAACCGCAACCTGGTCCTCACCGACGGCGCGCGCGCGGAGTCGATCCCCAACCTCGAGATCGAGACGGGCGACATCCGCGGGGCCGGCCACGCCAGCGCCACCGGGCGCTTCGACGACGAGCAGCTGTTCTACCTGCAGTCGCGGGGGATCAGCGAGGAGGAAGCCCGTCGTCTCGTCGTGATCGGATTCCTCAGCGATATCGTGCAGCGCATCGGCATCCCCGCGCTCGAGACCGAGCTTCATGCCGCGATCGAATTGGAACTGCAGGAAGGAGCGCCCGAGTGAGCGCAACCCGTGTCTGCGCGTTGAGCGAGCTCGAGCAGGATTCCGCCATCCGCGTCGAGGTGAACGGCGTAGCGATCGCCGTCGTCCGCGACTCCAACGACGAGGTGCACGCCATCGGCGACGTCTGCACGCACGGCGACATCTCGCTCGCCGAGGGCTTCGTCGACGGCGACACGATCGAATGCTGGGCGCACGGCTCGGCATTCTCGCTGCGCTCCGGCAAGCCCCTCAACCTCCCCGCGTACGAGCCCGTACCCGTCTATGCCGTGACGATCGAGGGAGACGATGTGCTCATCGATCCCGCCGTCCTAAAAGAGCTGTGAAGGAAGTCCCCATGTCAGTCCTCGAGATCCGCGACCTCCACGTGACGGTCGAAACGGATGCCGGAATCACGCCGATCCTCAACGGAGTGACCCTGATCATCCGCAAGGGTGAGACCCACGCCATCATGGGACCCAACGGGTCCGGCAAGTCCACGCTCGCCTACACGATCGCCGGGCACCCCAAGTACACCGTCACGAGCGGCACGATCACCCTCGACGGTGAGGACGTCCTCGCGATGACCGTGGATGAGCGGGCCCGCGCAGGCCTCTTCCTGGCCATGCAGTACCCGGTGGAGATCCCCGGCGTGACCGTCACCAACTTCCTGCGCACCGCGAAGACCGCGATCGACGGCGAAGCGCCGCCGATCCGGACGTGGACGAAGGAGGTCAAGCAGTCGATGAAGAACCTCCGCATGGACACCAAATTCGCCCAGCGCAACGTGAACGAGGGGTTCTCGGGCGGCGAGAAGAAGCGCCACGAGATCCTTCAGATGGAGCTTCTGAAGCCCCAGATCGCCGTGCTCGACGAGACCGACTCCGGGCTCGACGTCGACGCGCTGAAGATCGTGTCCGAGGGTGTGAACCGCGCCAAGGAGGAAACCGACCTCGGCGTCCTGCTGATCACTCACTACACGCGCATCCTGCGCTACATCCACCCCGACTTCGTGCACGTCATGATCGCCGGCCGGATCGTGGAGGAGGGCGGGCCCGAGCTCGCCGAGCGGCTCGAGGACGAAGGCTACGACCGCTTCGTCGATCCGGCACTCCAGCCCGTGACCGAGGGTGAAGGGTAGAATCCCCATATGACCGCGACGCTCGCACCTGAGAGATACGACGAGGTCCAGGAAGCCCTCAAGGACGTCATGGACCCCGAACTGGGGATCAACGTCGTCGACCTCGGCCTGATCTACGACCTGGGCTGGGACGACGAGAACGACGCCCTGGTGATCCACATGACGCTGACCAGCGCCGGATGCCCGCTCACCGACGTGCTCGAAGAGCAGACCGCCCAGGCCCTGGACGACGTCGTCGAACGCTTCCGCATCAACTGGGTGTGGATGCCGCCGTGGGGTCCGGAGCGCATCACCGACGACGGGCGCGACATGATGCGCGCCCTCGGCTTCGCGATCTGAGTGTCCCTGTCTGACGCTCGGGAACGGGGCATCCCGCAGCGTCGATAGGCTCGGAGGGTGAGCGTCACCCCCCTCCAGGCCCTGCCCATCGACCAGCTGCGTCAGCGTTCCAGCACGAAGTGGCGCAGCTACCCGCCGGAGGTCCTTCCGCTCTTCGTGGCGGAGACGGACTACGAGCTCGCACCCGCCATCACCGAGATCCTCACCCGCGCGGTGCGGCTCGGCGATACCGGGTACACGCCACCCGAACCGGGCATCCGCGAGGCCTTCGTCGGCTTCGCGCAGCGCCGATTCGGCTGGACGGTCGATCCGTCCCGTGTGCACTGGACCGGGGACGTGATGATGGGGGTGGTGGAGATCCTCCGCCGGGTCATCGCGCCGGGGGACCGCGTGGTCGTCATGACACCGGTGTATCCGCCGTTCTTCGACACGGTGGAGGAAGCCGGCGGCGTCGTCGAGCGGGTCCCGCTCGCGCGCACCGAGAGCGGTTGGCGGATCGATCTGCGAGGGGTGGAGGCCGCCCTCGCGGGTGGTGCGACAGCCGTCCTGCTGTGCAACCCGCACAACCCGACGGGCACCGCGCACACGCACGAAGATCTCGCCGCGCTCGCTGAACTCGCGGCGCGCTTCGATGCGACCGTCGTCAGCGACGAGATCCACGGACCGCTCGCCCACGCGGGACACGCATTCACGCCGTTCCTGAACGTCTCCGCGACGGCGGCCGAGGTCGGGTACGCCGTCACCAGCGCCAGCAAGACCTTCAATCTCGCCGGACTGAAATGCGCGGTGATGGTCGCCGGCGGACCTGCCCAGGAGGAGGTGCTGCGCTCCTTCCCCGCCGAGGTCGAGTGGCGCACGGGCTTGTTCGGCGCCCTCGCGAACGTCGCCGCATACGCACCCGAAAGCGACGCATGGCTCGACAGCCTGCTTGCCGCGCTGGGTGAGAACCGCGCGCTGCTGGCCGATCTGCTCGCGCAGCACCTGCCGCGGGCGCGGTTCCTCCCGCCGGACGCCGGGTTCCTCGCGTGGGTGGACGTCTCCGCATACGAGTGGGGCGACAACCCGGCGCCCACGCTGCGCCGGGAGGCCAAAGTCGCCCTGCATCACGGGCCCCTCTTCGGCGAAGAGGGCATCGGCCACGTCCGCATCAACTTCGGCTGCTCGCCCGACGTGTTGCGCGAGGCGGTCGAGCGGATGGGAGCGCTGGCCTCCTCGTGACCGCTTCGACCGAGCCTGCACCGAGCATCTGGGGGTCGCAGTACGTCTGGGTGACCGTCGGGGCGGCGGCACTCATCTTCCTCGCGGCGATGCAGGCACTCGCCGTCACGACCGTGATGCCGATCGTCAGCGAGGACCTCGACGGCGACGCGCTGTACGCCGTCGCGTTCGCGGGGACGCTGGCCACCAGCGTCATCGGCATGGTGGCGGTGGGGGCATGGAGCGACCGCTTCGGGCCTCGCGCACCGCTGTATGCGGCGACGGCGCTGTTCGTTCTCGGACTGGTGGTGGCGGGGCTCGCCCCGTCCATGCCGATCCTGGTGGTCGGCCGCCTGATCCAGGGTCTGGGAGCCGGTGGGCAGACGGTCGCCCTGTACGTCGTGGTGGCACGCGTGTATCCGTCGCGGATCCACGGGCGCGTCTTCGCGGCCTTCTCGGCGGCGTGGGTCGTCCCGTCGCTGATCGGGCCGTTCCTGGCGGGCGCCGTGACGGAGTACCTGCACTGGCGGTGGGTGTTCCTCGGCGTCGCCGCCCTCACCGTGGTCGCCTTCACGATGGTCGCCCTGCGGCTGCACCGCACGTCGCTGGGCACCGTCGAGCCCGCCGCCGGGCGGGTCGGGTTGCGGCTGGCGTGCGCGGTGGCGGTGGCCGCCGGAGCCCTGACGTTGAGCCTGGCGGGCGGCTTCGGCCCGTGGTCGGCGGCGGCGGTCGCGGCATCCGTCCTCGTCATCGCCGCAGCGGTGCGTCCTCTTCTTCCGGCCGGTACCCTGCGTGCCGGGCGTGGCCTGCCCAGCGTGGTGCTGATGCGCGGCCTCATCGCCGGCGCGCTGTTCGGCGCCGAGATCTACGTGCCGTATCTGCTCATCGACGAATACGACTTCTCGCCGACGTGGGCGGGCCTCGGACTGACGGCGGCTGCCCTGGCGTGGGCGGGCGCGGCCGATGTCCAGGGCCGTTTCGGCGACCGCATCGGCAACACCCGGATCACTCTGATCGGGTCCGCGCAGCTGTTCACGTCCATGATCGTGGCCGCTGCCGTCGCGTGGGGGGACCTGCCGCCGGCGATCCTGATCGTCGGCTGGGCGCTGGCGGGCGGGGGCATGGGGTTGATGTATCCACGGCTCACCGTGTTGACACTCGCGTACTCGACATCCCAGAACCAGGGCTTCAACTCTTCCGCGCTGTCGATCTCGGACTCTGTCGGCGCGGCGGTGACGATCGCCGCAATGGGGCTCGTCTTCACCGCACTCAGCGGATCGGATGCCGGTTTCCCGACCGTCTTCGCGTTGGCGGCCGGGCTGGCCCTCCTGGCGTTGGTGCCGGGCCTGCGCCTCGGGCACGCGCACGAGAGCGTGCCCGCGCGGCGCGGCGCCTAGGGCGGCGAATGACGAAAAGGATTTTGTCCGCGAAGGATGGTAAGGCTAACCTAACTGAGTGAGTTCATCCGCTGTCGTCAGCACGCGTCCCTCGTATCGACCCTATGTCGCAGCAGTGGCAGAGGTCCGGCGTCTTTCGCCGCACTTCGTGCGCGTCGTCTTCACCGGTCCCGACTTCGGGATGTTCGGCACCGCCGGGCTCGACCAGCGCATCAAACTGATCCTGCCGCTGCCCGACGGCACCCTGAGCGACATCGGCCAGCGCGACGAGGCCGCGATCGACTCCGGCGATTGGTACATGATCTGGCGCGACCTGCCGAACGCCACACGCAGCCCGCTGCGCACCTATACGGTGCGCCGCATCGATCCCGACGCGCGCCGGCTCACGGTCGACTTCGTCGTGCACCATGACGCGGGACCCGCGGGGGCGTGGGCCGAGCAGGCCGTCCCCGGGCAGGAGATCGTGGTCGTCGGACCCGACCAGCGCAGCGACGGGTACCGCCTCGGTCTTGACTGGCACCCGGGCACGGCTCGGCGCGTGGTGCTGGCCGGCGACGAGACCGCCGCGCCCGCGATCTGCTCGATCCTCGAGTCCCTCGACGAGTCGTACGAGGTCGACGCGTTCATCGAGGTGCCCTCGGCCGCGGACCGCCAGGAGCTGGTCATTCCGGACGGCTTCCGTGTGTCCTGGGTGGAGCGAGGCGATCGCGACCACGGGACCGCACTGACCGAGGCGCTCACCGACTGGAGCAGCACGGCCGGCGACGTGCTGGCGCAGGCGGCTGCACCGCGACGTCAGGAACTCGCCGACATCGACGTCGACCGCGACCTGCTGTGGGACAGCCCCGCAGACTCCGAGGGCGAGTTCTACGCCTGGATCGCGGGGGAGGCGGCGATGGTCAAGGGACTGCGGCGTCACCTCGTGCAGGGCTGCGGCGTCGACCGCAAACGTGTCGCGTTCATGGGGTACTGGCGGCTCGGGCAATCCGAGCGACAGGAGTGACCAGCGCTCGCGGTCGACGCGGGCGGCTTGCACTGTGTGCGGCGATCGCGCTCCTGGTGGTCATGGTCGCGATCAGTCTCATGATCGGCGCCCGTGCGGTCGCACCCGCCGTTGTCGTGGACGCCCTCCTGCATCCGGACCTGTCGATCGCCGATCACAGCGTGATCCTCGAGCAGCGGGTGCCGCGCACGGTCATCGGAGTGCTCGCGGGCGCCGCTCTGGCCCTCGCCGGCACACTCATGCAAGGGCTGACGCGCAACCCCCTCGCCGACCCCGGTCTGCTCGGCATCAACGCGGGTGCCTCGATCGCCGTGCTCGCCGCGATCACGCTGTGGGGAATCACGTCGCCGTCCGGCTTCGTGTGGTTCGCGTTCGCGGGGGCGGCGCTCGCCTCGATCGTGGTGGGGGTCATCGGGACCCGCGGCCCTGACGGATCCAGTCCCGCCAAGCTCGCGCTGACCGGCGCGGCAGTGACCGCGGGACTGACGGCCGTCAGCACTCTCATCCTCACGACCTCCATCACCGCTTTCGACGTCTTCCGCTACTGGCAGGTGGGTGGCCTGACGGTGCGCGGGCTCGACACGGTCGCCGTGGTCGCGGTGCCGATCCTGATCGGGGCGGTCATCGCGTTCAGCTCCGCCCGAGGACTCGATCTCATGGCACTGGGGGAGGACACCGCAACCGGCCTCGGGCACAGCGTCGCGCGCACGCGCGTCTTGGGGATCGTGGCGACCGTCCTCCTGTGCGGCGGGGCGACGTCGATCGCCGGACCCATCGTGTTCCTCGGACTGCTCGTGCCCCATGCGCTGCGGGCGATCGTCGGCGGAGACTATCGCTGGCTGCTTGCCGTGGGCGCGCCGACGGGTGCGATCGTCCTGCTGGCCGCTGACGTCCTCGGCCGCGTGATCGCGCCGCCCGGTGAGGTGCAGGCCGGCCTCGTGGTCGCCTTCGTCGGTGCTCCCGTCCTCATCTCGCTCGTGCTGCGACGCCGGAGCGTGACCCTGTGACCGCCTCGGTCCTCGAGATCCGCGCCCGCGTGCGGCGGCGCCGCAGCATCGTCGTCTCTGCCGTGCTCCTGGCCGTCGTCGTCGTGGCCGTCGTGTCGCTGTCCATGGGCGACTACGCCATCGCACCCGCCGACCTCTGGCGCACCCTGTGGGGCGGGGGGATCGCGCGCAGACGTACGTCGTCTTCCAGGTGCGCGCGCCGCGCGTCGTCATGGCGCTACTGGTCGGGGCATCGCTCGGAGCGGCGGGCGCCCTGCTCCAGTCGCTGCTGGGCAACCCGCTGGCAAGCCCGGATCTGCTCGGGATCAGCGGCGGCGCCGGTGCCGCGGCGGTGTTCGCGATCCTGATCCTGGGCCTCACCGGCCCGCTGCTGGCCGTCGCCGCCTTCGCGGGCGGGCTGATCGTGGCCGCGTTCCTGCTGCTGGCCGGACAGCGGCGCGCCGACGGGGGATACCGGCTCATCCTCGCCGGCGTCGGCGTCGCGTTCCTGTGCGTCGCGGTCATGAACTTCCTGATGGTGCGCGCCCAGGTCGAGCTCGCCCAATCGGCGCTCATCTGGCTGACGGGCAGCCTCTCGTCCACCCCCTGGTGGAACGTCGTGACCGTGCTCGCCGTGGCGCTGCTCGCGACCCCGGCCGTGGTCGCATGCGCCCGCTGGCTCCCGCTCACGCAGATGGGCCCGGCGACCGCCGCATCGCTCGGCGTGCGTACATCGACAGTGAGCCTCGCTGTCGTGCTCACCGCCGTTCTGCTGACCGCCGTGACGTGCGCATTCGTCGGTCCGATCGCCTTCATCGCGCTGTGCGCCCCGGCGATCGCGCGACCGCTGCTGGGTCACGGTGCCGTAGGCATCGGCACGAGCGCTGCGATCGGAGCCGCACTGCTGGGCGCGGCCGACCTCGTCGCGCAATTCGCTCTGCCGGGGATGTCGGTCCCGGTCGGCGTCGTGACCGGCGCCATCGGCGCCGTGTTCCTGCTCTGGCTCCTCGCAACGTCGAAAGGACGACAGCTGTGACTCCTCCGGACGCACCGCGCCTGAGCGCGCGCGGACTCGCCGCCGGCTACCCGGGCCGCCGGGTGATCGAGGACCTTGACCTCGAGTTCGCTCCCGGGCGGATGACGATGATCATCGGGGCCAACGCCTGCGGCAAGTCGACGCTCCTTAGCGTCCTGGCCCGGGTGAATGCGCCCCTCGCGGGTCGCGTAGAGCTCGACGGCGCCGACATCACGACCCTGCCGCGGCGCCGCTTCGCGCAGAGCGTCGGCCTGCTGCCCCAGCATCCCACCGCGCCAGACGGACTCACCGTCGCCGAGCTCGTCTCGCGCGGTCGGCACCCGCACCGCGGCCTGTTCCAGCGCTGGAGCACCGCCGACACCGCGCGTGTGGACGACGCCATGGCCAAGACCGGTGTGGCCGCGCTGGCCGAACGCCCCGTCGGCGACCTGTCCGGCGGCCAGCGGCAGCGCGTGTGGATCGCGATGGCCCTCGCCCAGGAGCCCCGCGTGCTGCTGCTGGATGAGCCCACGACGTTCCTCGACCTCAGCCACCAGATCGAGGTCCTCGACCTGTTGCGCACCCTCAACCGCACCGACGGAACCACGATCGTCGTCGTCCTGCACGAGCTGAATCTGGCCGCACGCTACGCCGATGACCTCGTCGTCATGTGCGAGGGGCGCGTCCTCGCGCACGGCGCGCCGGCCGACGTGCTCACGCGAGAGGTCGTCTTGCAGGCTTTCGACCTCGATGCGCTCGTCATCCCCGATCCACTCACATCCACCCCCCTCGTCATCCCGATTCCCGGCGGCGCGCACGCCCCCGCGGACCAGGCATGACGCGACCGAAAGGAAGATCACGCATGACCGCAACCCACACCCGACTGCGGGCGCTCGTCGCGCTCACGGTTGCCGGAGGCCTCGCCCTCACCGGATGCGCCAGCACCGGCGCGCCTGCCTCTTCTGGCACCGCCGACGCCGGCTCCTCCGCCGGCTTCCCGGTCACGTTCGAGCACATCTACGGCGAGACGGTCATCGAGTCCGCGCCCCAGCGCATCGCGACGTGGGGTTGGGGCGCCACGGATGCCGTGCTCGCGCTGGGCATCGTTCCCGTCGCGATCGCGTCGATGGACTACGGCGGGGGAGAGAACCGGATCACGCCATGGGTCGAAGAGGCCATCGCCGACCTCGGGGGCGACGAGCCCGTGATCCTGGACAACGCGACGTATGAGCTGTCCGTGGAGGAGCTGCTGGCAACCGACCCCGACGTCCTGATCGCCTCCTACTCGGGGTTGACGCAGGAGGAGTACGACGCGGTGACAGCGGCCGGCATCCCCGTCGTCGCACCCGAGGACGCGCTGTGGTCCACCCCGTGGCGTGACGTGATCACGGACACCGGCAAGGCGCTGGGAATGGATGCCGAGGCCGAGAACCTGCTCGACGGACTCGACCAGCAGGTCGCCGATGCCGCGGCCGAGCATCCCGAATTCGACGGAACGACCATCGCGTACGCCTCGGATGACGTCGACACGTTCTACCTGTATCTCCCCGCCGACCCTCGCGTGGAGATCCTCGAGGACCTCGGATTCGTCAGCGCCGGCGCGGTCACCGACCTGGACACCGGTGAATCGACGTTCTACACGACGGTCAGTTCGGAGAACCTCGACAAGATCGATGCCGAGGTGATCTTCACCCAGGTGGACAGCGAGGACACCCTGAACACGTTCCTCACCTCGGCTCGCACCAAGCTGATCCCGGCCGTGTCTGCCGGTGCCGTCGGAGCCATCGTCGGCGAGGAGAACGTCGCCGCGATCACGCCGACGGCGCTGACGCTGCCCTGGATCCTGCCCGAGATCGTCGACCAGCTGGCGGCCGCGACAGCTCTCGCGAAGGGCTGAGCGACTCAGCGTCGACGAAAGCCCCGGCCGTTCGGCCGGGGCTTTCGTCGACTCGCGATATGGAGTGGTCAGCCGCGCTTGCGCGCGTCGAGCGCGGTGACGCCCTTCCACGCGAGGGGGACCAGGGCGGCCGCGAACAGCGCCTTCACCACGTCGCCCAGAATGAAGGGGAGAAATCCCGCGCCGAGCGTTGCGCCGATCAGCGTCTGGTAGCCCATGGTGTCCTGCCACACGGCCGGGCCGAGGTTGGACAGCGAGACGTAGAGCCAGGGCAGGCCGAACGCGTAGATGACGGCGCTGCCCGCGAGGAACGCGACGAACATTCCCACGATCCTGCGATCCCACGCCCGACGGGCCAGCCAGCCGACGACGCCGGCGGCGGCGATGAAGCCGACGATGTACCCACCCGAGGTGAGGGAGAACAGGCTCCCCGAGGTGCCCTGGGAGAAGATCGGCAGACCGATCACGCCCAGTACGAGGTAGAGGATCATCGACAGCACGCCACGCAGCGGGCCCAGAGCAGTGCCGACCACGAGTACGGCGAAGGTCTGCGCCGTCAGCGGCACCGGCCAGAACGGGATGGTCAGCTGCGCCGCGCCGGCGACGAGTGCGGTCCCGGCGAGGACCAGTGTGGCGTCCGTGGCGAGCGCGAGGGCGCGCGTGCGGGAGGGCATCACCACGTCGGCGAGGACGCGGTGGTGGGTTGCGGCGGAGAGGGACATGGCGCTCCTTCGGCGTCGGAGCGACGCCGGGGGGCGACGCATGGGCTCAGCTTATGGCGCGCTCTCCGCGACTTCTTGGATGCAGTCCACCATGATTCCCGCCGTCCGTGGTGCACTTCCTGCACGCACGGATCGGCGTTCTCGCCGGGCTGACGCCGCGCAGCGGGTAGGATGGGAGGCTGGCCGTTCGGCCGCACCTCCTCTGTGAAATAGAAACGGACGTCTGCTGTGCTCGCCGTGCACGATCTCGAGATCCGCGTGGGCGCCCGCGTGTTGATGGCGGACGTCTCCTTCCGCGTCAGCAACGGCGACAAGGTCGGCCTCGTCGGCCGGAATGGGGCAGGCAAGACCACGCTGACGCGGGTGCTGGCCGGCGACCTGCTGCCGGCCGCGGGCCGCGTGGACCGGTCCGGCGAGCTCGGCTACCTCCCGCAGGACCCGCGCACCGGGGACCCCGAGATGCTCGCCCGCACTCGCATCCTCGATGCGCGCGGGCTCGGCACCCTTGCGATCGGCATGCACGAGGCCTCGTTGTCGATGGGTGACGAGGATCCCGACGTCTCGGCCAAGGCGATGAAGCGCTACAGCAGCCTCACCGAGCGGTTCGAGGCTCTGGGCGGATATACCGCAGAGGCCGAAGCGGCATCCATCGCGCACAACCTGTCCCTTCCAGACCGGATCCTGGAGCAGCCGCTGCGCACGCTGTCGGGAGGACAACGGCGTCGCATCGAGCTGGCCCGCATCCTGTTCTCGAATGCCGACTCGATGATCCTCGACGAGCCGACCAACCACCTCGACGCGGACAGTGTCGTGTGGCTGCGTGAGTTCCTCAAGAACTACAAGGGCGGGCTGATCGTGATCAGCCACGATGTCGAGCTCGTCGGCGAGACGGTGAACCGGGTGTTCTACCTCGATGCGAATCGCCAGGTCATCGACATCTACAACATGAACTGGAAGAATTACCTGCGCCAGCGGGTGGCCGACGAGGAGCGCCGCAAGAAGGAGCGCGTCAACGTCGAGAAGAAGGCCACGCAGCTGCAGCTGCAGGCGGCGCGGTTCGGGGCGAAGGCATCGAAGGCCGCCGCCGCCCATCAGATGGTCGCGCGCGCCGAGAAGATGCTGTCCGGCCTCGATGAGGTGCGCCAGGTCGACCGCGTAGCCAAGCTCCGGTTCCCGAAGCCCGCAGCGTGCGGGAAGACCCCGCTCATGGCATCCGGGCTGTCCAAGTCGTACGGGTCCCTGGAGATCTTCACGGACGTCGACCTTGCGATCGACCGCGGCTCGAAGGTCGTCGTACTGGGTCTGAACGGCGCAGGAAAGACCACGCTGCTGCGGATCCTGGCGGGCGTCGACCAGCCGGACACCGGTCAGCTCGAGCCCGGCCACGGGTTGAAGATCGGCTACTACGCCCAGGAGCACGAGAACCTCGACGTGTCCCGTTCGGTGCTGGAGAACATGATGTCGGCCGCGCCGCACATCACGGCCACGGAGGCGCGCAAGGTCCTCGGCTCGTTCCTGTTCACCGGCGATGACGTGCTCAAGCCTGCCGGCGTCCTGTCCGGTGGCGAGAAGACGCGGCTCTCGCTGGCCACCCTGGTGGTCTCCAGCGCGAACATGCTGCTGCTGGACGAGCCGACCAACAACCTCGATCCCGCATCGCGCGAGGAGATCCTGGGTGCGCTCGCGCACTACGAGGGCGCCGTGGTGCTGGTCTCGCACGATGAGGGTGCCGTCGAGGCGCTCAATCCCGAGCGGGTGCTCATCCTTCCGGACGGTGTCGAGGATCTGTGGAACCGCGACTACCAGGAGCTCATCTCGCTGGCGTGACCTGCGCAGCGGCGTCGAGGATCGAGTCCTCGTCCTTCATGTCCCGATCGCGCGGTCTGCGATCCTCGGCGTCTTCGCGGCGATACCGTCGCTCGGTGCGGATGATGTAGCCGATGAAGATGAAGCCCATGATCGCGAAGAGGATCCACTGGATCGCGTACGACAGATGCGGGCCGGGATCTTCGGACGGCACCTCGAGAGGGGTCGGCCGGGTCGCGGGTGCCGGATCCTCCGACACCAGGACGCCGTAGGCGCTGAGCTCGACGTCCGCGGCGACACCCGGGTCGATGATCTCGGCCGCCGCAGCCGGGTGGATGGTCGGGATCTGCCCCTCCGGCGCGGAGCGTCCGGATGACGGCAGCTGCTCGGCGGGTCGGAGCCGGACGACCACCACCGCCTCTCCCTCGGGCGGAGCGGGCACCTCATCCGGAAGCGGCTGCTCCTCGCCTGGGCGCACCCAGCCGCGGTCCACGAGCAGCACCCGGCCGTCGGTCAGGCGGAACGGCACCAGCACCTCGAACGCGGCGGTGCCGCCGTGCGGACGGTTGCGCACCAGAAGCTGATCCGCCGCGACGTACTCGCCCTCCAGCGCCACCGGTCGCCACTCGTCCGGAGCCTTCAGCGTGCCTCCGGGTGGGATGATCTCCTCCAGCGGCACCGGCACGGCGTCGTAGTTCTGCTCGACCAGGGCCAGCTGCTGCGCCCGGTCCGCGTTGCGCGTGAACTGCCAGTTCGAAAGGAATGCGCACGCCAGGGCGAAGACGATCGCGACGGCGACGTAGGCGGTCCATCGGACTGCGGCGGGGGCCGCTGCCCGACTCATCGCGGATCCTCCGCGCCCGCCGGGTGCAGCGAACTGACCCACACCGGGAACTCGCGCGCGGCGAGATAATCCCGTAGGTAGTCGCGGTGCTCGTCGCACGCGACCCAGATTTTCCGACGATCCTCTGGGTGGATCTTCGGGTTGCGCCACTCGACGCGCCAGCTCGCGGCGCAGCGGCATCCGGCCCGTGAGCACTCGGAGGCGCGCACGTCGTAGCCCGGCGGCGGCAGGTCGGTCACGCGTCGCCGTCCGAGCCTTCGCGTGGGCTCTCCACCGCGCGTGTCTCCTCGATCTGGACGACCGGCACCTCGCCCCCCGGCACGATGGGCGCGGACGGGGCGGCGGGCAGCGCGCGCTCCGGGTTCTCCGCCTCGGTGCGGCGCACGTTCGCGCTGACGTTCGCCAGCACGACCGCGATGTACGGCAGCACGATCGCCGCGGCCCCGAGGACCCACGTGTACCAGCCGTACGGCGTGATGATGACCATGAGGATGAAGCATGCGATGCGGATGCCCATCAGCAGGAGATAGCGGGACGAACGCCGAGACTCGTCGTCGCGCGGTGCACGCGGCAGCGACGTCGCAGATTGGGGCCTCGACGAACTCTTCACGGTCCTTCCAGACTACGCCGGGCGGCACCACGCGGCGGTCGATCACGGCGCGACTAGGCTGGCGGAATCCATCGAGTCCAACCCCCCCAGGAGAGCCTGAATGTCGGATCGCGTCGTCCTCGTCACCGGAGGCAACCGCGGCATCGGCCGCGCCATCGCCGAACGCTTCGTCGCGGAAGGCTACCGGGTCGCCGTCACCGCGCGGTCCGGTGACGGGCCCGAGGGCACCCTGACCGTGCGGGCGGACGTGACGGATGCCGCGGCGGTGGACGCCGCGTTCACCGAAGTCGAAGCGCAGCTGGGTCCCGTGGAGATCGTCGTGGCGAACGCCGGGATCACCAAGGACACGCTGCTTCTGCGCATGACCGAGGAGGACTTCGACAGCGTCGTCGCCACCAACCTGGGCGGAGCGTTCCGCGTCGTCAAGCGCGCGTCGAAGGGGATGCTGCGAGCGAAGTGGGGACGCGTCATCCTCATCTCGAGCGTGGTCGGCTTGTACGGGTCGGCCGGGCAGATCAACTACGCCGCGTCCAAGAGCGGGCTGGTGGGCTTCGCCCGTTCGCTCACCAGGGAGCTGGGCAGCCGCGGGATCACGGCGAACGTGGTCGCGCCGGGCTTCATCGAGACCGACATGACCGCGTCGCTGCCCGATGACACGCAGGCCGAGTACAAGCGCAGCATCCCTGCGGGCCGGTTCGCCACCACCGACGAGGTCGCCGGAGTGGTCACGTGGATCGCCTCGGACGCCGCGGCCTACATCTCCGGCGCCGTCATCCCTGTCGACGGCGGACTCGGGATGGGCCACTGAGCGCTCAGCCGCGGGTGTGATCGACGGCCGCGAGGATCGCGGCAGCGAGGCGCTCGGGCATCGAGAACTGCGGCCAATGTCCTGAGTCCAGCTCGACGATCTCGAGGTCCTCGAGCGCGGCGAGCTCGGCCGCCCAGGGCGGGGCGGCGTCGATGTAGCTGCGGATGTCCGCCTCCGTGACGGTTCCGGTCAGCATCGTCGCGGGCACGCGACGGCGGCGATCGTCACGCAGACGGAGCGGGTCGGTGGGAACGCGCACCGGCACCGATCGGGTGCCGGCCGCCGCGGCCGCGCGCGTCGCGTCGTCGAGGTCGGCCACCTCGGCCTGCTCGAAGAAGTCCCAGCCGGGGAACGGCACCACGCCGTCGACGACGGGGAACTCCCAGATGGAGCCGCCGTCTGCCGGCGGGAACGTATCGACGAATATGACTCGTGCGATGCGTTCCGGCCGCGCATCGACGGCGCCGTAGACGACGTTGCCGCCCCCGCTGTGGCCGACGAGGACGACGAGGCCGGGTGTCGTGTCGATCTCGTCGACCACGGCGGCGACCCAGTCGGCGATGCCGATCTCGGAGGACCGGCTCGCCGGGGCTCCGACGCCGGGCATCGTCATGGCGTGCACGGAGTGACCGGCGCTCCGGAGCACCGGCGTCACCTGGTCCCATGAGGACGCATCGAGCCAGAGACCGGGTATGAGGATGATCTTCATACCGGAACGCTACTCACTGCAGCAGACATCCCGCCTCGGCCGGAGCGCGCTCACGGCAGGAGCGGGATGACCTCGCGCAGATCGACGCGATCGATGATGAGGTCTGCCTGAGCGCGCACGGTCGGCTTGGCGTTGAAGGCGAGTCCGAGCGCGGCGACGGCCATCATCCGCAGGTCGTTGGCGCCGTCCCCGACCGCGATCGTGCGGGTCAGGGGCACGGCGGCCTCCGCGGCCCATTCGCGCAGCGCCGCCGCCTTGGCCTCGGCATCCACGATCGCGCCATCGACCGACCCGACCAGCGTGTCATCGCGCGTCGTGAGCCGATTCGCCCGCCAGATGTCGACCCCGAGCTGCGGAGCGACCGTGTCGAGGATCTCGTGGAATCCCCCCGAGACGACCCCCACCCGGCCACCGCGCTCGTGCACGGCGGCAATCAGCTCCCGGGCGCCCGGAGTCGGTTCGACGCGGGCCAGAACACGCGCAAAGGCGGTGACCGGCACGCCGGCCAACGCGGACACGCGCGAGCGGAGACTCGAGGCGAAGTCGACATCGCCGCGCATGGCTGCCTCGGTGGCCGCAGTGACCTCGGCGCTGCGCCCCGCCTCATCGGCGAGCAATTCGATCACTTCATTGCGGATGAGCGTCGAATCGGCGTCGAGCACGAGCAGGAAGCGGACGGTCGGCGCAGGCATCCCTCCACGCTAGCGCCGCGGAATGCTCGTCCCCGCCACGGGTCGTCACGCGTCGACGTGGATGCCCTTGCCGACCACCGTGATGCCCGTGTCGGTGATCGTGAACCCGCGATGCGCATCCCGCTCCCGATCGACGCCGACCGTGGCGCCGTCGGCGAGCACGACGTTCTTGTCGAGGATCGCGCGGTGGATGCGGGCGCCCTGACCCACGCGGACGTGGTCGAAGAGCACCGAATCGGTGATCGTGGAGCCGCCGCCGGCGAGCGTCCACGGGCCGACGACACTGCGCTCCAAGTGTGTGCCGGACAGCACGGAGCCGAGCGAGACGATCGAATCGATGGCGTTGCCGATGCGGCCGACCGAATCGCGAACGAACTTCGCCGGTGGCGAGTTGAGCGTCTGCGCGTGGATCGGCCACTGCGTGTTGTAGAGGTTGAAGATCGGCAGCGTCGAGATGAGATCCATGTGGGCGTCGAAGAACGACTCGATCGTGCCGACATCGCGCCAGTAGTCGCGATCGCGGTCCGTGGAGCCGGGCACGTCGTTGAGCTTCATGTCGTACACGCCCGACTCGCCGCGTGCCACGAAGTAGGGGATGATGTCGCCGCCCATGTCGTGATTGGACGTCGGCTGCTCGCCGTCCGCTTCCACCGCCTCGATCAGCGCATCGGTGTCGAAGATGTAGTTGCCCATCGAGGCGAGGACCTCGTGAGGTGCGTCGGCCAGACCGGTGGCGTCCTGCGGCTTCTCGAGGAACTGCCGGATCTTCGTCGGATCCGTCGGCTCGACGTCGATCACGCCGAACTGGTTCGCCATCGACAGGGGTTGACGGATGCCGGCGACCGTCGCCCGCGCGCCCGACGCGATGTGCGAATCCAGCATCTGGCGGAAGTCCATGCGGTAGACGTGGTCCGCGCCGATCACGATCACGATGTCGGGCTTCTCGTCGTTGATGAGGTTCAGGCTCTGCAGAATGGCGTCGGCCGAGCCCGAGAACCATCGCTTGCCGAGGCGCTGCTGCGCCGGGACCGAAGTCACGTAGGAATCCAGCAGCGGCGACATCCGCCACGTCTGCGAGATGTGCCGGTCGAGGCTGTGCGACTTGTACTGGGTGAGCACGACCAGCTGTCCCAGACCTGAGTTGATCAGGTTCGATATCGCGAAATCGATGAGCCGATACTGCCCCCCGAACGGGACGGCCGGCTTGGCCCGATCCGCCGTGAGGGGCATGAGACGCTTGCCCTCGCCGCCCGCGAGGATGATCCCGAAAATCTTGGGCGCTGCATGCATGGCACCCACCCTATGCCGCACTTCCGCTCGCGTACTAGCGTGTTGACATGCGAGTCGACATCGTCACCAAGGAGTATCCGCCAGAGATATACGGCGGCGCGGGAGTGCACGTCACCGAACTCGTGAAGGCGCTGCGCGAGCGGATGGACGTGCAGGTTCGAGCCTTCGGCGCGCCTCGTCATGAGGAGGGAACCACCTCGTACGATGTGCCCGCTGAACTGGCGACCGCGAACGGAGCCATCCAGACGCTCGGCACCGACCTCGAGATCGTGACGGATGTGGTCGGCGCCGACGTCGTGCACAGCCACACCTGGTATGCGAACTTCGCCGGCCACCTCGCCGCGCTGCTGCACGGCATCCCGCACGTCGTGACTGCGCACAGCCTCGAACCGCTTCGACCGTGGAAGGCCGAGCAGCTCGGCGGGGGCTACGCCGTGTCCAGCTTCATCGAGAAGACCGCCTACGAGGGCGCGGCCGCGATCGTCGCGGTCAGCGAGGGCATGCGCAACGACATCCTGCGCAGCTATCCCACGCTGAATCCGGCCAAGGTGCGCGTGATCTACAACGGCATCGACGTCGACGCGTGGCATCCGGTCGAGGATCCCGCCCTGCTGTCGGAGCTCGGGATCGATCCGACGAAGCCGTCCGTCGTCTTCGTCGGACGCATCACTCGGCAGAAGGGGCTGCCCTACCTTCTTCGCGCCGCGGAGCAGCTGCCTCCGGATGTCCAGCTGGTCCTGTGCGCAGGCGCACCGGACACGCCGCAGATCCTGGCCGAGGTCCAGGAGCTCGTGCGCGGACTGCAGCAGACGAGGAACGGCGTCGTCTGGATCGACCGGCTGCTGCCCCGTCACGAACTGTGCGCGGTGCTCAGCGCGGCCACCACGTTCGTCTGCCCGTCCATCTACGAGCCGCTCGGGATCGTGAACCTCGAGGCGATGGCCTGCGGTGCGGCGGTCGTCGGAACGGCCACCGGCGGGATCCCCGAGGTCGTCCGGGACGGCGTGACGGGTCGGCTGGTGCCGATCCAACAGGTGCAGGACGGCACCGGGACCCCGCTGCATCCGGACCAGTACGTCGATGACCTGGCGCGCGTGTTGATCGAGGTCGTGTCGGATCCGCAGCGCGCAGCGGCGTACGGCGTCGCCGGTCGCGAGCGCGCCGCGAACGATTTCAGCTGGTCCTCGATCGCCGATGCCACGGCCGAGCTCTACGCGGAGGTCAGCGCCAACCGCCGATAGGCTAAGGGCATGCCGCAGGTGCTCGAGTTCTCCGATGTCGTCGTACGCAGAAGCTCCCGGAACATCGTGGACCACCTGGACTGGTCGGTCGAAGACGACCAGCGGTGGGTGATCCTCGGACCCAACGGCGCCGGCAAGACCACGCTGCTCCAGCTGGCAGACACGCTCCTGCATCCCACCTCCGGACGAGTGACGATCCTGGGCGAACAGCTCGGCCGCACCGACGTGTTCGAGCTGCGTCCGCGCATCGGATTCGCGTCGACCGCGATGGCCAAGCGCCTGCCATCCGAGGAGACCGTCCTGAACGTCGTCCTCACCGCCGCGTACTCGGTGCTGGGACGCTGGAACGAGGCATACGAGGACATCGACGAACGCCGAGCTCTGCGTGTCCTGGCCGAGTGGCGGCTGGACGGGCTGGCCGATCGGACGTTCGGCACCCTGTCCGACGGGGAGCAGAAGCGAGTGCAGATCGCCCGCGCGATCATGACCGACCCCGAGCTGCTGCTGCTCGACGAGCCCGCAGCCAGCCTCGACCTGGGGGCGCGTGAGGAGCTGCTGACGCTGCTCAGCGGATACGCTCAGGCACCGACGACGCCGGCCATGGTCATGGTGACGCACCACGTCGAGGAGATCCCGATCGGATTCACTCACGTGATGCTGCTGCGCGAAGGACGCGTGGTTGCGGCCGGCCCACTGCACGAGACCCTCACCGCCGAGGCACTCACCGAGGCATTCAGCACGCCGATCACCCTCAGCGTCGACGGCGGGCGATACGCGGCGCGTGCGGCTTCCTAGGCCCGATTCCTTCTCAGCGGCCGGAGCCTGATAGAATCGGTCCTTGGTGCACTCGCACCGCAGACTTTCCTCGGTTCCTGCGCACGTCGAAGGAACGCAACATCCTCAAGGACTCCGCATGAAGACTGACATCCACCCCGACTACCAGGCCGTCGTATTCCGCGACCTCGGCTCGGGCGAGACGTTCCTCACCCGTTCGACCGTCACGTCGGACAAGAAGATCGAGCTCGACGGCGTCGAGTACCCGGTCATCGACGTCGAGATCTCCTCCGCCTCGCACCCGTTCTACACGGGCAAGCAGCGCATCATGGACTCGGCCGGTCGTGTCGAGAAGTTCAACCAGCGCTTCAAGAACTTCGGCGGATCCGGCAACTAGTCGCACGCCGTGTCAGAAAGGCCCCGCCTCGGCGGGGCTTTTCTGCGTGCCGTCAGCGGATCGGCCAACGGCCGTCCAGCCTGTCGTCGGGATCCAGGCGCCCGATGCGGATGAAGTACTCGGTCAGACTGGCCGCCTGGGAACGCGCCCACGCGATCTGAGCCGTGTGCAGCTCCTCGGCCGCCGCCGGCAGCAGCCCCGCGAAGCGCGCCGCGAGCGCCTGGGCGATCCGTCCCGCCGCGACCGCATCCGCTGCCGCCTCATGAGCGTCATCCAAACGCACGGCGTAGTGCTCTGCGACCACGGCGAGCGTGCGCTTCCCGCGGCGGTACCGGTCGTACGCCTTGTCGATGACCAGCGGATCTATCACGGGTGCGGGGCTGCGCAGCGGCGGGACCCCGTGGCGCCTCGCTTCGCAGGCCAGGAGCGAGAAATCGAACGCGGCGTTGTACGCGACGACGGGGATGCCGGCATCCAGGAGCGATCGCAATGTGTCGGTGACCTGCTCCACGACGTCACAGGCGGGCGCACCGATCTCGCGAGCGTGCTCAGTGGAGATGCCGTGCACGGCGGTCGCGGCCGCGGGGATCTCCACACCGGGATCGGCGAGCCAGTTCCTGGCCAGGATCACCGCGCCGTGCGCGTCGAGAAGTCCGACGTGCGCGCTGACGATGCGATCTTCGGTCACGTCGACACCGGTGGTCTCGAGATCGAAGACGCCGATCACTCGCGTCCAGTCCGGGCTCGCGCCGTGCGGATCGACCGTCCCCTCCACTTCCCGCCTGCTGTCCATGCCCGAAACGGTATGCGCTGCCTCCGACATCGCCGTGAGCCGGCCCGGAGGGCGGCTCGTAGACTCGGGGAATGCCCGTCCCCAATCCGTACGCCGCGCTCCTGGGCGCTCTGCCGATCGAGCGACGGCAGGCCGAGGTTCTCGGTGGCACGACCGCATACTGGGTCTACGGCCCGGCCGATGCCCAGACGACGATCGTCGCGGTCCACGGATTCCGCGGAGAGCACCACGGGCTCGAGCCGGTCGTCGCCCATCTGGACGGCGTGCGGGTCATCTCGCCCGATCTGCCCGGATTCGGCGAGACGCCGCCACTGCCCGGTCGACGCCACGATCTGACCGCATACGCGGACTGGCTCCGGGCATTCGTCGCCGCAGTCGCCCCGGGCGCGATCATCCTCGGGCACTCCTTCGGCTCGATCGTCGTGGCCGCAGCCGTTGCGGGAGGACTGCCGACACCGCGCGTGATCCTGGTCAACCCGATCGGGGCGCCCGCGCTCGAAGGGCCGCGCGGCCTGCTGACCCGCCTCGCGGTGTTCTACTACTGGGCGGGTGCGCGCCTGCCGAAGGCGTTGGGCGATGCGCTCCTGCGCAATGGCGTCATCGTCCGGGTCATGAGCGTCTCGATGGCCAAGACCCGCGACCCCGACCTGCGCCGCTTCATCCACGACCAGCACGACACGTACTTCTCCCGCTTCGCCGACCGGGACGTGCTGCACGACGCCTTCCTCGCGTCGGTGTCGCACGACGTACGCGAATTCGCTCCCGCGATCGCCCAGCCCACGCTCCTCGTGGCGGCGCAGCGCGACGACATCACGCCGATCGAGGCGGAGCGGCACTTGGCCACGCTCTTCAGCGATGCGCAGCTGGTGGAGATCCCGGATGTCGGGCACCTGGTGCACTACGAGACCCCGGCCCCGGCGGCCGCGGCCATCAGGGAGTTTCTTGCGCCTTCCGCTCCCGGTACGCGTTGACGTTCATGCGATTGCCGCAGTTGCCCGTATCGCAGTAGCGCTTGGAACCGTTGCGTGAGTAGTCGATGTACACGGAGTCGCAGTCATCCGCCGAGCACACGCGCACCCGGTCGTACTCGTCCGAGCGGATGACGTCCACGAACGCCATCGCGGCCTCGACGAGGATTCGCGTCGCCAGCGGGGCATCGTCCGAGGTCGCGTGGATGTGCCAGTCGTAGTCGTCGTGGATCACCAGGCGGGGCAGCGCGTGCCCGTCGCGCAGCATCTCGTTCACCAGCGGAACGGCGCCGTCGCGGTCGACATCCCACAGTCGGCGCAGGCGGGCGCGGATGCCGCGGACAGCCGACATCTCTGCCTCGTCCCGGCGGATCGCGCCGGTGTACGGGTTCACCGCGAGGTATTCATCGAAGTCGGAAAGCGTGCGGAGCGTGTCTTCGCCGTCGTGTCCGGGAAGGGTGTTCACCAGGAATACCGCGGCCTTGAGGGACTGCTCGGTGTCACGAATGAACACCATGTTGACTCCTGACATGGGGTGGGCTTATTGTCACTAGTGTAAGCGCATTTGACTCCTGACAGCACAGAACGCCGGAACCTACTCATGGCCGCTCCGCCCACATCGCTCGCTCTTCTCTCTTCGTTGCCGACCCGCCGCCCCAGCACGTCGGGACTCGTTCTGGCCGTGGTGTCGGCCCTGGCGTTCTCCTCGAGCGGGCCGTTCATCAAGCCGCTTCTCGAAGCAGGCTGGTCGCTCGGGGCTGCACTGCTGGTGCGCATGGGCGTGGCGGGACTGATCCTCTCGCCGGCGCTGCTGCTGGCGATCCGGCGACAGCCGACGTTCCTGCGTCGGCATTGGAAGCTCATTCTCGGCTTCGGACTGATGCCGGTGCTGGGCTGTCAGCTGTTCTTCTTCTCGGCGATGCAGCGCATGCCTGTGGCGGTCGCCCTGCTCATCCAGTACCTGGCGCCTGTTCTGCTCGTCGCGTTCGTGTGGCTGCGCACCCGCCGGGCGCCGTCACGTCTGGTGCTGTGGGGCTCGGCTGTCGCGATCGTCGGACTCGTCCTGGTGGTGGACGTCTCGGGCGCGAACTTCGACCTGCTCGGCACGCTCTTCGCCCTGGCGGCGGCCGTGTGCGTGTGCGCATACTTCGTGATCTCGGAACGTGCGGGAGCCGACCTGCCTCCGCTCGCGCTGGCGGCCGGCGGCCTGCTGACCGGCGGGGTCATCATGGCGGTCCTGTGCCTGACCGGAATCATGCCCTTCGCCGCGCCTGCGGTCTCGGTCGTCCTGGCGGGTGCCGAGGTGCCGTGGTTCGTGCCCCTGCTCTGGGTCGCCGCAGTGGCGACGACGCTGGGCTACGCGCTGGGTGTGATCGCGGTGCCGCGCATCGGGTCACGCGTCGCCTCGTTCGTGGGGCTCTCCGAGGTCCTGTTCGCCCTCGGATTCGCGTGGGTCTTCCTTGCCGAGGCCCCCGCACCGATCCAGTTCGCCGGCGGTGCGGCGATCCTCGTCGGCGTCGTGCTCGTCCGGCTCGACGCGCAGTCCGCCGGTGTTCCCCGGAAGGCTGCCGCTACGCTTCCCGTCGTGCCAGCGCCATGAGCGGCGTGACGCGGTAGCCGATCACCTCACCCATCACGAGTGAGGTCTCGGTGCGCTCGATGCCGTCGATCGCGAGGATACGGGCGTCCGTGTCGAACAGATGCTGCGTGTCGCGGCACGCGACGCGAACGAGCAGGTCCACCTGCCCGCTGAGCCCGTGCACCTGCACGATCTCGGGGACACGGGCGAGGTCGGCGGTGATGCGCGGCAGATCTGCCTGATGCACCATGACGCTGATGAAGGCCTCGATCGGGAAGCCGAGGGCGGTGGAAGAGATCGCCCGCTCGTAGGAGAGGAAGACGCCCGACCGCTCCAGACGCGCCATCCGCGCCTGGACGGTGTTGCGGGAGAGCCCGAGGCGTTCTGCCAGGGCGACCACGGTCGCGCGTGGGTCCGCAGCGAGCGCCGCGAGCAGCTCGAGGTCGACGTGATCGAGGGTGCTCATAGTGTGAAACTTTAGCATGTGACGCCGCTTACGGTTTGGCAACATGCTAAGCAGAGCTCCGGATGCTTGAGCTAGGTGCAATATCGACGTAACCTCGGGCTCGTCGGCGACGATGCCGGCGTTCCGCGACGAGCAGCCTCACGAGGGCTTCTCGCAACGAGGAGGGATGACGATGATGCACACCCTGACACCGACGGCCGAACCGGCCACGAATGTGGACGATGTGGCCCGGTTGGTCGGTCCGGATGGCGGGCGCATCGCCCACCCCGACCTCGATCCGTGGGTCGCGGACATCGACGCGGACGCCCTGCGGAGCCTTTACCGCGACATGGCCATCGTCCGCCGGATCGACACCGAGGGCGTTGCGCTCCAGCGTCAGGGGCAGCTCGGTCTCTGGGCCCCCTGCCAAGGTCAGGAGGCCACGCAGGTGGGCACCGCGCGCGCCTTCCGTTCCGACGACTTCGTCTTCCCGAGCTACCGCGAGATCGGCGTGAACTTCGTCCGAGGGGCTGTCGCGTCCGATTTCGTCCTTGCCTGGCGCGGAGAGGCCCACTCCACCTTCAACCCCTACGACATCAACACCGCGACCCCCCAGATCATCATCGGTGCCCAGGCGCTGCATGCCGTGGGCTATGCGATGGGCATCACGTTCGACGGCGCCGACCAGGTCGCCGGCGCGTATTTCGGGGACGGCGCGACCAGTCAGGGCGATGTGAACGAGGCGATGGTGTTCGCCTCGTCGTTCCGCGCGCCGGTCGTCTTCGTCTGCACGAACAACCAGTGGGCCATCTCCGAGCCGGTCAGCGTTCAGGCGAAGTTCCCGATCGCGGGCCGCGCGCCCGGATTCGGCATCCCGAGCCTGCGCGTCGACGGCAATGACGTGCTCGCGTGCCTCGCGGCGATGCGCTGGGCGGTCGACCACGCTCGCACCGGCGGCGGCCCGGCGTTCATCGAGGCCGTGACCTACCGCATGGGCCCGCACACGACCTCAGACGACCCGACCCGCTACCGCGACAAGGACGAGGTCGAGCGCTGGCGTCAGCGTGACCCGCTCGCACGGATCGAAGCGCTGCTGCGGGCTGAGGACGCCTTCTCCGACGACTTCGCGCGCGAGGTCGCGGACGAGTCCGACCGATGGGGTGCGGACGTGCGGTCCGCCTGTCTGTCGGCACGCACACGACCGGCGATCGAGGTGTTCGACGACGTGTATGCCGAGCCCCACGCGGGCCTGGAAATCCAGCGTGGTCAGTTCGCCGCCTACCTGGACGGCTTCGCCGCCGAGGATGCAGCCCAGGGCGGTGCACGATGACGCAGCTCACGATGGCGAAGTCCATCAACGAGGGCCTGCGCCGCGCGATGGCGGACGACCCGAAAGTGCTCGTGCTGGGCGAGGACATCGGCAAGCTCGGTGGCGTGTTCCGCGTGACCGACGGCCTGCTCGACCAGTTCGGTGCGGCTCGCGTGATCGACACGCCCCTCGCCGAATCGGGAATCATGGGCGCCGCCGTCGGTCTCGCCTTCCGCGGCTATCGGCCGGTCGTGGAGATCCAATTCGATGGATTCGTGTATCCCGCCTTCGACCAGATCGTCTGTCAGGTCGCGAAGCTGCACTACCGCACTCGCGGAAACGTTCAGATGCCGATCACCATCCGCATTCCGTGGGCGGGGGGCGTGGGTGCCGCCGAGCACCACTCCGAGTCGCCCGAGGCGTACTTCGTCCACACCGCAGGGCTGCGCGTGGTCGCCGTGTCCAATCCGCAGGACGCCAACGTCATGCTGCGCCAGGCCATCGCATCGAACGACCCCGTGGTGTACTTCGAGCCCAAGCGGCTCTACCACACCAAGGGCGAGGTCGATCTGGACCTCGACCTGGCCGATGCACCGCCGATGGGTCTGGCCCGCGTGGCCCGTGAGGGGTCGGACGTCACCCTGCTCACCTATGGCGCCCAGGTTGCGACGGCGATGGATGCCGCCACCGCGGCAGAGGACGACGGGATCTCGATCGAAGTCATCGATCTGCGCTCGATCTCTCCCGTCGACTACCGCACCGTCGCCGCGTCGGTCCGCAAGACCGGACGGGTCGTCGTCACGCACGAAGCCGCGCGCGAAGCCGGAGTCGGCGCCGAATTGATCGCCAGCGTGACCGAGCAGTGCTTCAACCACCTCGAGGCCGCCCCCGTCCGCGTGACCGGACACGACATCCCCTACCCGCCGGCGAAGCTGGAAAAGCACCACCTGCCCGACCTGGATCGGATCCTGGACGCGGTTGACCGCGTGCTGGACCGGCCGCACAGCCTGTCAGGGCCGGAGTGGAGTTCGCCGGAGTCAGGTCGCGCAGCGACCGTGAACGGGGGGATGCTCTGATGGCCACCGACTTCCATCTTCCCGATCTCGGGGAGGGGCTCCCCGAGGCGGAGCTCGTGCAATGGCTGGTCGCCGAGGGCGACACCGTGACCCTCAACCAGACGATCGCCGAGGTCGAGACGGCCAAGGCCATCGTCGAGCTGCCGTCCCCCTACGCGGGGGTCGTGACCGCGCTGCACGCGTCGGCGGGTGACGTGATCGAAGTCGGATCGGTGCTGATCTCCTTCGATGTCGACGGCGCCGAACCCGAGGCGCCGACGGAGCCGGCCGCACAGGTCGCCGAGCCCGCTGAGGAGCGCGCGCAGCCGAACCTCGTCGGCTACGGCGCCGCACCACGGGGTGCGGGGCGCCCGCAGCGGCGCGTGCGCAGCGGTGCGCGCCCGCCGGCGGCCTCCGACACAGCCGTCCTGGAGGCCGCGCCACACGACGCGATCCACGCGGAGCCGGCTGACGTCCTCCGCGAGCGGCCGCGCTCGACTCCGCCGGTGCGCAAGCTGGCGAAAGAACTGGGCGTCGATCTCGCGCTCGTCGAGGCGAGCGGGGTGACCGGACTCATCAGCCGCACGGACATCGAGACCTACGCGGCGGGCATCCGCGCGCGGGAGTCCTCGGCATCCGTCCCGGCGACGGCCCCAGCATCCACCACGCCGATGGACGGGGAGCGGGTCATTCGGATTCCGGTTCGCGGAGTACGCAAGCACACCGCGGATGCGATGGTGCGCAGTGCCTTCACCGCGCCGCACGTCACGACGTTCCACACCGTCGACGTGACGGCCACCAGCGAGCTCATCGCCTCACTGCGCTCCGACCGCAGCCTGGCGGATCATCGGATCGGCGTGATGGCGGTCGCGGCGAAAGCGGTGTGCCTCGCGCTGATCCGGCATCCGGAACTGAACTCGCGGTGGGATGCCGAGAACGGTGAGATCCTCCAGCACCGGTACGTGAATCTGGGTATCGCCGCCGCCACCTCGCGCGGTCTTGTCGTTCCCAACATCAGCGATGCCGAACAGCTCACGCTGGTGGAACTCGCGGACGCCATCGGGCAGCTGGCCGAGACGGCACGAGCGGGCAAGACCGCTCCCGGGCAGATGAGCGGGGGCACCTTCTCGATCACGAACGTCGGTGTCTTCGGCGTCGACGCCGGAACCCCGATCCTCAATCCCGGCGAGGCGGGGATCCTCGCCCTGGGTGCGGTCCGGCGCCAGCCGTGGGAGCACCGCGGCGAGATCGCCCTGCGCGACGTGATGACCCTCAGCCTGTCGTTCGACCACCGGCTGGTCGACGGCGAACAGGGCGCGCGGTTCCTGCGCGATGTCGCCGACATCCTGCGCGAGCCGGGCCGGGCCATGCTTCTGCGATGACTCTCACGCGGTGAGTGCGGACCGCGCCATCGACTCCAGGATGCCGCGCACGGTGCGGTCGGCGGGCGACGCCCGCAGCGTGCGCATGCTGTGGGGTGTGGAGTTGATGAGCCCGAAGCACGCGTGCGCGCGTACGCGCAGGTCGCTCTCGGACCGGGCCGGATGGATGTCGGCAAGGACCGCGGTCCACAGCTCGACGTACTGCCGCTGCAGCCTGCGGACGGTGTGCCGGTCGTCCTCGCTCAGACTGGCGAGGTCTCGGTCCTGGACGCGGATGACATCCGCGTCGGTGAGGGCGAAGTCGACGTGGAAGCGGATAAGACCGGCGAGCCGGGCTTCGGGGGAGTCGTGAGAGGCGATCACGTCCTGACCGCCGCTGAGCAGCCGTTCGCTCACGCGGACGAGGATCGCTCCGAGCAGCGCCTGCTTGTTCGCGAAGTGCCGGTACACGGCGGGACCGCTGACACCCACGGCCGCTCCGAGTTCCTCGAGGCTCACGCCGCTGAAGCCGCGGTCCGCGAACAGGCGAGCGGCCTCATGCAGGATCGCCGCCTGACGGTCGGCTTTGGCGCGATCACGCTCCGTCACACCGCTTGTCATTTCAGTTAATCCTCGCTAACCTGAATGCTCAGTTAGTGAACCCTAACCAATGGCATCCGGCCGGGCAACGGACGTGATGCGATCGTGACGTCGATGGAGATGACATGACGGTCCCCACTGCCCCTCCACACGCCGCTGGGGCGTCGCGCGGAGCCTCTGGCCGCGTGGGCCCAGCGGGATCGGCCCTGCAGACCGCGGCCGTGCACGACGACGCGTTCGCGCGCACCCGCGACGCCCAGGAGGCCCTGGCGAGCCGGCTGCGGGAACGGCTGGCCGTCGCGGCGAAGGGCGGGCCCGACGCGTCTCGGGAACGGCACATCGCCCGCGGCAAGCTGCTGCCGCGCAATCGGGTCGCACGGCTTCTGGACGAGGGCAGTCCATTCGTCGAGATCGCGCCGCTGGCCGCCGAGGGACTGTACGGGGGAGACGCGCCCGGAGCCGGCGTCATCGCGGGCATCGGGCTGGTCCACGGTCGCCAGGTGATGGTCGTGTGCAACGACGCGACGGTCAAAGGCGGCACGTACTATCCGCTCACCGTCAAGAAGCACCTCCGCGCGCAGGAGATCGCGCTGGAGAACCGGCTGCCGTGCGTGTACCTCGTCGATTCCGGTGGGGCGTTCCTTCCGATGCAGGACGAGGTCTTTCCCGATCGCGATCACTTCGGCCGGATCTTCTTCAACCAGGCGCGGATGTCGGCCGAGGGCATTCCGCAGATCGCGGCTGTGCTCGGCTCGTGCACGGCCGGCGGCGCATACGTTCCGGCCATGAGCGACGAGACCGTGATCGTGCGCAATCAGGGCACGATCTTCCTCGGCGGGCCCCCGCTCGTCAAAGCCGCGATCGGTGAGATCGTCACGGCCGAGGAGCTCGGTGGCGGCGAGCTGCACGCCACCCGATCGGGTGTGGTGGACCACCTGGCCGAGAACGACGAGCACGCCCTGGAGATCGTGCGCGACATCGTGGCGACGCTGCCCCTTCCGCCCGCGCCCGCGTGGGAGGTGATCGAGAGCGTGCCGCCGGCGGTGGATCCCGCCGACCTCTACGGGGTCGTCCCCGTCGATGTGAACCAGCCGTACGACGTGCGCGAGGTGATCGCCCGGCTGGTCGACGGCAGCGCGTTCTCCGAGTTCAAGCGCGCGTACGGCGAGACCCTGGTCACCGGCTTCGCGCGGATCCACGGGCACCCGGTCGGAATCGTCGCGAACAACGGTGTGCTGTTCTCCGAGTCCGCCCAGAAGGGCGCGCACTTCATCGAACTGTGCGATCAGCGTGGCATCCCGTTGCTGTTCCTGCAGAACATCTCCGGCTTCATGGTGGGACGGGATGCCGAGGCGGGCGGCATCGCGAAGGATGGGGCGAAGATGGTCACCGCCGTCGCGACCACGCGGGTGCCGAAGTTGACGGTCGTGATCGGTGGATCGTTCGGCGCCGGCAACTATTCGATGTGCGGTCGCGCGTACTCGCCCCGGTTCCTGTGGACCTGGCCGGCGAGCCGGATCTCGGTCATGGGCGGGCTTCAGGCGGCGTCCGTGCTCTCCACCGTCAAGCGCGATCAGCTCGAGTCCCGCGGTGCCGAGTGGTCCGCGCAGGAGCAGTCGGATTTCGAAGCCCCGATCCGCACCCAGTACGAGGAGCAGGGCAACCCGTACTACGCCACCGCCAGACTGTGGGACGACGGCATCGTCGATCCCGCAGACACCCGCGACCTGCTCGGACTTGCGCTGGACGTCGTCTCGCGCGCACCCCTCCCCGAACCCCGCTTCGGCCTCTTCCGGATGTGAGCGACGTGCCTGATTCCCTCCAGTCCGCCGAGATGTTCCACACCGTCCTCGTCGCAAACCGCGGCGAGATCGCGCGCCGCGTGATCAGGACTCTGCGCACTCTCGGCATCCGTTCGATCGCGGTCTACAGCGACCCCGACGCGGACGCTCCGCACGTGCGAGAGGCGGACGCGTCGTACCGGGTGGGTCCGGCTGCGGCCGCCGAGTCATACCTGAACGGTGCGGCCATCCTCGAGGCCGCCCGCGCGTCGGGGGCGCAGGCGATCCATCCCGGGTACGGATTCCTCTCCGAGAACGCCGCGTTCGCGGTCGCCTGTGCCGCCGCCGGGATCGTGTTCATCGGTCCCGCGCCGCGTGCGCTGGAGGTGATGGGCGACAAGATCCGTTCCAAGGCGCACGTCGCTGGCAGCGGGGTGCCGATCATCCCGGGCATCGACGCCGGCGGGCTGGCCGATGAGGAGATCGCGGATGCCGCGGCCGAGGTCGGCTACCCGCTCCTGATCAAGCCCTCCGCCGGGGGCGGCGGCAAGGGCATGCAGGTCGTGCGGGGGCCGGAAGACCTGCCGGAGGCGCTCGCGACAGCCCGTCGCGTGGCATCGGCCGCGTTCGGCGACGACACGCTGCTGCTGGAACGGCTCATCGAGCGACCCCGCCACATCGAGGTGCAGGTGATGGCCGACGCGCGCGGGCACGTCATCCATCTCGGCGAGCGGGAGTGCACCCTGCAGCGCCGCCATCAGAAGGTGGTCGAAGAGGCGCCGTCGCCGGTCATCGACGAACGGACACGCGCCCGCCTCGGGATCGCGGCGTGCGCGGCGGCCGCGAGTGTGGACTACCTCGGGGCGGGAACCGTCGAGTTCCTGGTCGCGGCCGATCGCCCGCACGACTTCTTCTTCATCGAGATGAACACGCGACTGCAGGTCGAACACCCGCTGACCGAGCTGGTGACCGGACTGGACCTGGTCGAGATGCAGCTGCGGGTGGCGGCGGGCCAGCCGCTCGGGATCTCCCAGAACGAGGTGCGCATGAACGGGCATGCGATCGAGGCGCGCGTGTATGCGGAGTCGCCCGCGCGCGGATTCCTGCCCGCCAGCGGACCCGTGCTCGCGTGGACCCCCGCGCCCGACGTGCGCACCGACTCGGCCGTCGAGAGCGGAAGCGTGGTCACCGCGGATTACGATCCGATGATCGCCAAGGTGATCGCGTACGGCCGTGACCGCGGCGCGGCTCTCGCGACGCTCGACCGGGCCCTGGGACAGACGGTGCTGCTCGGCGTGGACACGAACATCGCCTTCTTGCGCGCCCTGCTCGCCGAGGAGGCGGTGCGGGCCGGGGATCTGGACACCGGCCTGATCGACCGGATGCCGCCTTTCGTCGACCCGGAGCCCACCGGTCTCGCTCTGCGCGCGGCCGTCGCGGCAACCCCGCGCACCGAGGAGACGCGAGCGGCCGCATCCGGCACGCTCTGGCGGAGCGGCTCGGGCTGGCGCGCGGGCGGCGGCGCACAGCCGCGGCGCTCCCTCTTCGCGACGGACGCGGGCGAGATCCTCTCCGCTGAAGCGCCCGCTGATCCGCCCGTCGGCGCACGCACGGCCGTGGACGGGGACGGCGCGATCTGGGTGCACGCGGACGGTGTGACGTCGCGGCTGCAGCCGCTGACCCGTCGTGCGGCGATGCAGCGGCAACTGGCGATGAACGCCGGCCCGGCCGCGGCATCCCACCCCGAACTGCGCGCCCCGATGCCCGGTACCGTCGTCGCCGTGCACGTCACCGGCGGCGCTCGGGTGCGGGCCGGAGAGCGGATCGTCACGATCGAGGCGATGAAGATGGAGCATCCGATCATCGCTCCGCACGACGGAACCGCATCCGTGGAGACCATCGTCGGTGATCAGGTGCATCGCGACCAGGTACTGGCCCGCGTCGCCGCCGACCCGGCCGAGTAGGAAAGGACAGACCCATGCACGACAACCTGAACGACGACGAGCGCGAGCTCGCGGCTCTCGTGCGCGCATTCGCCGACGAGGTGGTCGCACCGCGCTCGTACGAGGCGGATCGCACTCACACGCTGCCGCTGGACGTGGTGGCGCAGATGGGCGATCTGGGCCTTTTCGGACTGCCCTTCCCGGAGGAGTTCGGCGGCCAGGGCGGCGACTACTTCGCGCTGTGCCTGGCGATCGAGGCCCTCGGGCGGGTCGACCAGTCGCTCGCGATCACCCTGGAGGCCGGGGTGAGCCTCGGCGCGATGCCGGTCTTCCGCTTCGGCACCGACTCGCAACGGAACGAGCTGCTTCCGGACCTCCTCGCCGGGCGGGCGCTGGCCGGATTCGGTCTCACCGAGCCGGAGGCGGGTTCCGATGCCGGCGCGACACGCACCACGGCGCGGCTCGACGGTGGCGAGTGGGTGATCAACGGATCGAAGCAGTTCATCACCAACTCCGGCACCGCCATCACGCGATTCATCACCGTGACGGCAGTGACGGGGGAGAGCGACGGCCGCAAAGAGATCTCCACGATCATCGTCCCCAACGGCACGCCCGGCTTCACCGTCGAGCCCGCATATGACAAGGTCGGATGGCACGCCTCCGACACGCACCCGCTGACCTTTCAGGACGCTCGCGTGCCGGAGGCCAACCTCCTGGGAGAACGGGGCCGCGGCTTCGCGAACTTCCTGCACATCCTGGATGAGGGTCGCATCGCGATCGCCGCGCTGTCGACGGGCGCCGCGGAAGGATGCCTGGAGGCCGCGGTCGACTACGCCAAGAAGCGCGTCGTGTTCGGTGAGCAGCTCTCCACGCGCCAGAGCATCCAGTTCATGCTCGCGCGCATGCAGCTGCGCGTCCACAATGCCCGGCTCGCCTGGCACCACGCCGCACGCCTGCGCGACGCCGGCAAGCCGTTCAAGGTCGAGGCGGCCATCGCGAAGCTGACCGCGAGCGACGCGGCGATGGACAACGCGCGGGAGGCCACCCAGATCTTCGGCGGCAACGGATTCATGAACGAGTACCCGGTCGCACGCCACTACCGCGACTCGAAGATCCTCGAGATCGGCGAGGGCACCAGCGAGGTGCAGCTCTTGGTCATTTCGCGGGCGCTGGGCCTGTGATGGGCGCCTCGGGTAGCGTGAGCGCCGTGAACGAGCCACCGCCGCCGCAGCGGGAACACATCCAACGGGGACTGTACGTCGAGGAGCTCGAGGTCGGGGCGCGCTACCACCACCGCCCTGGCCGCACCGCGACCGAGGCCGACAACGTCCTCTTCTCGTCGTTGACCATGAACACGCAGGCACTGCACCTGGACGCCGCGTACTCGTCAGGACAGCCGTTCGGCCGGCGGTTGATGAACTCGATGTGGACCCTCGCCACGATGGTTGGGGCATCCGTGACGCAGATCACACAGGGAACGCTGGTGGCGCAGCTCGGAATGACCGACATCACCTTTCCCGCGCCGCTCTTTCACGGCGACACCCTCTACACCGAGACCGAGATCCTGGACAGCCGGCTTTCCGGTTCCCGGCCCGGACAGGGGATCGTCACCATGCGCCACACCGGCCGCAACCAGGACGGTGCGGTGGTCGCGGTCGCCACGCGCGTCGCCCTGATGTGGTGCCGGGACGCGGCGCCGGGGGAGCGGGACTCGTGACCGCCCTGGAGCACGGTCCGGCGCTGCTGTTCTGCCCCGCCGACCGACCGGAGCGGTTCGCGAAAGCACTGCAGCGGGCCGACGCGGTGATCCTGGATCTCGAGGACGCCGTAGCGCCCGCGGCGAAGACCGCTGCCCGCGGCGCGCTGATCGAGTCCGAGCTCGACGCCGATCGGGTGATCGTCCGCGTCAACGCGCCCGGCACCGACGCCTTCGCCGCCGATCTGGCGACGCTGTCGCAGACGGACTACCGCACGGTGATGATCGCGAAGGCCGAAGGCGTCAAGCAGCTGAAGGCCATCGACCAGCGGTTCGCGATCGTCGCTCTGTGCGAGACCGCACGCGGTGTGGCGGCCGCCGAGAAACTCGCCGCCCACGACCAGGTCATCGCTCTGATGTGGGGAGCCGAGGATCTCGTCGCGAGCCTCGGTGGCACGTCCAGCCGCAAGCCCAACGGGCGCTATCGCGACGTGGCACGTACTGCCCGCGCCCGCGTCCTGCTGGCGGCCGGCGCGCACGGGAAGGCCGCGATCGACGCGGTGCACCTCGACATCTCAGGGACCAAGCGCCTGGCGATCGAAGCGGCCGACGCCGCGGCATCCGGCTTCGCGGCCACGGCCTGCATCCATCCGACCCAGGTCGAGATCATCCGGGAGGCCTATCGGCCCGACCCCTCCGCGCTCGCCTGGGCGCGCGCGGTGCTCGCCGCGGCGGAGACCCAGCGCGGTGTCTTCACCCACGACGGCAGGATGGTCGACGAGCCGGTCCTCCGTCACGCGCGCGCGACGCTGCGGCGGGGCGGATCGTAGCTTCTGCCGAGCGCTAGCCCGTTGCTCCCGCGTATGTCAGCAGGCTGAGGCGTTCCCGCTCGTACATCATCGTGTGCGCCGAACCGTTCGCCAGGCGCTCTCCGACCAGGGGCAGCTCGCCACCGGTGGCGTGGCGGATCAGCTCCCGGATGAGCGCGCCATGTGTCACGACGATCACCGTCCCCACGGCCGGAGCCGTCGTACGGCGGGCGTCGCGGACGATGTCACTCAGCGCTCGCAGTCCTCGCGCACGCAGCTGCGGCCACGGTTCGGCCCCGGGGATCTCCGCCGCGTGCCAGTCGCCCCAGCGTGTGAGGAACTCGTCGGCGTCGACACCCTCGGCATCGCCGTAGGATCGCTCCCGCATGCCGGGATAGGCACGAGGGGAGGGCAGCCCGAGCTCGTCCGCGATGATGGCGGCCGTCTCCCGCGCGCGCGACAGGTCGCTCGAGACGACGACCGGCGGGGCGAGGCCCCCGGACAGGTCCAGCTGGACGCGGAGTGCGGCCGCGGCATCCTTCGCCTGAGCCCGGCCGGTGTCATTCAACGGGATGTCAGTCGATCCCTGAACGCGCCGGGCACGGTTCCAGTCGGTCTCGCCGTGGCGGACGAGCGTCAGCAGAGTCACCGTTTGAGCTTATGCGCCCGCGGTGAGGGGAGGGCGGGAAGCGCCTCGGCGAGCGCCTGGAGGACATCGCTGGTGCCCGCGTCGATCTTCACGCTCGCACGGCTGTCGGCCCGCGTCTCGCCGCGGTTGACGATCACGATGGGCAGGTGCCGGCGCCGCGCCCGCTCCAGGAGGCGGATGCCGGAGTTGACCACGAGCGAGGATCCGGCGATGACGAGCGCATCGCTGCCGCGCACCAGCTGCTCGGCCTCGCGGAACTTCTCGGCCGGGATGTACTCGCCGAAGAAGACGACGTCGGGCTTGAGCATGCCGCCGCAGACCGTGCACACCGGAATGCGGAATCCCGTCGTGCTCTCCGGGAGCACGTCGCCGTCCGGTCCGAGCCGGACGTTCTCGGGCACCTGGATCCAGGGGTTCTCGCTCTCGACCCGCAGCGCGAGATCGCGACGGTCGAAGACCTGACCGCAGTGCGTGCAGAAGATCCGCCGCATCGTTCCATGCAGTTCGACCACGCGGCGGCTGCCGGCGCGTACGTGGAGTCCGTCGACATTCTGCGTGATGACGCCGGTCGCGATGCCCTGAGCCTCCAGCGAGGCGAGCGCCGTGTGGCCGGGGTTGGGTTCGGCCGCCGCGAAGGCGCGCCAGCCCAGGTGGCTGCCGACCCAGTACCTCCGCCGGGCCTCCTCGCTGTTCAGGAACTGCTCGACGCTCATCGGCGTGCGCACGGGTGCCCCCCGGCCGCGATAGTCGGGGATGCCGGAGTCGGTCGAAATGCCGGCGCCGGTGAGGAGCGCGAGCTTGCGTCCGGACAGTGCGTCCACGGCCCGGGCGATCGCTTCGGCGGTCCGGGCATCCTGCTGCGCCACGGTCGTCATGCGATCACCCCCTCGAGTTCGAGCCTGTGGTCAGAGTGTAGGCGGCGCGGTTTTCCGGGATGTTACGGATCCGCTCGGACCTGAGAGAGTGGGAGGGCGGTCCGGCGCCTCCGGTGGCGCGAAGGGACGGGAGCGCGGGTGAGGGTCATCGAGATTGCCGACGCGGCAGACGCGCGGCTGGCGGATTACCGCGACTTGACGGACGTCGCGCTCCGCCGGGTGCTCGAACCGGACGGCGGACTGTACATCGCCGAATCGGCGAAGGTGATTGGACGCGCGCTGCGGGCCGGTCACCGTCCACGCTCGGTCCTGGTCCAGGCGAAGTGGCTGCCGGATGTGACGGCGCTCCTCGGGGCGGACGTGGCGACCCCCGTGTACGTGGTCACACCGGCGGTCGCCGAGTCGCTGACCGGGTATGCCGTGCATCGCGGCGCCCTGGCGGCCATGCACCGGCCACCGCTCGCGTCGGTGCTCGAGGTCGTGGCGGAGGCCCGCACGGTCGTCGTCCTCGATGACATCGTCGATCACACCAACGTGGGGGCGGCGTTCCGCAGCGCCGCAGCCCTCGGCGCGGATGCCGTGCTCATCACGCCGCGCTGTGCGGATCCGCTGTACCGGCGAAGCGTCCGGGTGAGCATGGGAACGGTCTTCCAGGTGCCGTGGACGCGCCTGCCGGAGTGGGGACCTGCGCGGGAGATCCTCAACGACGCGGGATTCCACCTCGCTGCGCTCGCCCTCACCGACGACGCCGTCTCCCTGGACGAGTTCGCCGCGCACCGCCCCGACCGCGTGGCGCTGATGCTCGGTTCCGAGGGCGACGGGCTCAGCCCCCGGGCGCTGCAGGCCGCCGACACGATCGTGACGATTCCGATGGGCGGCGGCGTGGATTCGTTGAACGTGGCCGCGGCGAGCGCCGTTGCGCTCTGGGCTCTGCGGGAGCGACGCTAAGGCCGTTCGTCGGGCGGCGTGGCGGGGTCGTCCGGCGTGGCAGGCCGGGGCGGCATGGCAGGGTCGTTCAGCGGGGCGGGGTCGTTCAGCGCGGCCAGGGTCGTCACCGGCAGCGGTTCGGGGCGCTTCGCGGCGATCTCGTCGCCGGATGACCGATGGCGGACGCGCCGGAGCACCCAGGGCACGAAGTGGGTTCGGGCCCAGACGAAGTCCTCGCTGCGCGCCGCGCGCCAGGTCCGGATCGGCAGGGGATCGGGCTGCATCGGCTGCAGGTCGTTGGGGACGTTGAGGGCTCGCAGAACCATGCGCGCCACTTCGTGATGGCCCAGCGAGTTGTAGTGCAGCCGGTCTGCGGCGAAGAACCGGGGGTCCTGCACCTCCTTGAGCGCCCACTGGTCGGCGACGATGCACTCGTACCGCTCGGCGATCGCACGGATGTTCTCGTTGTAGATCGCTATCTTTCCGCGGAAGGGCCGGAACACGGGCGTGAAGTTCGTGTCGATGCCCGTGAACACCACGATGGTGGGCCGGTCGCGACTGAGACGAACGATCGCATCCTCGAACTGGGCCGCGATCTGGTCCGGATCGGTGCCCGGGCGGATGACGTCGTTCCCACCGGCCGAGAACGTGATGAGGTCGGGCCGCAGCTCGAGCGCAGGTTCGAGCTGATCGGCTATCTGCGCGATGAGCTTGCCCCGCACCGCCAGGTTGGCGTAAGCGAAATCGTCGACCTGCTTGGAGAGCACCTCGGCAACACGATCCGCCCAGCCGCGGTGTCCTCCGGGCGACTGCGGCTCCGGGTCGCCGATGCCCTCGGTGAACGAGTCGCCGATGGCGACGTAGCGCCGCCATGGGTGGTGGCCGAGATTCCGGATCTCCGCCGTTCGCTGGTCGCTCGTGGACATTCTTCTTCCTCGGGTCTTGACGGCTACGAGGCTACCGCCCTGGGACCGGCGGCGCGCGGCGATATCGCGCGCCTCGTCTAAGGTGGTCAGTCGTTGTCCGCGTCGCGGACGGTGGCACGAGGAAGGGGGCGCGGCATGGAAATCGACGCCCCGACCGAGACGGCACCGACGATCCCGCTCGGCGGCGCTGCCGCGGAGCACCTCTCGCCGGCGTATCCTCAGCGCGCCCCCTGGGGCACGGCGGAGCGTCTGCGCGCCTGGCAGGCCGAGGCGCTGGAGCGGTACTTCAGCCTCGAGGGCCCGGACGGCGTCGGCTCGGGCCCGCGAGATTTCCTTGCGGCCGCGACACCGGGCGCCGGAAAGACCACATTCGCGCTCCGCCTCGCCAGCGAGCTGCTGCGCCGGCGCGTCATCGACCGCATCGTCGTGGTCGCGCCGACCGAGCATCTGAAGACCCAATGGGCCGATGCCGCGGCTCGCGTCTCGATCCGGCTCGATCCGTCCTTCAGCAACCGTCACGTCGCGCCCGCGCGGCACTTCCACGGGATCGCGGTGACGTATGCGCAAGTGGCGGTGAAGGCCTCCGTCCACCAGCGTGTCGTCATGGACGCGCGCACCCTGGTGATCCTCGACGAGGTGCACCACGGTGGTGACGCGCTCAGCTGGGGCGACGCGCTGCGCGAGGCGTACGGTCGGGCGACCCGGCGGCTGCTCCTTTCGGGCACGCCGTTCCGCAGCGATACGGCCCCGATCCCGTTCGTCGAGTACCACCCCGATGAGCACGGCATCCGGATCTCGCGCACCGACTACAGCTACGGATACGGCCGGGCGCTGGCGGACGGTGTCGTGCGACCGGTCATCTTCCTCGTCTACGCCGGGCAGATGCGCTGGCGCACGCGCACCGGCGACGAGATGGAGGCCCAGCTCGGGCAGGACAACACGAAGGACATCACGGCACAGGCGTGGCGCACAGCGCTGGACCCGGAGGGGGAGTGGATCCCCGCCGTCCTGCGTTCCGCCGATCGCAGACTCACCGAGGTTCGCGAACAGGTGCCGGATGCCGGGGGTCTCGTCATCGCGACCGACCAGACCACCGCACGGGCCTACGCGACGATCCTGCGGGAACTCACCGGCGAAGAGCCGGCCATCGTTCTGTCCGACGAGTCCGAGGCATCGTCGCGGATCGAAGCGTTCGGGGCCGGGACCACGCGGTGGATGGTCGCCGTGCGAATGGTCTCGGAGGGCGTCGACGTGCCGCGGCTCGCCGTCGGGGTGTACGCGACCTCCGCCTCGACGCCGCTGTTCTTCGCTCAGGCGGTCGGGCGATTCGTGCGCGCACGGCGCCGGGGTGAGACGGCGAGCATCTTCCTGCCGCACGTTCCCCAGCTTCTGGCGCTCGCGAACGAAATGGAGCGTCAGCGTGATCATGCACTCGACCGCGACACCGAGGGCGACGACGAGTGGGCGTTGGACGAGGACGCGATGGATGCCGCCGGGCGTGCAGAACCGGCATCCGATGACCTGACATACGAGTTCACCTACAAGGCACTCGGATCGGTGGCGCACTTCGACCGGGTGCTCTACGACGGCCGCGAGTTCGGCCAGCTCGCGGTACCGGGAACTCCCGAGGAGGAGGAGTTCCTCGGGCTCCCGGGGCTGCTCGAACCCGAGCACGTGCACGAACTGCTGCAGCAGCGGCAGGCGCGCCAGAGCAAGCACCGCCGCACCCGTGAAGCACGCGAAGGTCCCGCGGAGGCCTCGGCACCGCCCCAGGCGCTGCATCGCACCCTCAAGGAGCAGCGCCAGCTGCTGAACAGCCTGGTGGGCCTGTACGCCCGCCAGACCGGCGACCCGCACGGGATCGTGCACGCCGAGCTCCGCCGCGTCTGCGGGGGACCGTCGGTGACGCACGCGACAGTGGCGCAGCTACAGTCGCGCATCGACCTGCTGCGCGCCCGCGTGCACTCGTAACGACGCAGCCTCCCGTTCGGAAGCCCGAAATGCTGGCAATCCGTGCCGGGTGAAGGGGGTTGCACGCCGCCCTGGCTACCGTGGAACAGTCCCGAACCGCAGCCCGGAGGCTTCCTTGAGCGCGCCCGCCGAACCCACGACCCGCGACCGACATCGCTGGGCCCAGTACCTCGTCGACGAGCGTGCCGAGGCGCAGGTGTACCGCGAGCTCGCCGCGCGCCGCGACGGCGAGGAGCGCGCCATTCTGACGGCGCTCGCGGACGCGGAGGGCCGTCACGAGGCGCACTGGCTCCGCCTGCTCGGCGGCGAGCCCGCGCACCTGCCGCGACCGGACCTGGGCACGCTGCTGCTCGGCTGGATGGCGAAGCGGTTCGGGTCGATCTTCGTCCTTGCGCTCGCGCAGAACGCCGAGGGACGCTCGCCCTACGACAGTGAACCGTTCGCCACGTCGGCGATGGCCGCGGACGAGAAGATCCATCACGAGGTCGTCCGCGGGCTGGCGGCGCGAGGGCGACGCCGGCTGTCGGGCACCTTCCGGGCTGCGGTGTTCGGCGCCAACGACGGGCTGGTCTCCAACCTCGCGCTGGTTCTGGGCATCGGAGCGGCGGGAGCCGCGCCGCATTTCGTGCTGTTCAGCGGAATCGCGGGCCTGCTGGCCGGCGCGCTGTCGATGGGCGCGGGGGAGTTCGTGTCGGTCCGGTCTCAACGCGAGCTGCTCGCCTCCACCGAGCCGAGCGACTACGCCGATGCTGCGCTGCCGTACCTGGATCTGGACGCGAACGAGCTGGCGCTGGTCTACCGCACGCGCGGGATGCCACTGCCCGAGGCGCGGGAACGGGCCCGACGCGTGGTCAGCGCGGCGCAGGACGGGTCGCAGCCGCGCGGGGGTCCCCTGGACGTCCCCTCCGTTGACGACGTCGTCGGCGGAGCGTGGAGCGCCGCGCTGTCGAGCTTCCTGTTCTTCGCGTCCGGGGCGATCATCCCGGTGCTGCCGTGGATCTTCGGGATGTCGGGGCTGGTCGCGGTGGTGACCGCCCTCGTGCTCGTCGGCATCGCCCTGCTGGCGACCGGGGCGATGGTCGGGCTCCTCTCCGGGGGGCCCCCGCTGCGCCGCGCACTGCGGCAGCTCCTGATCGGCTACGGCGCCGCGGCCGTGACGTACGTGCTCGGATGGCTGTTCGGAGTCTCGCTCGGCTGACCAGCGGTTACGGACTCGGGTCTCGAACGTGATAATGTCGATCTTCGGTTGGCGACAACTCACATCCATGCGCGGGTGGCGGAATAGGTAGACGCGCTAGCTTGAGGTGCTAGTGCCCTTTAACGGGCGTGGGGGTTCAAGTCCCCCCTCGCGCACAGAACGAAGAAGGCCCCCATTCGTGGGGGCCTTCTTCGTTTCGTTCGTGCCGGTTGCGGGTCGAAGCCCTTGGGGGTGGGGACAAGTACCCCCTCGCGCAAAGGGAGACAGAGGGTCCCGAAAAGGGCCCCTCGTCGTCGGTCCGGCGGCCCACGTGCAGGGGCGACGGATCGCCAGCGGGTAGGTTGGTCGGCATGCCCAGCCCCGGTTCAGACCTCCCCGAGGTCGTGCGCATCGCGCGTGATCTGATCCGTTTCGACACGTCGAACTGGGGCGGTGGCAAGGCCGAAGGCGAGCGCGAAGCGGCCGAGTACGTGGGCGCGTATCTGGAGTCCCTGGGCCTGTCACCCGAGTACTACGAGCCGGTCCCACGCCGCACGAACGTGATGGCGCGCGTCCGCGGACGCAACCCGGACAAGCCCGCTCTCGTGCTGCACGGACACCTCGATGTCGTTCCCGCGATCGCCGCGGACTGGTCGGTGGATCCTTTCGCCGGTGAGATCCGCGACGGGATGCTGTGGGGCCGCGGAGCGGTCGACATGAAGGACATGGATGCCATGATCCTGACCTCGGTCGCCGACATCCTCCGCGCCGGTGAGCTGCCCGAGCGCGACCTCATTCTGGTGTTCTTCGCGGACGAGGAGAACGGCGGCGTCGAGGGATCCCACTTGGTCGTGACCCAGCATCCCGAGTGGTTCGACGGCGCCACCGAGGCGATCAGCGAAGTCGGCGGGTATTCCATCATGGTCGGCGACCGTCGCGCCTATCTGCTGCAGGTCGGGGAGAAGGCGCTGATCTGGATCCGCCTCCGCGCCCGCGGCCGGGCCGGCCACGGCAGCCGCGTGCATCCGGACAACGCCGTCACACGCCTGGCAGAGGCGGTGGCTGCGCTCGGACGCACCGAGTGGCCGGTGCGCCTCACCGCGACGACGCAGCAGATGCTGGAGGGCCTGAAGACGCTCACCGGCTCGGGCGAGGAGGATCCCGACATCCTGGCGATGTCGACCGGACCCGCCGAGGGATTCATCCGATCGACCCTCCGCACGACGACCAACCCCACCGGCCTGACCGCGGGGTACAAGCACAACGTGATCCCCGACGTCGCCGAAGCACTCATCGACGTGCGCACCCTGCCCGGCGGCGAGGAGAACGCGTTGGCCGATATCCGACGGATCGTGGGCGACGACGTCGAGGTCGAGATCGTCGTGCGCGATGTCGGCCTGGAGGTGCCGTTCGAGGGTGATCTCGTCGACGCCATGGTGGCCGCGCTCGACCGCGCCGACCCGGGCGTCCCGGTCATCCCATACCTCATGGGGGGCGGGACCGACAACAAGGCCCTGTCTGCGCTGGGGATCGAGGGCTATGGCTTCGCCCCGCTCCGGCTGCCCGCGGACCTCGACTTCACGGGCATGTTCCACGGCGTGGACGAGCGGGTCCCGATCGATGCGCTGGTGTTCGGTCAGCGTGTTCTGACGGACCTGCTGCGCACCTACTGATCCTCAGCACACCACTGCCCCGCACACACTCATCTCGACGCTCCCCCCGAGCACGAAAGGCGCGCCATGCTTCTGGAGGCGATCATCCTCGGCCTCGTCCAAGGACTGACCGAGTTCCTGCCGATCTCCTCGAGCGCTCATCTGCGCATCCTCGGGGAGTTCCTGCCGGGCGCACAGGACCCTGGCGCGGCGTTCACCGCGATCACGCAGATCGGGACCGAAGCGGCGGTCGTCCTGTTCTTCTGGCGCGACATCGTCCGGATCGTCACGCGGTGGTTCCAGGCACTCCTCGGGCGGATACCCCGCAACGACCCGGATGCGCGGATGGGCTGGCTCATCATCGTGGGCAGCATCCCCATCGTGGTGCTGGGGCTGCTGTTCCAGGACCAGATCGAGACGACATTCCGCTCGCTCTGGCTGATCGCCGGGATGCTCATCTTGTTCGGCGTCCTGCTCGGCATCGCTGATCACGTGGGCGCCAAGAAGCGCCAGCTGAAGGACCTGACGGTCCCGCACGGCGTCATCTTCGGTTTCGCGCAGGCCCTCGCCCTGATCCCGGGAGTGTCCCGCTCGGGCGGAACGATCACGGCCGGCCTGTTCATGGGCTACGAACGGGCCGCCGCAGCCCGGTACGCGTTCCTGCTGGCGATCCCCGCCGTTTTCGGAAGCGGGTTCTACCAGCTGTTCAAGAGCTGGGACCAACCCGGCGTCTTCACCCTCGGCGAGACCGCCGTCGCGACGGTCGTCGCGTTCGTGGTAGCACTCGGTGTGATCGCATTCTTCATGCGCTGGATCTCCAAGCACAGCTTCCTGCCGTTCGTGCTCTACCGCGTCGCGCTCGGCTCGCTGCTGCTGGTCCTGCTCAGCGCGGGAGTGCTGCAGGCGTACTGACGAACCGTCGAGCGATCAGCGGCGCGGGTCGTCCCGGCCGGGCTTGGTCGGCCCGTCGCCGCCGCGGCGCAGGTACTTCTCGAACTCCTGCGCGATCGCGTCGCCGGACGCTTCGGGGGAGTCCCACGTGTCGCGGGTGCGCTCGAGCTGCCGGATGTACTCGGTCATCTCCTCGTCGTCGGCGGCCGCCGCGTCGATCGATGCCTCCCACGCCGCAGCCTCGGTGGCGAGGTCACCGCGGGGAACCTGAGCGCCGGTCAGGTCCTCCAGGCGGTCCAGCAGAGCGAGCGTCGCCTTCGGCGAGGGCGTGTGCCCGGCGACGTAGTGGGGCACGCTCGCCCAGAGGCTGGCTGCGGGGATGCCGGCGGCATCGGCGGCGTGCGAGAGCACGCTGAGTATCCCGACCGGGCCCTCGTAGGTGCTGCGTTCGAGGCCGAGAGTGTTGCGGATCTGCTCGCTCTCACTCCCGGCGAAGATCGAGATCGGCCTCGTGTGGGGAACGTCCGACATCATCGAGCCCAGCGCCACGAATCCGGTGATCCCTTCGCGCAGCGCGACGTCGACGAACTCCGCGGCGAACGCCTGCCAGGCTCGGGCGGGCTCGACGCCGGTCAGCAGCCACAGCTGGGTGCTCCGCGTCGGCTTGACCGGCTTGAGGATCGTCGCCTCCGGCCAGCGCAGCATCCGCGTCCCGTCCCCGTCGATGGCCACCTGCGGGCGGGTGTACTGGTAGTCGAAGTACAGTTCGGGGTCCACGGAGAAGACCGGCTCGTATTCGCCGCTCTCGCGCAGGTGCGACACGGCGGCGGATGCCGCTTCTCCCGCGTCGTTCCATCCGTCGAACGCGGCGACGAGCACCTTGCGTCCCAATCCGTCCACACGACCTCCTTCCCCCCGGCGTTCGGGGGTGCATCCAGGATAGGCTCCGCCGCCGGATGCCGGGCGGCCAACGCCTCGGCGTGCCCCGACGCCGCGGGAGCCGCGGACGGGCCGCCGGCGTCCCGCGGCTACCATGGAGCAGTGAGCGAGAGCACCTTGGCGGCTGTCCTGTGGGACATGGACGGGACGCTCGTGGACACCGAACCGTACTGGATGGCAGCCGAGGCCGTGCTCGTCGAGCGTTTCGGCGGCACGTGGTCGCACGAGCAGGCATTGCGGCTGGTCGGTCTGGGGCTGGAGGACTCCGCGCGGATCTTCCAGGACGCCGGGGTCCAGATGGGCATCCACGACATCGTCGACCACCTCACCGACGATGTGATGGTCCAGCTCGCCACGAAGGGCGTGCCGTTCCGCCCGGGTGCGCAGGAGTTGCTGGCGAGCCTGCGTGCCGCCGGCATCAAGACCGGGCTGGTGACGATGTCGCTGCGCCGCATGGCGCAGACCGTCGTCGATCTGATGAGCGCCCACACCTTCGACGTGGTCGTCGCCGGCGACGACGCGACCCGCCCCAAGCCCTTCCCCGATCCGTACCTGCAGGCGTGTGCGGTCCTCGGCGTCGACTCCCGCGCAACGGTGGCGATCGAGGATTCGCCCAACGGTCTGCGCTCGGCGGTCGCGTCCGGCGCCGCAGTGATCGGCGTTCCGCACATGGTGTCGATCACCGGCGCCGGCGCGCACGCGGTCTGGCCGACGCTCGCCGGGCGCACCGCCCAGGATGTCGTGCGGTTCCACTCGGGGCATGTGCAGTCCGTTTCCCCACACAGCCCAGGAGATACCCGATGATCGTCGACCGTCCGAGCGGCCCATTCCGGATCGGCGATCGCGTGCAGCTGACCGGACCCAAGGGCCGGCTGCACACCGTCACCCTCCGCGAGGACGGTGAACTGCACACCCATCACGGAGTGCTCCGGCACACCGCGCTGATCGGCCAGCCCGACGGGTCGGTGGTCTCGAACAGCTCCGGTCACGAGTACCTGGCGCTGCGCCCGCTTCTGCGGGACTTCGTCATGTCGATGCCACGCGGTGCGGCCATCGTCTATCCCAAAGATGCCGCGCAGATCATCGCCCAGGCCGATGTCTTCCCGGGCAGCGTGGTGGTCGAAGCAGGTGTGGGTTCCGGCGCCCTGTCGCTCTCGCTCCTGCGGGCGATCGGCGACGGCGGCCGTCTGGTGTCGTTCGAACGACGCTCCGAGTTCGCCGACGTCGCCCGCGCGAACGTGGAGACGTTCCTCGGACGGGTTCCCGAGAACTGGGACGTGGTCATCGGCGACCTCGTCGAGGAACTCCCGAATGCGGTGGCCGCGGCATCCGTGGATCGTGTCGTGCTGGACATGCTCGCGCCCTGGGAGTGCATCGACGTCGTCGCGGACGCCCTGACGCCGGGGGGAGTGGTGCTCTGCTATGTCGCCACCGCCACGCAGCTGAGCCGTGTCGCGGAGTACATCCGGGCGACGGGCCTGTTCACCGAACCAGCCGCGAACGAGACCATCGTTCGCGGCTGGCACGTCGAAGGGCTCGCCGTCCGCCCCGACCACCGCATGGTCGCGCACACCGGATTCCTCATCTGGGCTCGCCGTCTGGCACCCGGAGCGATCGCGCCCGAGCAGCGGCGCCGGGCGTCCAAGTCAAGCTACGGCGACGAGGATGTGGAGCTGTGGACTCCGGGCGCCGTCGGGGACCGGGTGATCACCGACAAGAACCTCCGCAAACGCGTCCGCGACGCCGAGCGCGCCGCCGACGGCGCGCGGCAGGCCGCATCCGGCGATCAGGACTGACCGGGTGCGCCTCTAGACTGTTGCGGTGCGCAAGATCTCCGCTTCCCTCGCGGTCCTCGGACTCCTCTCCGTCGGACTGGTCGGCTGTTCGCTGCCGGGCACGCAGGCGTGTCCCCGGCCGACGGCCTCTGACTCCGCGGTGACCGACCTCATCACGGTGTCGGGTTCGACCGACGACGCACCGGAGGTCGAGCTCTACCTTCCCTTCCACGCGTCCGCGGTGACGGTGCAGGACGAGGTCATCGGCGAAGGCAGCCAGATCACCTCGGACACGCAGCTGATCATGCTCGACGTCAGCATCACGAGCGGAACGACCGGCGAGCGACTCGTCGAGACCGCATACGACGGCGATCTGTCGCGCGTGTCGACGGTCGCGCAGTGGACCGAGGTCGTTCCCGGCTTCGAGGACGCCTTGATGTGCGCGACCGAGGGCTCCCGCATCGTCGTCGCCCTGCCGCCGGGCAGCATTTCGGAGGGGACGGCCGCGGGCCTCGAGCTTGATCCGGAGGACACCGCCGTGGCAGTACTCGACCTCCGCAAGGTGTACCTGGCGAAGGCGGACGGGGCGAACCAGTTCAACATCAGCACGGGGCTGCCCACCGTGGTGCGGGCTCCGGACGGCCGGCCGGGCATCATCGTGCCGGACGCGGAGCCGCCGACCGATCTGGTGATCCAGACGCTCAAGAAGGGCACCGGGCCCGTCGTCACCGGCGATGAGCCGGTCCGCGTGCACTACACCGGTCTGACGTGGGATGACCGCACCGTCTTCGAATCCACGTGGGATGACGTTGCGCAGTCCGTCACGCTGGATTCGATGATCCCGGGCTTCGCCGACGCGCTACGCGGCCAGACCGTCGGATCGCAGGTACTCGTGGTCGTCCCACCCGAACAGGGTTACGGCGATCGTGAGCAGGGAGCGATCCCGGCGAATTCCACTCTGGTCTTCGTCGCGGACATCCTGGGGCTCGACCAGCCCGCGCCGCGCTGACGCCAGACGGGCACGACGCTTAGGATAAGGGTCGTGCCAGCGAACGCTTCTACGAAGAATCCCCCCGAGGAGCGCCTCGTCAACCTGGTCGTCGCGCTGGTCGCGACCGAGCAGGGGTTGACGAAGGACACGATCCTCACCTCGGTCTCCGGCTATCGCGAGCAGACCGACTCGGGGGCGTCGAAGGACGCGCTCGAGAAGATGTTCGAGCGTGACAAGGAGGCCCTGCGCCGGCTCGGAGTGCCCATCGAGACGATCGGGGACTGGGCCGATCCCGATGACCTGCGCGAAGCGCGCTACCGCATCCCCACGGCCGAATACGAACTGCCCGAGGACATCGTGTTCACCCCGGCGGAACTCGCCCTTCTCAATCTCGCCGGCGGCGTATGGAGCGAAAGCTCGATGTCGGCGGACGCCCGCAGCGGCCTCCGGAAGATCCGCGCCCTCGGGATGGCGGTCGACGAGCCGATCATCGGATTCTCGCCCCGGATCAGCCTCCGCGAACCGTCGTTCGCGGTCCTGCAGCAGGCGATCGAACAGTCCCGGGCGGTGACGTTCGGCTACCTGAAGCCCGGGGAGTCCACGCCCCGCACCCGGCGCGTGCAGCCGCTCGCGCTCGTGGACTACGAGGGACGCTGGCACGTGTTCGGCGTCGACCTGGGCGTCAATGCCGATCGGACGTTTCTGCTGTCGCGCATCGTCGAGGATGTCGCGATCACGCGTGACGCGTTCGACCCGGCGCTGCGGGAACGGGCGGGGGAGCGAGCGCTTGCCGGATTGAACGAGGTGGCCGCGCGCAGTCGCGCGCTCCTCGAGGTGAATCCCGGCACGGAGGCCGCGCTCCGGCTCAGCCGCAGGGCACTTCCGGCGGATCAGGGCATTCGCGTGCCCTACGTCGACATTCACATCTTCGCCGACGAGCTGGCCTCGTATGGGCCCGAGGTGAGGGTCGTCGAGCCGGCGGAGTTGCGCGATCAAGTCATCCAGCGGCTCGAGGCGACGCGAGCGATCCACGGAGGAGCCGCATGACCGCCCGCAGACCGCTGATCGCCACCGATCGGGCCGCGCTCATGCTGCAGTTGGTGCCGTACCTGATCGGCAAGGGTGAGGTCTCGATCGCCGAGGCGGCGGATGAGTTCGACGTGACGGCCGCGCAGATGCGGGCGATGGTCGAGACCCTCACCGTGATCGGCCTTCCCGGCGACGGCGGCTACTGGCAGATGGCCAACGACCTGTTCGACATCGACTGGGACCTCCTGGACGAGCAGGACATCATCGTCATCACGAACTCGGTGGGACTCGAACGGGCGCCCAAGCTCACGGCCCGCGAGGCGGCGGCGCTGCTGACCGGTCTGCAGCTGGCCCGGGCGATTCCCGGGGTGGGTGACACCGACCTGTTCACCGGCCTGCTCACCAAGCTGGCTCGCGGGGCGTCCAGCACCCCAGCCGACGTGATCCTCGCCCCCGCCCCCGTGGACGCCGTGCGTGATTCGGTCGCCGAGGCGCTGCAGCGCGGGGTGGCCGTCTCCTTCACCTACAAGGCGCCGGATGCCGCGCCGACTCCCCGCACGGTCGACCCGGTGAAGGTCCTCATCGCCACGGGGGAGTGGTATCTGCAGGGGTGGTGCCACCTGCGGCAGGCCATGCGCACGTTCCATCTGGACCGCGTCAGCGATCTCGAGCTGACCGACATCCCGATCGTGCACGGCGCAGACCCCGTGCCCGGGTGGTTCGAGACCGGTACCGGCGACATCGTCGCGCGCATCCGGTTCCGCGAATCGGTGGCGCCACTGCTCGGCGAGTACCTCGATCGTGCCACCGTCGAGACCGTCGGCGGTGTCTCAACGGCGACGATGCACATCGCCGATGAACACAGTCTGCGGCGGCTCGCCGCACGTCGTGCGGGCTTGGTCGAGATCCTGGAGCCGGAGTCCGCGCGCCGCGCGGCCGCGGCATGGGCCGAAGCGGGGCTCGTGCAGTACCGTTGAGGTGCCTTGGACTATCCCGTGCGCGCGGCTCGGTCGCTCACCGCGGGCTAGAATAAGGCGACGAACCGGAAGGACTCGACATGTTGCAAGGTCTCACAGGATGGCATTTCCTGATTATCCTCGCGGTCATCCTCCTGCTGTTCGGCGCCGCGAAGCTTCCCGCACTGGCCAAGAGCATGGGCCAGTCGGCTCGCGTCTTCAAGGGCGAGATGAAGGCCATGAAGGACGACGACCCGGCCGAGGGCAAGACGGAGTCGCTCGCCAGCCCCGCAAGCGAAGGGTCGGTCGCTCAGACCACCACCGACGCGAGCAGGGCTGCTGATAACAAGCCCTGACCTGCGCGTGGCCACCGCAGGACCATCGCGCATCGCCGATCCCGGCGAACCCCGGCGTGAGAAGCGCATGTCGCTGGGGCAGCATCTGGTCGAGCTCCGCAAACGCATCCTCCTCGCCGCGCTCGCCCTGATCGTCGGCATGGTCGTGGCGTTCTTCATCACGGATGCCGTCATCTACCTGATCACCGTTCCCATTCGCGAGATCGCCGAGACCGAGGGTGATGCGGCCAAGGTCGAGCTGATGTTCAGCACGGTGACGTCCGCGTTCGACCTGCGCCTGCGGATGTCGTTCGCGATCGGACTCCTCATCTCGGCACCCGTATGGCTCTGGCAGATCTGGGCGTTCATCATGCCCGGACTGACCCGCAAGGAGATCCGCTACACGGTCGGCTTCGTCGCGGCCGCGGTGCCCCTGTTCTTCGCCGGGTGTTACGTCGGTCTCATGGTGATGCCGCACATCGTCGAGCTGATGGCCTCGTTCGTTCCCGATGGCGGCGCGTCGTTCTTCGATGCCTCGTACTATTACGACTTCGTTTTCAAGCTGCTCATCGTCGTGGGTGTCTCGTTCGTCCTGCCGGTCTTCCTGGTCGCGCTCAACCTCGCCGGGGTCATGAGCGGTCGCGCGATCCTCAAGGGCTGGCGCGTGGCGGTACTGGTGGCCGTCGTGTTCGCCGCCGTGGCCACCCCCGCCGCGGACGTGGTGAGCATGCTCCTGCTCGCCGGGATGCTGGTCGTGCTGTTCTTCGCCGCTGCCGCGGTCTCGATGCTCTTCGACCGGCGACGCACGAAGCGCGAAGCGACCCTGCTGCCGCCCGAGGCTCTCGCGTGACCGAACCGAGCCCGTCCGAAAGATACGCACGCGCGGCGAGGGAGCGGGATCACCCGATCACGGCGCAGTTCGCGGCATCCCAGCGGTTCGAGCTCGACCCCTTCCAGATCGCCGGATGCCAGGCGCTGGAGGACGGCCGCAGCGTCCTTGTGGCCGCGCCCACGGGTGCCGGCAAGACGATCGTCGGCGAATTCGCGATCCACCTCGCGATGCGCGAGGTGCCGGTCGACGGCCACGGCGACAAGGCGTTCTACACGACGCCGATCAAGGCGCTCTCGAACCAGAAGTTCCGCGAACTGCAAGAGGTGTACGGCGTCGACGAGGTCGGCCTGCTCACCGGCGACACCAACATCAACGGCAATGCCCGCATCGTCGTCATGACGACCGAAGTGCTGCGCAACATGCTCTACGCCGACTCCGGAGCGCTGCGCGGTCTGAAGTATGTCGTGATGGACGAGGTCCACTACCTCGCCGACCGCTTCCGCGGGGCCGTCTGGGAGGAGATCATCATCCACCTGCCGCCGGCGGTGCGGCTGATCTCCCTCAGCGCGACGGTCTCGAACGCGGAGGAGTTCGGCGACTGGCTGGACACCGTGCGCGGCGACACCGAGGTGATCGTCTCGGAGATCCGCCCCGTGCCGCTCGAGCAGCACGTGCTGGTGCGCGGCGATCTGCTCCCGCTCTTCGACGACCGCGCCGGGATCGCCACGGCGCAGGTGAACCAGGAGCTCATGCGCATCCGGTCCTTCAAGGGGCCGAACTTCGAGAACAATCGGCGCGCGTCTGCAAGCCGGGGGTCTGGGGAGGAGCCCCAGTGGGGGCGCGCGTCAGCAAGCCGGGGGTCTGGGGCGGAGCCCCAGTGGGGACGGGCGCAGGGGATGCGCAGCGCCTCCGCGCGCGACGGCGGGCGCTACGAGGGCGGCGGGCGCCACCAGAGCGCGGGCAGGCGCCCGCACAAGGGCGGACAGCGCCCCGTGCGCTCGGCGAACGTTCAGCGCATCGAGCGGCTGGATCGCCCCGACGTCGTCAAGCTGCTGCAGCGCTCGAACCTGCTGCCGGCGATCTTCTTCATCTTCAGCCGCGTCGGGTGCGATGCGGCGGTGCAGCAGGTGCGGCGCTCCGGTGTCCGACTTACGAGCCCCGAGGAGCGCACTGAGATCCGCGCCATCGTCGAGGAGCGCACACGCACCCTGCTGGATGAGGACCTGGCCGTGCTGGGCTATTGGGAGTGGCTGGACAACCTCGAGCGCGGTATCGCGTCACACCACGCCGGACTGCTGCCGGCGTTCAAAGAGGTCGTCGAGGACCTCTTCCGTCGCAAGCTCGTCAAGGTGGTGTTCGCCACCGAGACGCTTGCCCTCGGGATCAACATGCCGGCCCGGACGGTCGTCCTCGAGAAGCTCGAGAAGTTCAACGGTGAGGCCCGCGTCGCGATCACGTCGGGAGAATACACGCAGCTGACCGGTCGCGCCGGGCGCCGCGGCATCGACGTCGAGGGACACGCGGTCATCCAATGGACCGAGGGTCTGGATCCCCAGCAGGTGGCTGCGCTGGCGTCGCGACGCACGTACCCGCTGAACTCCAGCTTCCGCCCGACCTACAACATGGCGGTCAATCTCATCGACCAGTTCGGAAGGGCCCGGGCGCGCGAGATCCTCGAATCGTCGTTCGCTCAATTCCAGGCCGATCGTGCCGTGGTGGGCCTTGCCCGCAAGGTGCGGGAGTCGGAGGAGACACTCGCCGGCTACCAGAAGGCCATGACCTGCGATCGTGGTGATTTCACCGAGTACTCGGGCATCCGCCGCGAGCTCAGTGATCTGGAGCGACTCAACCGCAAGGATGCGAACGCCTCGCGCGCGGCACGCGACGCCCGGCAGCGTGAGGTCGGCGAGCTTCGCCGGCGCATGCAGCGGCATCCGTGCCATCAGTGCCCCGATCGCGAGCATCACGCGCGCTGGGCGGAACGCTATTGGAAGCTCCGGCGCACGGTCGACAAGATGCGGCAGCAGATCGAGACCCGCACCGGCACGGTCGCGCGCATCTTCGACCGCGTCGTGGACGTGCTCAGCGAGCTCGACTACGTCGAGGTCACCGCGGACGGGTCCACCGTGCTGACCGCTGCGGGGCGCACGATGCGTCGGATCTACGGCGAACGCGACCTGCTGATCGCAGAATCACTGCGCAGCGGCATCTGGCGGGATCTGGATGCCGCGTCCCTCGCCACGCTCGCCTGCTGTCTCGTCTACGAGCCGCGCCGCGATGAGACCGGGACAGGGGAGCGGGGTCTGCCGAGAGGCGGCTTCCGCGCTGCACTGTCGGCCACGCAGAACCTCTGGCAGCGCCTGGAGGATCTGGAGCAGGACCATCACCTTCCCGGCACCGAGGCCGTTGCGACCGGGCTCGCCGAGGCGATGTACTCCTGGGCTCGGGGGATGCCGCTGGAGCGCGTCCTGATCGAAGCGGACATGGCCGCGGGCGACTTCGTCCGGTGGGCGAAGCAGACCATCGACCTGCTCGATCAGCTCTCCCTCGTCGCCGACGCGCCGATCGCCACGACCGCGCGCAGAGCCCTCGACGCCGTGCGGCGAGGCATCGTCGCCTATAGCGCGGTCTGAGCCGCCGATGTCCCGCGCAGCCGCTCCGCGACCGATCCTGCCCCTGTGGGCCGCGGTTCTCGCGTCCCTCGCGGGCGGACTCCTCCTCACCCTCGCCTTCCCCGCCCTCGGGTGGTGGCCGATGGCCTTCCCGGCCGTCGTGCTCGCCCTGATCAGTCTGGTGGGACGCAGCATCGGGGCGGCCGCGCTCGTGGGCTTCGTCTTCGGTGCCGCCTTCTTCCTGGTCAACCTCTTCTTCACCGCCCGCTATCTGGGCCCGGTGCCCTGGATCGCGCTGTCCATGCTGGAAACGGCGCTCACCGCCGTGGGGGCCATCCCGATCGCACTGGCCTATCGCTGGATCCCGCGGGTTCTGCCCGGCCTCACCGGTCGGCTGCTCGTGCTTCCGCTGGTGGTGGCGGGGCTGTGGACGCTGCGTGAGCAGATTGTGGGCTCGTGGCCATATGGCGGCTTCCCGTGGGGTCGCATCGGCATCACCCAGGCTGGCAGCCCACTGGCGCACCTGGCGTCCTGGGTCGGTGTCTCCGGCTTGACGTTCCTGATGGTGCTGCTCTGCGCCGCGTCGATCGAGTACGTGCGTGTCGCGCGATTCCGCCGTCCGCTCACCGTGCTGCCCACGGCCATCGTCGCGGTGCTGCTCGTGCTCGTTCCACAGTTCCCGACCACTCCCGCCGGCACGCTGCGTGTCGGCGCCGTGCAGGGCAACGGCCCCGCGGGATACTTCGATGCGCGTACGCCGAACGCGGTGCTGCGCGCACAGTTGGCGGCCACCGCGCCGCTCCTGGACGAGGACATGGACGTCCTGCTCTGGCCGGAGGGAGGGGTCGACTCCGATCCGACGAGCAACGCCGAGACGGCAGCGGTCCTGGACTCGCTGGCAGAGCGCATCGGTGCGCCGCTCCTGGTCAGCGCGGTGACCGCTCGCGACGACGAATACTTCAACTCCGCGCTGCTGTGGCGGGCGCACGAGGGCGCCGTGCAGACGTACGACAAGCGGCATCCGGTCCCGTTCGGCGAGTATGTGCCGGACCGCGCCTTCTTCGAACCGTTCGCGCCCGATCTGATCGGGCTGATCCAGCGCGAGTACACGCCCGGCACGAGTGCGCCGTTCTTCGACATCGACGGAGTGGGCGTGGGCCTTGCGATCTGCTTCGACGTGATCTACGACGACGTCATCTGGGACGGCGCCCACGCCGGCGCGCAGATCTACATGTTCCAGACCAACAACGCAGACTTCCGAGGCACGGACGAGAACCTTCAGCAGCTGGCCTTCGCCCGCATGCGCGCGATCGAGACCGGCCGGTCTGTGGTGAACCTCTCGACGGTGGGCACGAGTCAGGTCATCGCGCCGGACGGGTCGACGATCGACGGACTCGCGGCCGACGAGGCCGGACACATGCTCAGCGACGTCCCGCTGCGGACGGGCCTCACCCCCGCCGTGATCGTGGGGGAGTGGGTCAAGAGCATCCTCGGGTGGGGAAGTCTTCTCGCCCTGATCGGCGCCGGTGTGCTCGCGGGGCGGGTCACGCGCGATCGCAACGGACCGGGTGGGGACACGAAAACGCCGGCCCCCGAAGGGACCGGCGTTCCGCGTTGACGATCAGGCGCTGAGCTTGCCGGCGGTGACGTCCTCGCCGGCGCCGCGGCGGGCGCGGACGAAGGCGAGACGTTCCTCAAGCAGCTCCTCCAGCTCGGGGATGCTGCGACGCTCCAGCAGCATGTCCCAGTGGGTGCGCGGGACCTTGTCCTCGCTGTGGTCGACGGTCGCGGTGCCGTCGCCGATGCGGAGCAGGGCCTCGGCGCCGCAGATGCGGCATTCCCAGGCCTCGGGGACCTCTGCGTCGACCGCGAAGGTCAGTGTGGTGTCGCGTGCACAGGCCGTGCACTGATAGATGTGTTGTGCGCGTTCATGGAACACGACGCCCTCTTCGCTCTGTAAGCTCTGGGCGCCGAGTCGTATGCCGCGTAAGCTGCGGTCTGCCATTGTGTGGTCCTCTCGTCGCTGTATAGGTATAGCGCTGTGACCTGAGCGGATCATCCGAACCGAGCCCCTCCCAGCGTCATTCACAGACGATGCTCAGGGCAGGTTGCTCAGGGGGTGGGTGGTGGGGGATTTCCGCCCTGGAGGACCTCCAGGGCGATGTCTGCGCGGTCGGTGACGAGGCCGTCCACGCCCATCGAAACGAGTCTGCGCATGTCGCGCGGGTCGTTGACAGTCCAGACGTGGACCTCGACGTTCTGGCGGTGCGCCGCGGCGATCAGCCGCGGCGTCACGATGCGCAACGATCGGTACCGCTCGGGCACCTGCAGCGCATCCACACTCGCCAGCGCTCGGGCCACGAGCCGCGACGAGTGCGACGCCAGTGCACCGAGAACACGCCCGATCGTCGCGCTCCCGGCCGAGGTGGCAGGGCGCATGCCGGGCGCCGCGGACTCGGCCGCGGCCAGCGCGGTGCGGCGGCGCAGGTCGGAGAAGCTCGTCAGAAGCACCCGGTCCGCGTGCGGTGCCACGATCCGACCGACTTCAGGGGCGGCATCCTTCGCCTTCACGTCGAGGTTGAAACGCGTGCGGGGGAACGAATCCAGCGCCTGCTCGAGGGTGATCAGGCCACCGCGGTCGGCCAGGAGGGATTCGAGCTCGCCGAGGGTCACGTCTGCGACCTTGCGCGGGTCGTCCGCGACGCGGGACAGGTCGTCGTCGTGGAACAGCACGACCGTGCCGTCGACGGTGAGATGACAGTCGGACTCGATGTACTCAGCTCCTGCCGCGTGCGCGGCCGCGACGGCCGCAAAAGAATTCTCGACCACGCCGTGAGCCACGTCCTCCGCAGTCAGAAGACCCCGGTGGGCGAGCACCCGCGGTCGTGCGGTGCCCATGAACCAACCGTGCGTCACGTCGACGGCGGCCCGGCGGGTTCCTGTGTGGCAGCGGGTCGTTTGCCGGCTTCGACGACGCTCCCGGCGAAGGCGGTGCTCATGCCTTTGAGAGCCTCGGTGAACTCGCTCGGGATGATCCAGAGCTTGCTGGATGCGCTGTCTGCGATCTTCGGAAGCGTCTGCAGGTACTGGTAGGCGAGCAGTTTCTCGTCCGGGTTTCCCAAGTGGATCGCGCTGAAGACGGTCTGGATCGCTTCCGCCTCGCCCTGGGCGCGCAGAACGGCCGCCTGCTTGTCGCCCTCGGCGCGGAGGATCTCCGCCTGTCGGGCGCCTTCCGCGGTGAGGATCGCCGACTGCTTCGTACCCTCTGCGGTCAGGATGAGGGCGCGACGGTCACGCTCGGCGCGCATCTGCTTCTCCATCGAGTCCTGGATGCTCACCGGCGGGTCGATGGCCTTCAGCTCGACTCGTCCGACGCGGATGCCCCACTTTCCGGTGGCCTCGTCCAAGACGATCCGCAGCTGACCGTTGATCTCGTCGCGGCTGGTCAGCGCCTCCTCCAGGTTGAGGCCACCGACCACGTTGCGGAGAGTGGTGGTCGTCAGCTGCTCGACGGCGCCGAGGTAATTGCGGATCTCGTAGGTCGCCGCCCGCGGGTCGGTGACCTGGAAGTAGATGACCGTATCGATCGAGACGACCAGGTTGTCCTCGGTGATCACCGGCTGCGGCGGGAACGACACCACCTGCTCGCGCATGTCGATGAGCGGGCGGACCCGATCGATGAACGGGACCAGGATGTTCAGACCCGGCAGAAGCGTCTTGTGATACCGCCCGAGGCGCTCGACGACGCCGGCCGTGGCCTGCGGGATGATCCGGATGGACCGGACGATGACGACCAGTACGAAGATGAAAACCGCGATGGCCAGCAGCCAGCCGATGGCCGTCGGGATGAAACTCTCGGGGGTCATGCGGTGGGTTCCTCTTCCTGGGGTCGGACGTAGGCGGTGGCGCCGTCGATGCGGCTGACGCGGATGACGGTGCCCGGCTCCAGCTCGGCTCCGCGATCGGGGCGGGCGGTCCACGTGTCGCCGTTGGCGAGTTTCACCTGGCCGCCGTGCGGCGTCACCGTCGACAGCACGCGTCCGCTCAAGCCGACGAGCGCGGCGACGTTGGTCGGAGTGGGATCCTCGCCACGCCGCAGCCGGCGCAGCAGCGGGGGACGCAGCAGCAGGACGAGCACCGCAGCGACGACCGCGGCGATGATGACCTGGAGCCACACCGGCGCGCCGATCAGGTCTGAGCCGAGGCCCGCGATGCCGCCGATGCTCAGCATCAGGAACGTGAAATCGAGGGTCAGCATCTCGATCACGAGGAAGACCAGGATCAGGACGAGCCACCCGATCCAGGCGAATTGTTCGATGGTCTGGATGAACTCCACGGCGTGCCTCCTGTGGCTCGAACCTATCACGCGGGCCCCGCCGAGGGCCGGTCAGACGCCGCCCGCCGAGCCCCGTTGGTAGGGTCGAGGGGCGCCCGCGCACCGCGCGCGGAGGCCGCGGCATCCGCCCGATCAGCGCTTCGCACCACTCCTGGAGTCTCCCGTGACCGACCCCCTCATCCCTCTTGCCCCCGGCTCGCTGAGCGGAAAGACAGCACTTGTCACCGGCTCGTCCCGAGGCATCGGCGCTGACACCGTCCAGTACTTCGCGCAGGCCGGCGCGAACGTCGTCATCAACTTCCGCAACAAGGCGCCCCGGGCCGAGAAGCTGGCTGCGCAGCTGCGCGAGTCGGGCGTCGAGGTTCTCGTGGTCGGGGCTGACCTGACCGACGCCGAGTCGGTCCAGGCGATGCTCTCCGAGGTCGAGCGGGCCTTCGGCTCGCTGGACATCCTCGTCCTGAACGCATCCGGCGGCATGGAGTCCGGCATGGGGGAGGAGTACGCCCTTCAGCTCAACCGCGACGCGCAGGTGAGAGTGCTGGATGCCGCCCTGCCGCTCCTGGCAGACGGGTCCCGTGTCGTGTTCGTCACGAGCCATCAGGCGCACTTCATCCGCACGACGCCCACGATGCCCGAGTACGTCCCGGTCGCGCTGTCCAAGCGCGCCGGAGAGGACGCTCTGCGTGAGCGCATCCCCGAGCTGACCGACCGCGGGATCGGATTCGTCGTCGTCTCGGGCGACATGATCGAGGGCACCATCACGGCGACGCTGCTGGAGCGGGCCAACCCGGGCGCGATCGCGTCGCGTCGCGAGTCCGCCGGCAAGCTGTACAACGTGGGCGAGTTCGCGGCCGAGGTCGCTCTGGCCGCGGTCGATCCGATCCCGCAGACGCACACGCGCCTGGTCGGCGACACGAGCTCGTTCGCGGGGGAGTGATCATGCGCCCCGCAGACATCGAGAAGCTCATCTCGGTCGGTCGGCCCGACATCGCCCCCGACGGCTCGTTCGCCGTCTTCGCGACCTCGCGGCCCGACCTGACCGCCAACCGCGCCGTCGGTCAGCTGTGGCGCGTCGATCTGCCGGAGGGCGCCGCGAGCCGCATCACGCGCGGCACCGCGGACACCTCACCGCGACTCTCGCCGGACGGGACGCGGATCGCGTTCCTCCGTGGTGACGGCGCAAGCAAGCCGCAGGTGCACGTGGTGGATGCCCGGGGCGGTGAACCCGTGCAGGCGACCGACGCCCCCCTCGGCGTGGACTCCTTCGACTGGTCCGAGGACGGCGCCACCCTCGCCTTCACCGCGCGCATCCCGGAGCGGGGGCGATACGGAAGCGTGGAGGGGCTGGAGTCCTCAGCCGAGGCGCCCCGGCGCGTCACGGGCGTGCGGTGGCACTCCAATGGTCTCGGCTACCTCGCCGACCGACCCGCGCAGCTGTTCGTCGTCCCGGTGCCGGCCGTCGATGCGGAGCCTCTCTACGATCCGGCACCCGCCGTGCTGCCCGACGGTACGGAACCGCCGAAGAAGAGGGTCGTCGTCGCCGAGGCCGTCCGGCTCACGGAGGGCGCGGCATCCCGAACCGGCGCAGTCTTCCGTGGCGACGAGGTGCTGACGGTGCTGGACGAGATCGAGGACGACCATCCCGATCTGCGCTCCCGCCTGGTGGCCGTGCGCACCGACGGCTCGGGGGAGCGGGAGCTGATCGGCCGGTCGGCCGGGCTCTCGATCTCCGAGGTCGCGGTCGCCGCCGACGGGACGATCGCCCTGCTCGCGGCCGATGTCGGAGACTCGGGACTCGATTTCGTCGGAGCAGCAACAGGACTGTGGCTGGTCGAGCACGAGGGCCCGCGACGGGTGACGGATGCCGAGACGATCGATCTCGGCGAGGTGGGCAGCTCCATCACCGCGGTGGGGAAGGAATTCCTCGTTCAGGACCGCGCGCGAGGTCGCCTCCGTCTGCTGCGCGTGACCCGCGACGGCGAGCTCACCGAGGTGCTCGGCGGTGACGTCGAGGTCGGCGGCTCGGCCGCCGCGGGGGAGCGGGTCGTGGCATCCGTCGCCGATCCCGGATCACTGGGAGAGCTGGTCCTGGTGGAGGACGGACGCACGCGTGCACTGACCTCCTTCGGCGGTGGAGTGCCGATCGTGACGCCGCGCGAACTCACGATTCCCGGTCGTGACGGATACCCGATCCACGGCTGGGTCGCGCAGCCCGCGGGGGAGGGACCGTTTCCGGTCCTCCTGCAGATCCACGGCGGACCGTATGCTGCGTACGGCATACACCTCTTCGATGAGACGCAGGTGCTGGTGGATGCCGGATACGCGGTCGTCTACTGCAATCCACGGGGTTCCGCCGGCTACGGGCGCGAGCACGGCCGCAGCATCCGGGGCGCCATGGGCACCGTCGACTTCTTCGACGTCGTCGACTTCCTCGACGGAGCCGTCGCGCAGGACGCCCGCCTCGACGGCGAACGAGTCGGCATCATGGGCGGTTCGTACGGCGGCTACCTCACCGCCTGGGTCATCGCCCACGACCATCGGTTCGCCGCGGCGATCGTCGAACGCGGATTCCTCGACCCCGCCTCCTTCCAGGGGACCAGTGACATCGGTTCGTTCTTCGGAGACGAATACGTCGGCACCGACCCCGAGGCCATCGCCCGCCAGAGCCCTCTGGCGGTCGTGGGCCAGGTGGCGACGCCCACCCTCGTCATCCACTCCGAACTGGATTTCCGCTGCCCGCTCGAACAGGCGACGAGGTACTACTCGGCGCTGAAGCGGCAGGGGACGGACGCCGAACTGCTGGTGTTCCCCGGCGAGAATCACGAGCTCACCCGTGCCGGGCAGCCGCGGCACCGCATCGAGCGCTTCGAGGCCGTGCTGGAGTGGTGGCGGCGCAAGCTGCCGACTTCCTGAAGGCGGCAACGGCCAGCACGAAGGAGCGCGCCCCCGGGAAGATCCGGGGGCGCGCTCCTCGTGGTGTGGGACTAGATGTCTTTGTTGGAGAAGGTGAAGGCCCGGATGATCTGGATGATGCCGAGCACGATGAGCGAGATGCCCAACAGCCACCACAGCACCAGCGCGCCCCAGATGGGGGAGAAGAACAGCACGATGCCGGCGATGATGCTGATGATCGCGAAGAAGACCGTCCAGCCCTTCGAGGCCGCCTGGTTCAGCGTGGAGAGCGCCACGACGCCCTCGACGATCCACAGGATGCCGACGAGGAATCCGAGGAACAGTGCGAGCCACGCGGTTGCCGCCCCCAGGTTCAGGAACGCGACGATGCCGGCGATGATGAACAGGATGCCGAGAGCGATGTGGCCGACGCGCGACCAGCCGCCCTTGGTCTTGGAGAAGATCCCGAGCCCGGCGTACACGAGGCCGGCCGCGATGGCGTAGATCGCGATGATCGCCGTGACGACCATCGCCGTCTTGTCCGGCCAGGCGAGGATGAGGATTCCGATGATGACGGAGAGAACGCCGCCGATTCCGAGGGCGGTGCGAATGCCGTTGACGGCGGATTTCTCCGCTGCGTATTCGGTAGACATGAGTCGTCCCTTTCTGGGAGTTACCTGTGAGGTGCGGTCCACAGCATAGACCCGGCAGGCGCGCTCGCACAGACCGGCGCGCTGCGGCGTGTCCATCTCATGAGTCGTCCGGGTCGGCGACCGCCCCGCGGTTCGCGCCCAGAGAACGGCCCGCATGAGCATTTGCCGATAATGCACATTATGTCAACTCAGACAGATTCGGACCGCGTCGCAACTGCGCTCACTGCCCCGTCGTGGTCTCGGCCAGCCAGTCGAGGGTCTTCGTCAGCGCCTCCTGCGCTTCGGGCAGGTCGAGATGGAACTGGTACTCGTGGGCCAGCTGCGGTTCGTGCGGCGCCGGCCAGAACAGTTCCGTCACCGGGACTCCGAGCTCATCCAGGCGCTGAGCCAGCGGAATCGACTGCAGCCAGGTCAGGCCGTCGCCGTTGCCGCCACTGATGTAGGTCTTCGGGAAGTCCGCGTTGACGAACTCGATGGTCGACATGGTGGCCCCGGACGACAGCTCGGACCAGTCCTTGCTCCCGGTGTACGCCCACAGTGCGATCTTGAGGCCCCAGGCCGGCAGACCCTGCAGCTCGGCCATCGCCCTCAGATCGTAGACACCGCAGTTGAGGATGATGCCGACGAGTTGATCCGATGACAGGGCCGGCTCGACGTCGAGCAGGGCCGCGTACCGAGGATTGGTGATGGCGGTCGCGAGCTGGCTGGCCAACTGCGCACCGGCCGAGTCCCCCGCCAGCACGATCTGCGTCGCGTCGACGTTCAGCTCGTCCGCATTTTCGCGGATGTACGCGAGTGCCTGATTGAGCTGTGTGATCGCCGTCGGATAGGTCGCCTCGGGACCGAGGCTGTAGTTCACCCCGATCGTCGTGTACCCGTGCGTCGCGAGGATACGCAGATACGGATCGACGTTCTCCTTCGACCCGGCGATCCACGCCCCGCCGTGGACCCAGACCACGGTGGGCCGGACCTCCCCCGCGTCCGCCTGCGTGAACACATCGAGCATCGTCGCTTCGCCGTCGTCACCGTACTGGACATCGAGCGTCGCGTTCAGCTCCGCATCCGGGACGTACTTGGCCATCTCCTGTGCCGTCGCCGTGCCGCCGCTCTCGAAGACGGAGCGGATCAGCATCGCCGAGGGCCACGGGGTGACCGACGTGACGATCCCCGCCACCAGCAGGACGCCCACGATCGGTCCGAGGACGAGCCAGAGTCGCCGTCGCCGTCGGTGTCGCTTCTCGCCGGATTCGACCTGGTCTTCGGCGAGAGCGTTCGTCATGACCTCAGTGTGGCAGGACTGCGAGGGGTCGCCCGACCACAGCGAAGAGCCCGGAGCGGGGCGAAGTCGCCGCCGATCCGGGCTCTCCGGTGAATCAGATCACATCGTCGGTCGAGCTGGTCGACTGACGGGTGACGCGCTCGTTGGCGGCCGGGTCGACCGCGGTGCGCGTGACGGTCTCGCTCGAGCGCTTGCGCATGAGCAGGATGATGCCGACGAGGAAGACCAGCACCCCTGCACCCATGAGGATGTACCCGATCAGGTCGAGGTTGATCCACTCCAGCTCGATGTTGACCGCGAACGCGAGGATCGCTCCGATGACGAAGAGGACGACTCCTGCTCCGATGCTCATGGCACTTCCTTTCCGATGGACGCGGCGCGTCTCAGCAATATCACCCTGGTCGCTCGTTTCCGGGGCGACAAGGGGTTGACACGCCGCTCCCCCATGGGTCAGGAGCGCAGTCCTGCGATCACCTTCGCCATGTCGTCGAGGAACGCGTTGTAGCCGGCGATCGTCGCGGCGACCTGCTCATCGGTGAAGTCGGAACGGTCTTGGCGGATGGTCAGGAGCGTGCCGCCGGCGACGGACTCCAGGTCGAAGATGACGGGGAGTCCGGAATCGTCGTCCGGTTGATCGGTGAGCGTCATCGCCACATGCGTGGGCGGATCGACCTCGACGTAGGTTCCCGACCAGTGGATGAGATTGCCGTCCGGTAGGTGCATGACAGCCCGGAACTGACCGCCCGGCCGCACGTCCATGGAAAGCGTCTCCTGAGGCACTTGCACTTCTGCGGTCCCGAACCACACCGCGAAGTGCTCGGGCTTGGTGAGCGCGTCGAAGACGAGCTCCCGCGGCGCGTCCAGGGTGCGAGTGACGGTGAAGTAGTCAGTCATGAGGGGTCTCCTTCTCGTAGGATTCGTGTCCGGATGCATCGGACGGCGGTTGGTCACCCAGCTGCTGCAGGGCGTTGAGATAGTCATCGAGTGCGCCGACACTGTCGGTCCAGAATCGGGCATAATCGCCGATCCAACGGGATGCCGCCGCCAGCGGGCGCGCGTTGAGCGTGGCCGGTCGGTACTGGGCGTCTCTCCCCCGGCTGACCAGCCCGGCGTGCTCGAGCACCCTGAGATGCTTCGACACGGCGGCGAACGTCATCGCGAACGGCGCCGCCAACTCCCCCACCGTGGCCGCACCGGTGGTGAGCCGCGAGAGGATCGCCCGCCGGGTGGGGTCAGCGAGGGCCGCGAACGTGCGACTGAGCTGATCTTCCGTCATCATTCCCCCCCCCTCATGTTCAACCGTTTGGTACAATACCAACAGGTTGAATGCGCGTCAAGGGTCGGCAGCGCTCGCTAGGTTGAACCTCATGCCGCGCGTCGTCTACAACACCGCAACCACCCTCAACGGGTTCCTCGCCGACGACGAGAACTCCCTGTCGTGGCTCTTCGTCGTGCCAGGTGCCGATGAGGCGGAGTCCGACTTCTCCGGATTTCTCGCCGGGATCGGTGCCCTGGTGATGGGCTCGACGACGTATGAGTGGATCCTTGATCATGAGAATCTGCTCGAGCATCCCGAGAAGTGGTTCTACGGAGACAGCGTCAGCTTCGTGCTGTCCTCTCGCGCCTTACCGGAGGTCGACGGGGCCGATATCCGCTTCCGAAACGGCGACGTCGCCGCGCTGTGGAACGAAGTCCGCGAGGCCGCGAAGGACCGCGACATCTGGCTCGTGGGCGGCGGCGATCTCGTCGGTCAGTTCGCCGACTCCGGGCATCTCGACGAGATCCGGGTCTCGGTGGCGCCGGTCACACTGATGGCGGGCAAACCGCTGCTCCCCCGGCGTATCGAGTCGGACCGGTTGCGGCTCGAGTCCGTGCGACAGTCGGGGCAATTCGCCGAGCTGGTGTACTCGGTCCGGTCAGCGGACTGACGGCTCGATGGCGGCGAAGTCGGGGTATTTGGCCACGCGGCCGTCGCCCGACGAGGTGCCGGTGAGTCTGCGCTGCACCCATGGGCCGAGGTGTTCCCGGTAATAAGAGGACCCCCGCATGCGCGCGGCCGCGGGCAGCGGCGGCAGCGACCACCATTGCGCGGGCGGCTCCATGCCGAGCGCGGTCAGCACGCGTGCGGCGACACGGTGATGGCCGCGCGAGTTCATATGAAGGCGGTCTTCTGACCAGTAGGCCGGTGAGGAGAGTTCCCGGTCGGGCCAGTTGAACGCCCGAACGATGTCCGCGCGGTCCGCGATGCGGGCGCTCACCGCGTGCGAGAGCAGGTCGCCGCGGCGCTGGATGAGTCGGCTCAGCGGCAATTGCGCCGACGGGTTCGCGCCGGAGAGCAGGATCAGTCGAACGCCCTCCTCGTCGCAGCGCTCGATCACGCGGCTGAAGGCGTCGACGACGTGCGTGATGGAGGTCCGTGGCCGGATCATGTCATTTCCGCCGCCGTTGAAGGACAGGTGGGTCGGCCGCAGCGCGAGCGCCGGCTCGAGCTGCTCCTGGACGATCGGCCACGCCAGCTTGCCGCGGATCGCGAGGTTGGCGTACTCGATGGGGCGTGCTGTCGCGTCCGCCCAGCCCGCGGCGACCAGGTCCGCCCAGCCCCGTACGTGGCCGTCCGGGAGTTCGTCGCCGACTCCCTCGGTGAAGGAATCGCCAATGGCCACGTAGCGGACGGCTGTCACTCCCCCAGCCTATGCGCGGCATCCGCGCGCCGGGTGGGGAGCGGGGCCCACCGTGAACTCACCGATCGTCGAGTGCCAGCCCGCGTCGGTCGAGGAGCCCCCACGCGGCTCCTGCCGCGACCGCGAAGAACGCTGCGAAAACGACGAACAGAAGGGGTGCTCCGCCCGATGCAAGCAGAAGCGGCACGCTGAGCGGAGCGATGATGGACGCGATGCGGCCCACGCCGGCGGCCCACCCTGAACCCGTCGCGCGCAGCGACGTCGGGTACATCTCCGGGGTCACCGCATACAGGGCACCCCAGGCGCCGAGGTTGAAAAACGACAGCGCCATCCCCGTCGCGATGACCATGGTCTCCCCCGACGCCGTGCCGAACAGAACCGCCGACGCCGCCGATCCGAGCAGGAAGACGGACAGCGTCAGGCGCCGTCCCCACACTTCGATGAGCCACGCGGCCACCGCGTATCCGGGCAGCTGCGCCAGCGTGATGATCAGTGTGAACCCGAAGGATCGCACGAGGTCGTATCCCTGCGAGACGAGGATCGACGGAATCCAGATGAACGCCCCGTAGTACGAGAAGTTGACGCAGAACCACACGAGCCACAGACACGCCGTCCGTACCCGGAACTCACGCGACCACAGCGCGGACAGACGCTCTCGCGACGACAGCGCGGCGGGCGCCGGCTCGTCCGGCTGCACGTCACCGACGGCGGGCGACGGGGCCCCGGCGGCCTGCTCGAACGAACGGACGACGGCATCCGCCTCGGCGTGCCGGCCGCGGCGCGCAAGCCAACGCGCAGACTCGGGCAGACCCCATCGGACGATGAGCGCGTACGCAGCCGGGAGCGCGCCGAGCGCGAACGCCCAGCGCCAGCCGTCGTCCGAACCGGGGATCACGAGGAAGCCGATGAGTGCCGCTGCTGTCCAGCCGACTGCCCAGAATGCTTCGAGGATCACGATCAGCCGACCGCGGATCCGGGCGGGAGCGAACTCGCTGACGTAGGTGGAGGCGACCGGAAGCTCTGCCCCGAGCCCGAGGCCGACCAGGAATCGCAGGACGAGCAACGCCGCGAGCCCACTCACCAGTGCGCTCGCGCCGGTGGCGATCCCGTAGACGAGCAGCGTGACGGCGAACACCTGGCGGCGCCCGAAGCGATCCGCGAGCAGACCGCCGAGGCTGGCACCGATCGCCATGCCGACGAACCCGATGGAGGCGATCCACGCGGTCTCACTCGGCGCCAGATTCCACTGCACGGCCAGGGCCGCGATGACGAACGAGATGAGGCCGACATCCATCGCATCCAACGCCCAGCCGATTCCCGAACCGGTCAGGACGCGCAGGTGCCGCCGGGTGAAGGGCAGCCTGTCGAGGCGTTCCGAGAGCGGGAGGGGCCGGGCGGGAGCATCGGTCATGCTGTCATGCTATGGCTCGCGTCAGCAAGCCGGGGTGCGGGGCGGATGCTGCCGCCTTCCGGTCGCTCCTCAGGAGAGCAGATCGCGGACGAGCGGCTGAACGCGTGTGCCGAAGAGCTCGATCGAGCGCATCATGTTCTCGTGCGAGAGCGTCCCGGTGGAGAACTTCATGTCGAACCGCGTGCTCCCGAGGGCGCGCACCGTGTCGGCGATCTTCCGCGCCACGGTCTCTGGCGATCCCACGTACAGGGCCCCCTCCGGACCGACGTCGTGCTGGAAGCGCATGCGACTGTAGGGCGGCCAGCCGCGTTCCTTGCCGATGGTGTTGTTCATCGACTCGAACCCCTCGTAGGCCTCTTCCCACGCCTGCTGGTCGGTCTCGGCGATGTGGCCCGGTGAGTGCACGCCGATCGGCATCCGCTCGCGCCCGAACGAGTCCAGCGAGCGGTGGTACAAGTCCACGAACGGGCGGAACCGCGCTGCGGGACCCCCGATGATCGCCAGCATCAGGCCGTAGCCGTAGCGTGCGGCGCGGACGACGGACTCCGGTGTGCCACCCACACCCACCCACGCCTTGAGGCCGTTCTCGGTCTTCGGAAAGACGTCCGCGTCGGTGAGCGAGGCCCGGGTCGAACCCTGCCAGGTCACCGGCTTCTCGGTGAGAAGCTGCGAGAAGAGGTCGAGCTTCTCATCGAACAGCGCCTCGTAGTCACGCAGGTCGTACCCGAACAGCGGGAAGGACTCGATGAACGATCCGCGTCCCAGGATCACCTCGGCGCGGCCGCGCGAGACGGCGTCGAGGGTCGCGAAGCGCTCGTAGACCCGCACCGGATCGTCCGAGGACAGGACGGTCACCGCGGTGCCCAGGTGGATGTTCGTGGTGCGAGCGGCAGCAGCGGCGAGGACGATCTCGGGGCTCGAGATCGCGAACTCGGGTCGGTGGTGCTCCCCCACGCCGAAGAAGGCGAGACCGACCTCGTCGGCCAGTACCGCCTGATCCACGACATTGCGGATCGTCTCCGCGCCACTGAGGAACTCCCCGGACGCATCCCGCGTCACGTCCCCGAAGGTGTCCAGCCCCAAGTCGAGTTCGGTCGGTGCGACAGCAGCCATCCCAGCACTTCCTTTCTATGCGCATGCATATGAACCCGTTGCCGCTCTCGCGCATTCCCGTGCCACGCGGATGCCGGCAAGCGTAGGGTGTGCGCGTGAGCATCTTCGCGGATCGCGTGGATGCCGGACGGCAGCTCGCGGCGGCGCTCGAGACGGTGTCCGATCCGCGTGCGATCGTGTTCGGCATTCCGCGGGGCGGCGTCGTGGTGGCGGCCGAGGTGGCGCGTGCACGGGGCCTTCCGCTCGCCGCCGCGGTCGTCCGCAAGCTGGGTGCTCCTGCTCATGAGGAGTACGCCATGGGCGCGATTGCGGAGGGCGTGAAGATCGTCAATACCGACGCCGTGCGCCAGGGGGGTGTGACGCCGGAGCAGTTGGCCACGGTCGAAGAGTCAGAGCGCGTCGAGCTCGATCGCCGAACCCGATTGTTCGCGGCATCCACCCCCTCAGTGAGCGGGAGGACGGCGATCGTGGTGGATGACGGTGTCGCCACCGGGGCCACCGCGATGGCAGCGTGCACGGCGCTTCGCGCACACGGCGCCGCTCGGATCGTCTTGGCGGTGCCGGTCGCCCCCGCGAAATGGCTGCCCGACGCCGACGTGGTCGACGACTTCATCTGCCTGCGTCGAGTCCGGGACTTCTGGGCCGTGGGGCAGTTCTACGCCGACTTCACGCAGACCAGCGACGGGGAGGTCGCGCGACTTCTGTCGCGAGACCTCCCCGTCGGGGAATGATCGGTCAGCCGGCGAGAGCCGAGCGAAGGGTGTCCAACCCGACGCCTCCCAGGTCCAGAGCACGCTTGTGGAACGTCTTGATGTCGAAGGCGTCCCCTTCCGCCGCCTTCGCATCGTCGCGGATCTGCTCCCAGATGCGCTGGCCGACTTTGTAAGAGGGCGCCTGGCCGGGCCAGCCGAGATACCGGTTGACCTCGAACTGCACGAACTCGTCCGACATGTTGACGTTGCGGCGCATGAACGCCAGCGCGTAGTCCGCATCCCACGTGCCCTGGCCGTCCGGGCGGGGCTTTTCGAGGTGGACGCCGATGTCCAGAACCACTCGCGCCGCCCGCATACGCTGGCCGTCCAGCATCCCGAGTCGATCGGCGGGGTCCTCCAGGTAGCCGAGCTGTTCCATCAGTCGCTCGGCGTAGAGCGCCCACCCTTCAGCGTGGCCGGATGTGCCGGCCAGCAGGCGCCGCCACGAGTTCAGCTGCGAACGGTTGTACACCGCTTGCGCGATCTGCAGGTGGTGTCCGGGGACGCCCTCGTGGTACACGGTGGTCAGCTCACGCCAGGTGTCGAATTCCTCCACCCCTTCCGGCACGGACCACCACATGCGACCCGGACGCGAGAAGTCATCGGTCGGCCCGGTGTAGTAGATCCCACCCTCTTTCGTGGGCGCGATCATGCACTCCAGCCGGCGGATCGGCTCGGGGATGTCGAAGTGGGTCCTGCCCAGCTCGGCGATGGCCCGATCGCTGGTGGCCTGCATCCAGCGCTGGAGTTCCTCCGTGCCGTGCAGCTTGTGCGAGGGGTCCTTCTCGAGGAAGGCGACGGCCTCCTCGACGGAGGCGCCGGCCAGGATCTGGTCGGCGATCGACTCCTGCTCGGCGACCATCCTCGCGAGCTCCTCGACGCCCCAGTCGTAGGTCTCGTCGAGGTCGATCGTCGCGCCGAGGAACCTCCGCGACTGAAGGGCGTACAGATCGCGTCCGACGGCGTCCTTCCCCTCTGCGACGGGTGCGAGCTCGGAGCCGAGGAACTGCGCGAGCGCGTCGTATGCGACGCGTGCCGCGTTCGCGTTGTCGGAGAGCTCACGGGAGAGGGATGCGGGCAGCTGACCCTCCACCGGTGCGGCCTCGCCGGCGAACGTGGCGAAGAATCCCCCGTCGTTCGTGTAGCGGGCGATCTGCGTGACGACTTCGATGACCTGACGACGGGCGGGCACGACTCCCTGGGCGATCCCTTCGCGCAGCGTGGTGATGTAGCCCTCGATCGCTCCGGGCAGGGCCTTCAGCCGGGTGGAGACCACGGACCAGTCATCGGCGGTGTCGGTCGGCATCAGGTCGAACACTGCGCGGATGTCCTGCACCGGAGAGGCGATCACGTTGAGGTCGCGGAGATTCCACTTCGCTTCGTGCAGGTCGAGTTCGAGGCGGAGCTCCCGGCTGAGGTCCTCCTTCGTGACGACGTCGATGGCGTCCACCGCTGTGGCGGCCTCGAGCGCGCTGATGGTCTGGCGTCCCGCGGCGACGAGCCTCTCCGTCCCCTCGGGCGTGTAGTCGCCGTACCGGTCGTTGTATTCGGAGCGGCCGATGTAGGTCGCGAGTGTCGGCATCTGCTCGGCGAGAGTGTCGACCCAGGCGTCGGCGATCGTATCGATCTGCGTGGGCGTGCGTGGTGCATCAGTCATGTCATCGAGCCTAGGCAAGGACCGACAGGCCACCAAGCGGGCTAGTGACCCGCTTCGTTCCAGTCCGCTCCTCGGCCGATCTGGACATCGAGCGGCACAGTGAGGCTGGCGGCGTCTCCCATCCGGTCGCGGACGATCCGCTCCGCGGCGTCCCACTCCCCCGGGGCGACCTCGATGACCAGTTCGTCGTGGATCTGCATGAGAACCCGAGAGCGCAGCTGCGCGGCGGCGAACTCGTCGTGGATGTGAAACAGCGCGATCTTCATGATGTCCGCCGCGCTGCCCTGGATCGGAGCGTTGAGTGCCGCCCGTTCGGCGTTCTCGCGGAGCACGCGGTTGGGGCTTCCCAGGTCCGGGAACGGGCGCCGTCGACCGAAGATCGTTTCGGTGTAGCCGTCGATCTTCGCCTGCTCCACCGACGAGCGAAGGTAATCGCGCACCGCGCCGAACCGGTTGAAGTACTCCATCATGAGCTGCTTGGCCTCGGTCTGCTCGATGCGCAACTGCTTGGAGAGTCCGAACGCCGACAGGCCGTAGACGAGGCCGTACGACATGGCCTTCACCTTCGTGCGCATCGCAGGTGTCACATCCTCGGGGGTGACCCCGAAGACCCGGGCGCCGACGAACCGGTGCAGGTCCTCGCCGGAGTTGAACGCTTCCACCAGCCCCGGGTCCTCCGACAGGTGCGCCATGATCCGCATCTCGATCTGGGAGTAGTCCGCAGTCAGCAGCGTCTCGTAGTCCTCACCGACTTCGAAGGCTGCCCGGATGCGGCGGCTCTCCTCCGTGCGGACCGGGATGTTCTGCAGGTTCGGGTCGGTGCTGGACAGGCGTCCGGTCTGGCTGCCCGTCTGCACATAGGTGGTCCGGACGCGGTGATCAGCCCCGATGGCGGTGTCCAGCGACTCGATGATCTGTCGCAGTTTCGTGGCTTCGCGATGCTGCAGCAGCAGATCCAGGAAGGGATGGGGGTTGGACTCCTGCAGGTCGGCGAGCACCGCGGCATCCGTCGAATAGCCCGTCTTCGTCTTGCGCGTCTTGGGCAGCTGCAGTTCCTCGAACAGGACCTCCTGCAGCTGCTTGGGTGAGCCGAGGTTGACCTCCCGGCCGATCGCCGCGTACGCGTCCAGCGCGATGGCGTCGGCGCGCCGGGTCAGATCGGCGGAGAAGCCCGAGAGCTTCGCGTGCGAGACCGCCACCCCCGCCAGCTCCATGTCGGCGAGCGTCAGCAGCGTCGGCAGTTCGATGTCCGCGAGAACGGTCAGAACGCTGGGCGGAAGCTCCGCGCGCAAGGCGGCGGCGACACGCAGCGTGAACCAGGACAGCTGACCGGGGGTCGCTCCCTCCGTCTCGGGAACGAGCTGGGTGGGGTCGGCTTCGGGCAGCTTCTCGCCCAGATAGCGGTCCACCAGGTCGGAGAGCGTCTTGTCGGGGAAGCTGGGGCGCAGCAGCCAGCCCGCGATGGACGTGTCGAAGGCGAGGCCGCCCACGCGGATGCCGGCGCGTCGCAGCGCCTTCACCTGCGGCTTGGCGTCGCTGAAGACCTTGGGTGAGTCCGCCGACAGCCAGGGCGTGAGCTGTGCGGCCACCTCGGGCGTCCAGTCGGCTTCGACGACCGCCTCGGCCGTCGCCAGCCCCACCCGGCGCGGCAGCCCGCCCTCCAAGACGAGAGTCACCCCGACTTCGCCGGCCGCGTCAGAGGCCCACGTCGCGAGATCCGGTGCAGCCAGCTGGGCAGGGGTGGGCATGATGACCGCGGCGGGGGCCGTGGCGGTGCTCGTGGCCTCATCGATCCCGGCGGCGTCGAAGACGCGGGGAAGGAGCGTGCGGAACTCGAGGCGGGCGAAGATGTCGCGAACGGCCTGGGCGTCCATCGGCCGTGCAGCGAGCTCGGCGGGCGTCACGGGAAGCTCGACGTCGCGCAGCAGTCGATTGAGCCGGCGGTTGCGACGCACGTCCTCGATGTGCTCGCGGAGGTTGTTGCCGACGACACCGGTGACTTTGTCGGCGTTCTCGAGGAGGGCGTCGAGCGAGCCGAACTGACCGATCCACTTCACCGCGGTCTTCTCGCCGACCTTGGGCACGCCGGGCAGGTTGTCGCTGGTCTCGCCGACCAGTGCCGCGATGTCGGGGTATTGCTCGGGCCGAACGCCGTAACGCTCGATCACGGCTGCAGTGTCGTACCGCTTCAGCTGGGATACGCCCTGGACATTCGGGTAGAGCAGCGTGATGTCGTCGTTGACGAGCTGGATGGTGTCGCGGTCGCCCGAGCACACCAGGACGTCGTAGCCCAGCTCAGCGCCCTGGGTCGCGAGCGTCGCCAGGATGTCGTCGGCCTCGAAGTCCTCTTTCTGCAGCACCGTGATGCTCATGGCGGCCAGGCAGTCCTGCAGGAGCGGGATCTGTCCCTTGAACTCGCTGGGCGTCTCGGAGCGGTTCGCCTTGTACTCGGGGTACTCGCGGGAGCGGAAAGACTGCCGGGAGGTATCGAACGCGACCGCCAGATGGGTGGGCCGCTCGGCCTTGATCAGGTTGATCAGCATCGCCAGGAACCCGTAGATCCCGTTGGTGTGCTGGCCGTCCTTGGTCGTGAAATTGTCCACGGGGAGTGCGAAGAACGCCCGATATGCCAGCGAATGGCCGTCCACGATGAGGAAGGTAGGCTTTGCGGAGTCCGTCACCCTGACAGCCTAGTCAGGGCGGATGACAGCAATCCGACGAGGGCCCGAAGGCGAGCGATGACCCCCCAGCCACCCACAGACGTGAACGGTTCGGCGCGGGTCGCCCAGCGCGGAATGGGAGCTCTGGCCGAGAAGATGGGGATGCAGTTCCTCGAGTTCTCCGTCGACCGCTGCGTCGCGACATTGCCGGTGGAGGGCAACACGCAGCCCGTCGGGCTCATGCACGGTGGCGCGTACGTCGTGCTGGCGGAGTCACTCGGATCGATGGCTGCGAACCTCCACGCGGGACCCGGGCGACTGGCGCTCGGCGTCGACATCAACGCGACCCACACGCGCTCGGCGACGTCCGGGCTCGTGACCGGCGTGTGCACGCCCGTCCACCTCGGACGCAGTCTCACCGTGCACGAGATCGCGGTCAGCGACGATCAGGGCAGACGACTGTCGACGGTCCGGATCACCAACATGATCAAGAGCGCTCCGACGGTCTGAGAGGCGTCGGCCGCTCGGCCCGTCAGCCCTTCTTGGGGGCCAGCTGCTCGATGATCGCCTTCGCGACGTCCTGCATCGTGAGGCGGCGATCCATCGACGCCTTCTGGATCCAGCGGAACGCCTCGGGCTCGGACAAGCCCATCTTCTCGTTCAGCAGGCCCTTGGCGCGGTCGACGAGCTTGCGGGTCTCGAAGCGCTCGACCATGTCGGCCACTTCGGCCTCGAGCGTGATGATCTGCTCGTAGCGCGCGAGGGCGATCTCAATCGCGGGCAGCAGGTCGTTCGGCGTGAACGGCTTGACCACGTATGCGAGAGCGCCGGCTTCGCTCGCGCGTTCGACGAGCTCTTTCTGGCTGAACGCGGTCAGGAGCACGACGGGCGCGATGTGGTTCTTGCTCAGCCTCTCGGCAGCGGAGATGCCATCGAGGTGCGGCATCTTCACGTCCATGATGACCAGGTCGGGCCGCAGTTCGGTGGCCAGCTGAACCGCGGTCTCGCCGTCGCCCGCCTCGCCGACGACGTCGAAGCCGTTGTCCCGGAGGATCTCGACGATGTCGAGCCGAATCAACGACTCGTCCTCCGCAACGACCACTCGTCGGGGCGTGGATGCCGGAGAACCGGTCGCCTGCTCTTCGTCAGTCACCATTGAATCCTACGGTATCGTCGTTCGCGGACGTGCCGGAGCCGGTGTGGCGGAATGGCAGACGCGGAGCACTCAAAATGCTTTGCCTGAAAGGGCGTGTGGGTTCGAGTCCCACCACCGGTACGTTGAGATGTTCACGTTCTTCGCGAGATGCATGCATCACGCCGAGGATCTTCTGTCGAATGCGACACGGCCTGAAGGAAGATCGGTCACCAGGGAAGATCCCCGGCGGCGCCGCGGTTGGGCCCAGGTATGAGAGCGATCGTCTACACGAAGCCTGGTAGCGCGTCCGTCCTGCAGCTGACCGAACGAGAGCTGCCGCAGCCCGATCGCGGGGAGGTGCGGGTCCGGATCGTGGTGTCCGGCGTGAATCCGACCGACTGGAAGTCCCGCAGCGGTGGCGGCAGCGCCGCCGGTCCCGGCACGGAGTTCGTGCCGAACCAGGACGGCGCCGGTGTGGTGGATGCTGTCGGCGACGACGTCAGTCAGCTATCGGTCGGCGACCGCGTCTGGCTTGCACTCTCGGCGTGGCAGCGCCCCACCGGCGGCACCGCCCAGGAGTACACCGTGCTTCCGGTCGAGCGGGTCTTCCCGCTCCCCGACGTGGCCGACTTCGATCTCGGCGCCTCCCTCGGTGTGCCCGCCCTCACCGCGCACCGCGCGCTCACCGTCGCCGAAGACGGCCCGAGCCGACTGGCGCCGGGCGTCCTCGCGGGACGGAGCGTGCTCGTCGCCGGGGGCGCTGGTGCGGTCGGGCATGCCGCCATCCAGCTCGCTCGCTGGGCCGGCGCGACCGTGATCGCCACCGTGTCCAACGAGGAGAAGGCAGAACTGGCGGCCGCCGCGGGCGCACTGCATGTCGTGCACTACACCGCCCCGGATGCCGCGCAGCGGATCCGCGCGATCGCCCCCGATGGCGTGGATCAGATCGTCGAGGTCAGCGTGGGCGGCAACAACGCGCTGAATCTCGCCGTCGCCCGGTCTCGGACGACGATCGCCTCGTATGCGAACGATCGTGCGGAAGGTTTCCCGCTGGATGTGGGGGCGGCAATGCGACTGAACCTGCGGTACCAGTTCGTGTTGCTCTACACCGTGGGCGCGGACGCCCTCCGTCAGGGTGCCGAAGACGTGAACGCGGCGATCCGCGACGGCGCGCTGCCGATCGGCGTCGAGGCCGGACTACCGGTGCACCGGTTCGCGCTCGAGCAGACCGCCGACGCCCATCGCGCTGTCGAGCAGGGCGCCGTCGGCAAGGTGCTCATCGACGTGACGGCACCGTAGCGCCGCAGCGGTTCGCACCCCGCGTCTCGAGCGCCCATGGTCGGGTTGAGCCCGTCGTCGTCCGTTGGGTCACGCGTCGCCGGCGTCGACTTCCAGGCCGCTGCGATAGACCAGGAGTCCCTCGATGCCGCGCAGGAAGGTCGCGCAAATCGGCTGCGGGTCGGTCAGAGAGCCGGCGGTCATCGCGCCATCCCGCAGCATCACGAAATGCCGAGCTGCGGGTTCTGCGTCGATCTTCCCGGTCTGAGCGAAGAGCTCGACCATCGTCGCGAGGAACCACTCCCGATGCTCGAGGACGGCACGGTGGACCGGGTGGTCGGGGTCGGGGTATTCGGCCGCGGCGTTGAGGAAGGCGCACCCGCGGAAGCCCGCGCTCTGGATGTCGTCGGCGATGGCCTGGGCGACGGTGCGGATGATGTCGTCGGGGTCCGCACGGGAGGTTCGCGCGGCGTTCGTCCGGACACGGATCGCCTCGCCGACTTGCGTGAGGTAGGCGACGAGCAGGTCGTCCTTGCTCGGGAAGTGCCGATAGAGCGTGGCGCGGGTGACCTGTGCTTCGGCGATGACGCGATCTATCCCGACGGCGCGGAGCCCCTCGGTGTAGAAGAGCCGGCTGGCGGTGTCGAGCAGTCGTGTTCGTGCCTCAGACCACTATCGTGCTCGTGCACGGCGCCTTCGCCGACGCAAGTGGCTGGGGCGGGGTGATCACCACGCTCGAGAAGGACGGCTACCCGGTTCTCGCCGTCGCCAATCCGCTCCGCGGCTTGGCGTCCGACGCGGCCTACGTCCGCAGCATCGTCGACTCGATCGACGGCGACGTGGTCCTCGTCGGCCACTCATACGGCGGCGGGGTCATCACGATCGCCGCCGTCGGTGCAGGCAACGTCAACGCCCTGGTCTACACGGCGGCTTTTGCGCCAGCCGAGGGTGAGACCCTCGGCGAATTCAACGATCCGGCGCAGTACCCCGGGGCCGGTTTGTCGCCCGACTCCCTGGTCCTTCGCCCCTTCCCCGGCGGCGTCGACGCGACTCTCGATCCCGCGCAGTTCCCCGAGATCTTCGCCGCGGACCTGCCCGAGCGAGAGGCAGACATCATGGCAGCGACCCAGCGTCCGGCCAACGTGGCGGTCCTCCAGGAGGCGTCGGGCGAGCCGGCGTGGAAGACGATCCCCAGCTGGTACCAAGTCTCCAACGATGACAAAGCCCTCTCCCCGGTGGCACAGCGCTTCATGGCCCAGAGGATGGGTGCGCAGACCACCGCGATCAACGCGTCGCACGCCGGGTACGTCTCGCACCCGGCCGAGACCGCGAAGCTGATCGAGACGGCCGCCCGCGCGACCGGCTGACCACCCTGTTCACGCACCGGGCAGGCGGGCTACAGCGGTTCGCCTGCCCGGGCGCGCACCACGACCTCCCTCAGAGGGGAATGAGCCCTAGCCAGAGAGCTATCGCGATGACGGTCACGCAGCCTACAAGAGTGACGGAGAGGCCCGTGGAATGGTCCGCGATGAACCGTCCGAAGGTCCGGCGCTCACGTCCAGCCGTTGCACCCGCGTCTTCGCTCTCTGCCGCCATCAGTTCAGCGTCCAGCTCGTCGTCGACCTGCATGCCATCCGTCACGAGGACCCCATCAGTGGCGCGCGGCCCGTCCTGGCCGTCCGGCGCATCGTGGCCGTCGTCGGCGACGGATGACGCTCGGAGACGACCAATGGCCGGCAACCACCCTTGGCGCTCGAGCTCGACCGCGAGCCGTCGAGAAAGCCGCTCGACCTCTGCTCGATCTTGACCTGCAATCTCAGCGCTCGCCTCGAAGGCGGACTCCTTCTCGTAGATCCAGCCGCGGAGCACCCAGTAGGCAGCGGGCGCGCGCCGGTGCATGGACACCTCGATCGAGGTCGGGTCGAGCGGATGCTGCTCCATCGCATCTCGCAGGGCACCGAGGTCCCGGTGGCTGACCTGATTTCTGCCATCACCAGCCCGCCAGCGGGTGGGCTTGCTGAGCTCCCCCGCCGTGATGTCTCCCGCTCGTCGTTCGAGCTCGCCCAACGCCGCCCAGACCTCCGCGCCACTTGTCACCTCGACGCGCACAATGATCGTGAATCCCTCGGCCAACCGCCACCCCCGCCCATCGACTATCCGGCCCGTGGCATCCTATGCGACCTTGCAAGCAGCGCGGAGCCGGCGGGTCTGCTTCAGGTGAGTGCTGACGTCGACCCGGACTGCACCGAAGTCAGCGAGCTGACCTACCACCACGGTGTCGCCGTCACGGAGACCCGTAGCCGCTCGATCCCGCGCGCATTCGAGACGCGGTGCGCAGCGACCGGATAGTGTCGCGACATGGGCGAACTCCCAGAGCATGTTGCCGTCAATCGCGCGTACTGGGACGCCATGGCCCATGAGTGGGTCGAGGGCGGTGCGCGCGCCTGGACACAGGCCGAGCCCACCTGGGGTGTGTGGGGGGTCCCTGAAGGCGAACTCCACCTGCTTCCGGGCGACATGACCGGCATGCGGGCCATCGAACTGGGATGCGGAACGGGCTACGTGTCGGGGTGGATGGCACGAAGGGGGGCTTCGGTCACAGGGATCGACAACTCAGCCGAGCAACTCCGTACCGCCCGCAGGCTTTCTGAGCAGCATGGTGTGGCCCTCGAACTGATCCACGGCAACGCGGAGGCAGTCCCCTGCGCCGACAACTCCTTCGACTTCGCGATCAGCGAGTACGGAGCGGCCATCTGGGCGGACCCTTACGAGTGGATACCCGAAGCCCACCGTCTGCTGCGGCCGGGCGGGATCCTGGTGTTCCTCGGCAATCACGCACTGGTGAGCGTCTGCTCGCCGCTGGACGGGTCATACCCGATCGCACGCCGACTCGAGCGGCCATACTTCGGCAGCCATCGCCTGGACTGGCGGGACGCCGTCGATGACCCGGGCGGCATCGAATTCACCCTGACGTTCTCGGAGTGGATCAAGCTCTTCCGTGCGACCGGATTCGAGATCCTCGATCTGACCGAGATCCAGGCTCCGGCTGACGCTGTCGGATCGCGATCCGGCATCTCCGCAGACTGGGCGCGGGACTTCCCCAGCGAGCACGTCTGGACGCTTCGCCGGCGGGATCGATCCTCGCCGGGTTAGGCGCCGAAGTACTGGTTTCCCAGTGCCTTGCTCTTCAGGGCGTCGAATTCGCCCGCACTGATGGTTCCGGCATCCAGCAGGGCCTTGGCCTGGGCGATGTCGGCAGCGGGCGTACGCGACGACGCCGGACGGTAGTCATCCGCCTCCGGGACGGAACGGTTCCCGGCCGCGCTGCGCTCGGCCATGCCCTTGCCGCGCGCGATCATGTACACGAGGGCGGTGAGGAAGGGCACGAAGATCAGGAAGATGATCCACAGAGCCTTGACCCACCCGTTGAGTCGGTGGTCCCGGAACAGGTCGCCGATCACCAGGAAG